>DATINR010000070.1:0-39065 GCA_035473995.1 Solirubrobacteraceae bacterium
CTTGTCGATCTTGCAGCCGGCGAAGCTGGCCACGCCGGAGCTTGCGGCTAGCGGGTTGCTCGTGCAGGTCAAGGTCGCGCCTTCGGGCGTCGTGATCGAAAGAGTGACGGAGCTGCTGTCGCTCGTCACTGTGTTGCCGAATGCGTCCTGCACCGCCACTTTGGGCTGCGTGGCGAACGCGACACCGCCGGTCGAACCGCTCGGCTGCTGGGTGAAGGCTAGTTTTGCCGAGCTGTTGGGGCCGACGGCAAAGCTGCCCGAGCTCCCGGAAATCGATCCGTCTTTGGCGGTCAAGGCCGTGGACTCGGCCTTGTAGAGGGTAATCGAGGTATTGCCGACGCCCGCGCTGAAGCTCACCGAAGCGGGGTATTTCGGCGCGGTGGCGTTGGGGCTGTTCGACGGGCCAGAGAAGGCGATCGTCTTTTCGCCTGCGTAGCCTGTGGCCGTGTTGCCGTAGGCATCAAGCGCGGTCAGCGTCTCTTCAAAGGCGCTGCCCGCCGACTGCGCGGTGGGGGTCGGAACGGTGAACGACGCCGCGGCTGCCGGTTTGACCGTGACCGATAGCCCGCCCCCGTTGCTGATCGTCCCGTCGGTGACGGTGATGCTGGCCGTCTCGGCCTTGTAGAGCGTCATCACACCGTTGTTGGAGCCCGAGACAGTCGCGACGCCGTTCGTGAAGGTGATCGAGGTTTTCGAGCCGAACGCGACTGCGGTCCCAGAGCTGCTGGTCACCGTGGGTTCGTTTTCGCCGATTGCACTCGCGCCGCCGAAGGTCAGTTCCTTGGATCCCGCGTATGCGGTCACGGTGCTGTCGGACGAGTCCTTGGCGGTGATCGTGAGCGAGTCGCCAGAGCCGGCAGTGGGGTTCGTCGTCGATGCGTTGAGGACGAGATGGGTCGCAGTTGCAGACATAGCTTCTACTTCTTTGGCGCTGCTCGTCGCCGTCCAAGACCGCCACACGGCCGTCACGGTGTAGCTGTGGCTTCCGGGGGACACGCCCGTGTCGCTGCAGCTCGTCGTCGCGGTTGGGCTTGCCGAGCTCGGACAGCTTGCGCTCGGCGCTCCGCCGTCGCGACTGACGTAGTAGGTGACCGGCCCGGAGCCGGGCGGTGTGACGCTCGTCCAGCTCAGCGCAACGGATTCCGCGCCTCCGGTGATGCTCGAGATCGACGGGGCAGAGAGGCTGCCCACGCTGCCGCTTGCGCTGCCACTGCCCTGTGCGGAGAAGTAAGCGAGGGCACAGGAGGCGACCACGAGCGCGCCCACGATGATTCCGAGCAGGGTCTTGATGCCCGCGCGCGGCTTGCGGCCTCGAGGGTCGCCGGCGCTCGGCAGCGTCTGCGGCTCGCCTGGCAGTTGTCTGGGCGCCCGTCGCATCATGAGTGCGCGTTACCGGCGTAGGTGAACGTGAACGAGGCGCCCTGGCAGGCGTCCTGGTTGGTCGGCAGGTTCTTCATCAGCACCTGCGGCGCCGAGACGGTGCCGGTGGGAAGTGTGACTTTGCCGTTTTTTGCCGGCACCGTGAACGTGTTCGATGCGGAGACGTTGGACTGCGTGACCTGTGTGTTGGTCGGGCCGTCGCACCCCGCTTTGCTGCTGCCGGATTTCACGCTCACGGTCAGGCCGGTGATGACGATCGCTTTGGTGTTCGGGTTCGTGATGGTCAGATGCAGCGGCTGTGAGACGCCCGGGTACAGCAGCCCGGCCACGTTGCCTTCGATCGCGAAGCCCTTGATCACTTTCCAGCTGTAGGAGGTCGCCGGGCTGGTGTTGCCCGCGGAGTCGCGCGCCTCCACGTAGAATGTGTGCGCGGCGACGCTCGCCGATCCGTAGGTCTTTGGGCTCGAGCAGGCTACGAAGGTGTGGTTGTCTTTGGCGCACAGGAACGTGACGCCCGGTTGGGTGTCACTGAACACGAACGTGGCCGATTTCGAGGTAGTTTCAGCTTCTGGGCCTGAGCTGATGCTCGGTGCCGGCGGAGCGCTGGTTTTGACTGTGAACGTGGCCGAAGCCTGCGAGGCGGCGGGGGTCACGTTGCCGGCGCCGTCGACTGCTTGCACGTGCACCGTGTAGGTGCCGGCAGGCGGCAGGCTGAACGCGTAGCTCCAGTCGGTCGTGTTCGAGCCCGGCGCTGTGAGCGACGCGGAGTTGAAGGTCTCGCTCGTCTTGTTGAAGCTCGTGCCGCCCCACCAGTTGCCGCTGCCCTGGCGGATCGAAACCAGCACTGACGCGATGCCTTGGGCGTCTTTGGCTTTGCCGCAGATGCCGACTGTCGAGGAGGGACAGTGCCAACTGCTCGCGCCATAGGAGCCGCCTTCGACCGGGAAGGTTAGTGTGGCCGTAGGCGGCGTGGTGTCGACGGTCCATTTGAACACCGCCGCCGTGCTGGTTTTCGTGCCCGACACGGCGCGCACTTTGAAGCTGTGGCCCCCAGCTTCGAGGCCCGCATATGTGATGCCAGCCGACGGACAGGCTGTGAAGCCCGCACCGTCGAGCTGGCACTGGAAAGTGACGCCCGACTGCGAGTCGCTGTACGCGAAGCTCGCCGAAGTCTGGTTGGTCAATTCGGCAGGGTGGGAGGTGATCGTCGGTTCGGTCACGCCGCTGGCAGCCGCGGCCAGCGTGATCCACGTGGCGAGCGCGGTGAGCACCACAACGGCAGCGAGCAGGGAGTGCCGCGAGAACGGTCCCATGCCCCTCAGTGCCTCTTTGGATCGACCCCACCGCATTGGAAAATCCCGTTCGCCTTCCCTTGTCGCGTCGTTTGAAGTTTGTGCGTCGTCTGAGTCCAACTACAAAAAAGTCGAGCTGGGGGTGGAGGGGGAGCGATGACGCCCCCCCTCCACGATTCCCATCCCCTACTGGTCCCCGTACTAGCTGGCGCTGACCGTGATGTCGGGCGACGTGCCCTGACATGCGTCCTGGTTGGTGCCAGAGTCCTGCATCGTGACTTCGACCGAACCCGAGGCGCTTTCGCCGCCTGGCAGGTTGACCGGGGCCGGCGAGGTGTCGACAGCCGTGAACCACGAGGCTTTACAGCCGGGTACTTCTTTGCCGCCCTGCGTGATGTTGCCACCTTCAGAGGCGACCGACGCCGACGTCGAGTTGACGTTCTGCGCGCCCGAGCCTTCGTTTTTGACCGAGTAGGCCAGGTTCTCCGAGCCGGAGCCCGGGTACAGCGGACCGCCCGTCGGAGCGGACACGGTGACTTTGAATGCCGTTGCGCTACCCACCGTCGCCGAGCCAGTGCCCGAGCCGGTGCTCGTGAAATACGCGACCGCAATGCCGGCCATCGCGAGAATCGCGACGGCGCCAAGCACGGCGAAGCGCTTCTTCGTCATACCTTTGCGAAACACAGAGCAACCCCTCCTGTGAATTGTTTACAAGTTGGAGCTTGGTGCTCCATGTGAAGGAGATGCTGTCATCGGGCTTAGCTGCATTCGCCGCACGTTCTTCTAAAAACAACCTGCACCTTTGGGTGGGTCGCTGGGACCCTGGGAGTGGCGACGGCCCGCAACGGCGCGCCGAGCGCGCGCGTTGCGGCCCGGGCGCGGTTCGCGTCAGCCTCCAAGCTGTTCGAGCAGGTGCGAGATCGCCGGGTACAGCAGCACGATCATCAGCGCCGGGAAGATCAGGAAGACAAGCGGGAAGAGCATCTTCACCGGGGCCTTCTGGATCTGCGCGTGTGCGTTCTGCCTGCGCCGCTTGCGCGTCTCGGTCGCCAGGTTGCGCATCATCGTCGCAATCGACACGCCAAGGGACTCTCCCTGCATGACCGCACGCACGAAGGCGCGCATCGAGGGCGTATCGCAGCGCTCGAGCAGGTTCGCGAGGGCTTGGTCGGTCGTGAGCCCCAGGCGCTGTTCCTGAAGCGTCAGGCGAAGCTCCTTTCCGAGCACACCCGAGAAGCGCTCGGCCACCATCTGCAGCGATCCCGCGAATCCGAGCCCGGCTTCCATCGTCGCGATCAGCACGTCGATCAGCTCGGGCAGGGCCCGGTCGATGTCGTCCATTCGCCGCTGCGCACGGGTGCGCACGAGGATCGCCGGCCCGAGCCAGGCCAGGGCGAAGATCACGATGACCTGCACCACCCTGAGAAAGCCGATCGAGCCGCTGGCAATCGAGGGCAGGAGGATCACGGTGGGCAGGAGCACGCTGCCGATCACGCGGTATCCGTGAAAGGCGTCAGAGCTGAGTGAGTACACGCCGGCTGCGCGCAGGCTTCGCGTGTCCACTGGGGTTCGCCAGCCGGGACCCTTGGTGGCTTTGCCGATCGCACCCGCCAGCCGGTCGAGATACGCCCGCAGGTTCGGCCTTGGAACGTCGATCGTCGCGGACGTCTCCGGCGCGTTGGCGCTGAAGCCATACGTGTCGATCTGTTGTAGCTGCGCACTCGTGCGGATCCGGGTCAGGGCGATCGCGCGCACGACGAACCCGGCGGAGACGGCTAGCAGCAGCACGCCGATTACGAATAGGAAAGCCATCGTCACACCTTCACATTCGTGATTGCCCGCATGATCAGGGAGCCCAACACGACCATCCCGGTGGCGAGCGCCAACAGGACCTGGCCGGTCGCCGTCTGGAACAGCGGGTTGAGGTAGTTGGGGTGGACGATCGCCAGGATCACGACCATGCCCGGTGGCAGGCCGGTGATCACCCAGCGCGACAGGCGCGCCTGCGCCGTCAGCGATATGAGTTCGCGACGGAGGTCGGCACGCTCGCGCACGCCGTCGGCGACACGCTCGAGCACGTCCGCCATGTTGCCGCCGCTGCGTGACTGGAGTGTCGCAACCAGCGCAATTTGCTCGATGTCCGCGCAGTCCATGCGTTTCGCGAGCGGCCGGATGGCGGCCTCGAGCGGTACGCCGAGCTGCTCGTCGGCGACGACGCGCTTCCACTCGCTCCGCGACGGCTCCACGGCACTGTCGGCGAGGGTGTCGATGCCCGACACGAGGCTGTGTCCGGCGCGCATCGTCGAGGCCAGCTCCTGGATGTGGTTCGGCAGCTGCGACGCGAACAGGTCGCGCTGCTTGTGCAGCTTTCGCTGGACTGTCAGGCGTAGCGCCAGGGGCCCGAACAGCAGGGCGAGCACTGCCATCACCGGCACGCCGAGCACCAGGCTGAGCAGCAGAACGGCCCCTATCGTCGCGACGATCGTGATCGCCACGAGCTCCACCGGCGAGCGCTCGAAACGGGCGATCTCGACGTCTTCCTTGAATTGCGCCCACCAGCTGGCTCGCTCGAGCAGGCGCTCGAGAGCCGCGAGTCGATGCGGGGCTGCTTCCACGGCGACCTCCGCAGGCGCCGGAGCGGCACTGAATTCGACCAATCGCTCGCGCAGCCCACGGCGCCGAATGCGTGCGGCGACGAACGCCGCGAGACCGAAGGCGATCAACAGGGCCGCGCCGACGCTGAACACGATCAGCGCTGTGCTCGAGACCCAAAACGATTTCGACTTGTCGCCGGCGGTTGCCGTGAAACGCGCCGGGAGCGGAGCGGCGTATTCGAGCATTCCGACGCCTTGGACGCCGTCGACCGTCACGTCGAGTCGCACCTTCGTCCCCGGTTGCTCGACCGAGCGGTAGTGGACCACGGCGCGACTCGTCAGCCCCGAGTTGATTTCGGTGAAGAGTCGCTCGAGGCCCGAGGAGTCGGTGGCAAAGAACTGACCGCCGCCGTCTCGAGCCAGGGCGCGTAGCGAGTTGGGATCGAATGCGCCATTTCGCACGCCGACTGTGTAGAGCGTCACGTGCGCCGCTCGCGCCGCCGCAGCCGTCGCCTGCTCGGTACGCGAGCTGCCGCGGTCTGCACCGTCGGAAAGCAGGATCACCGCCCCGGCGGCGACGTGGCGGGCCTCGAGCTGCTGCAGGGCGAGGCTGAGCGCGTCGAAGATGTGCGTGCCCGGTCCGACCGGAGGCGTGTGTTCGAGTGCCCTGTCGATCGCTGCGGCATCGGCCGTGAGTGGTAGGACGACCGAGGCGTTCTGGGCGAACTCGACGACCCCTAGGAGCTGCTGGCCGGCACGCCTGCGCGCGAGCCCCCGGGCGGCGCGCATGGCGCCGTCCAGCGAGCTGCCGCGCATGCTCGGGCTGACGTCGATTGCCAGCACGATTCCGAAGTCGCGGGCCTGCGCGTCGGCGATCGGGGTGACGAGCGCCCCCTTCACGGCTCGCCCGTTCTCGGTGATGTGGACTTCATCGGTGCTCACGGACGTTCGCCCGGGCACGGTCAGCACCAGCGCGCGCGCCGGAAACACAGAGCCGCTGCCTTCGGAGACGGCGATTCCGCCCGCCGCCGAGCTTCCGCTCGCTGCGCTCGCCAAGGACGCGTGGGGGCCGGCGAGCAGCGCGAGCGTCCACGCGATCGCGATCCCGCATGTGATCGTCCTTGCCCTCGCGGTGCGGGAGCCCCAGATTCGAAGCAGCGGCGTCACGCGTAGGCCTCCGGCTTGAGTGGGTCAGAGCCGTTGGCCGCGCCGCTGCCGGCGAGCCAGCTCGGAAGGCTGACGCCGCGCCTGTGGAACTTCTCCAGGAACGACGGCCTCAGGCCGCTGCCGACGAGCTCGCCCACCACGGTCTTGTCCGAGGTGATCGTCTCGAACTTGAAGCGGTATAGGTCTTGGAGGGTGATCACCTCTGACTCCATCCGCTGCACCTCGGTGATCGCCACGACCTTGCGCGATCCGTCGTGGATTCGTTCCAGGTGGATGATCAGGTCCAGCGCCGAGGCGATCTGCTGGCGGATTGCTCGCAGGGGCAGGTCGTAGCCCGCCATCAGGACCATCGTCTCCAGGCGCGCGAGGGCATCGCGAGGCGTGTTGGCGTGCGCAGTCGAGAGCGAGCCGTCGTGCCCTGTGTTCAGTGCCTGGAGCATGTCCAGAGCCTCTGCGCCGCGAACCTCGCCTACGACGATGCGATCTGGGCGCATGCGGAGCGAGTTGCGGACGAGATCGCGGATCGCGATTTCGCCCTCTCCCTCGATGTTGCGAGGACGGCACTCGAGCCGCAGCACGTGTCGCTGGACGAGGCGAAGCTCCGCCGCGTCCTCGATCGTGACGATCCGCTCAGAGTCCGGGATGGCCGACGAGAGTGCGTTCAGGAGCGTCGTCTTGCCCGTTCCCGTGCCGCCGGTGATGAGGATGTTGAGACGCGCCTCGACGCAGCGGCGCAGCAGATCGGTGGTCTCCGGTGAAAGCGTTCCGATCCGCACGAGCGCGTCCATGTCGAGGCGTTCGGAGCCGAACTTGCGAATCGTCAACAGCGCCCCCGACAGCGAAAGTGGCGGGATCACCGCATTGATCCGGCTGCCGTCGGGCAGGCGCGCGTCGACCATCGGCTGAGCCTCGTCGATGCGCCGCCCGACCTCGGCCACCATCTTGTTGATGATGCGTCGCAGGTGCGACTCGTCGGTGAACCGCGCGGTCGTGCGGTGGAGCAGGCCCTCGCGCTCGATCCACACGTCGTGCGGTCCGTTGACCATGATCTCCGAGATCGTGTCGTCGGCCAGCAGCCTCTCGAGCGGGCCGTGTCCGAGGATGTCGTCGGTCAGCTCGCCGACGATCCGCTCGCGGTCGTCCCGCGAGAGACCGGTCTCCTGGTCCAGGTGGGCGGTGATCTCGGACGTGAGCTTGCCCGCGGTCGCGCCCTGGCGGAAGTCGCTGGCGAAGATCTGGCGTCCCAGATCCTCGATCAGCGCCAGGTGGATGCGGTTCTTGATCTCGGCGAACGGATCCGCTTCCGACAGCCGCACATCCGCCGCGGAGGATGAGTGAGACAGGCGCTCGTGCAGTTCCATGACTACGCCTGTCTCCGGCCGCGGCGCAGCAGGCGAAGGCCTCGCCGCTGAGTCCCGTTGACCGTGGGATCGTCGTCGGCCCGGTAGAGACCAGCCAACAGATGGAACGCCCGAGCGGCGTCGGACCGACGCTGCAGGAGTGCGATCGGTTCGCCCTGGTTGACGGCACGGACGATGTTGCGATCCGACGGCACCAGCACGTCCGGAGTCCGTCCGACGATCGCCATCACGTCCTCGCGGGAGATGCCGACATTCGAATCCGCGCGGTTGAGCACCAGCCGCACCGGTCCCGAGTAGTCCATCAGTTCGAGCGTCTCGAGGCCGAGTTTCGTGTTCTTCAGCGACGGCGAGTCGAGCATCGAGACCATGCACGCCTCGGTTGAGGCGTCAACGGCGCCGATCACCTCCGGGGTGAAGCTCGGCGGCGTGTCCACGACGATGAATTCGTTCGTCTCCCGCAGCAGGCGATAGACGTCCTTGAGCAGCTCCGGCGTCACCACGCCTGCCTGGTCGGGTCGCGCCGGCGCGAGCAGTGCCCGGACGCCGGATGGATGGACGGTGAGGAAATCGTTCAGCTTCTCAGCATCCAGCGACCCGCCCGAGCGGGCGAGGTCGTACATCGTCCGCTCAGGGCTCATGCCCATGGTCAGACCGATGTCGCCGAACTGCAGATCCAGATCGACGATCGCGACCGTGCGCCCGGCGTCCGCCAGCGAGACCGCGAGGTTGGCCGCGGTCAGCGTCTTGCCGCTCCCGCCCTTCAGGCCGAGAACGCAGATCATCCGCCCGAGCCGCTGTGTCGTCGGGGTGACGACGCCGCGCTTGCGGGCGAGTGCCTTCTCGATCGAGAAGAGGACGTCTCTCGACATTGCTCGGGCCGCGTCGTAGTCGTGGTTCGCGGGCAATGTGAGGATGTCATCGGCCCCGGCCCCCATTGCTTCGGAGACGTGGCCGTTGACCGCCGTCGCGCAAACGATCACGATCGGGCGACTAGGGTGGGCGCTACTCGCGCTAGCCACATACTCGCCGACGTCGTGGTTGAACTCGCCGCAGGCGACGACCAGCACGTCGCTGTTGACGTCCTGCGCGGGTCCTTCGCCCATCTCGACGTAGTCAGCCACGTCGAGCTGAGCATGCGATGTCATCAACGTCTCCACGAGGTCGCGGTCGACCTGACGGTCGAGCGCGACGAGTGCTTTCATCGAACCGTTCATCGTCCCGCCCCTTGCACGTTCTGGCTGAGAATCGAGCCGACGCTGGCGGTCGACAGCGGGGTCGCGGCGGCGTTTGCCGGTCGCAGCACCAGCCACACCTTGCCGTTGTCCGACGCAAACGCGAGCGACGCGGCTTCGCGATCGCCCACCTTGAGCGTCACGTTGGCCTGCTCGTTCTGCTGGTTGCTCGTGCTGGTCAGGCCACTCGAGCCACTGGCTTCGGCGGCCTTGAGCACCGGTACGTTGACCATGATCAGCCGTACGAATGCCGGCGCGTGCTGCGCTTCGATGTCGGCGTACACGTCGACGTGATCGCCTGTGTGGACCTGACCGATCATCCCGTGGGAGGGGTCGATCGCGATCGTCATGGCCCGCTCGCCGGGGGCGAGCTGTTCGGGCAGGCCGCCGCTGCCGGTGAAGTCGGCAGTCGTCAGCTGCTCACCCGGAAGGATCTCGGATGTCGCCACCTTGCCGTGAAGTTGCGAGGTGTCGGCGATCGCCCCCGTGCGCACCTGCTTGCCGGCTACTGAGGTCGGCTTGAACAGTTGCCCTGCGGCGATCGCGTCGCCTGTCGTGCCCTTCGGGATTGCGCCGCTGGCCACGAGCACCGTCGCCGGGTTGTTTTCGGCGACGACGTTGTGGCGATAGCGCTGCATCGCGAATATCAGAATTGCGGCGGCGATCAGCGCGCAGATCGTGGCCACGAGGATCGTTCCCCGTCGCGTGGCCAGCAGCTTGCGCCAGTCACCGCGCGCGTACTTGTTTCCTGTGAGTTCCACGGTCCATTGCTCCTTGCTAATCGATTACCTGGTAAGGACGATGATGCATTGTCCTAGGGAGTTTGCGGTGCATGATTCGCCACCGCCTTCGTCTTCGTTGACTACGTTTATGTACTTGATGAAGTGCCCGACGACTTCTCCTTTTCCTGCGGAGTCGTCGGCGTGCGATTTACATTTGGAGTTGTCCCCGTCCCAGCCGGTGACATAGAACGTCGCAAAGTCCTGGATCGGCGCGTTTTTGGCACCGTCGCTGCCGTATGGCTCGACGAACAGTTGCACCACGCGCGAGTCGTCTTTGGGGATCAGCGGCACCCCAGACCCGTTGGTTTTGATCCAGTTGTTGCATTCGTAGAATTTGGTCCCGGCGGGCGGTTTGCTCACCAAGCGGTCGCTCAACCCCTGCGAGAACGGGCCAGTCTTGACGCCGCTCGCGAACCCGATGCAGTCGTACGGTTCTGTCAGTTTCGTGCAGCCGGGGTCGCTGGTGTTGATCTTGTAGGTCCCTTTGCAGCCGTTTGCCAGGTTTTCGCGGTAGACGGCTCCCGAGGAGGACCCCGGTGGCGGGCAGCCGATCACTTCCGACTGCGGACTGCCGAATCGCATGTGGAAGAGCGGGTCGTTGTATTCGCTGGCGTCTGCCAGGCTGCCTTCGGTGTCGACTGTGACGATCAATTTGTGCGTGCAGGAGTTGCCGTTCTGCGCCTCGCACACCTCGAAGGAGTTGGCGTCCATGACCGCGCCGCCGGACTCGCCGATCCAGGCGCCGCTGATCGTGCCAGAGTGTTCGGAGCTCGCCGCGTAGGACCTGTGTACGTTTTTGATCGTCGCCGACGTCGCTTTCGCTTCGCATGGCGAACCGGACTGTTTGGCGCATTTGACGAGCAGGTTGACTTCCCTGGAGCCGCTGTTCGCTGCGAGCGTGGCGGTGCCGGTCCACAGCCCGGTGGCGACGCTGAAGGTCATCGCGCTCCCGGTCACGCCACCCACTTCGGGCGTAACCGTGACGCCTTTGGTGTTGGTGCTGCCGTAGTCGATCTTGGCGGCGATCGTCAGCGTGCAGGTGGTCGTGGCCACCGAGAAGTAGCCGTCGGAGCACGTGTTCGGCACGGGGTTGGAGAGGTTCACCTGGCGGGCGAGTGGCGCCGCGAGCGTCCCGGTGCCGGCGTTGGTGTAGCCGCTGATGTGCAGCAGCGGGCCGGTGGAGCCCTGGTCGAAGCATTTGACGTAGGCGTCGCCACATTTCGTGTCGGTTGCGTTGCCGCTGAGTGCGATCACGACACCGATGTGTGCCGTCGAAGCGTTGGTCTTGTTGATGGCCAGCGACAGCGGTGCCGTCGAGTTGGTCCACACGTCCTGCCCGAAGGCGTTCTTGCCCGTGTTCGCCAGCGGGACGCTTGCGAGGGTGGCGTTGCTCGCGTCCTCGTTTACGAAGTAGGCACGCGCGGCGATCGGGGCCGACTCGGCCACGGCCAGCGGCTCGACTTTGCTCGCTTGCGTCTGCTGCCGAGCTTGAACGCGAGCGTGCGCGTTGTCGTAGGGCACGCCGCCGAGCAGCTCGCCTGGGATCTTGAAGTACCAGGGCAGGTTGGTTTCGGTGACCTTGACATCGAGCATCCCCGGGACCTGCACGCCGCGCTGCCCTTCCTTGCAGGGAGCTTCTTCGGTCGTGTCGTCGTTCGGCTTTGACTGTTTGAAGTAGTTCTTGCTGTTGATCAGCTCGTGCAGGTTGGACGCGCCGCTTCCGCCGACCGGGGAGTTGTAGAGCGGGCTGAGCGAGGTCACCGTGCCGCCGCCCGCGGGCAGCGTGACCGTGGCGCTGCCTCCGTACTGGCCCGCCCGTTCATAGACTTTCGCGTTTACGCAAGGCTGAAATTCCTGCGCGCCCGCGAATGCCGCTGCGTCAGCCTGCACCTGCAGGTGCCTGGCGTGCAGCAGCGAGTTACCGACGTCGATCGCGAACGAGGCCATCAGGATCACCACCGGCGCGAACAGGGCTACGATCACGAGCACCGCACCCTGCTCGCTCGCCGAAGCGCGCCAGCCGTTGACTAGGGGGTTCATACGCACCCCGCGCTGTATTTCGACGGAGACTGCTCGAGGCGCATTGTCGCCGTCCCCGTGATCGGGACGTTGGTCAGGCCTTTGAGGGCTTCGTTGACCGATTTACCGCCCGGGAGCCAGTGGATCTTGCTTTTGAATTCGACCTTGACGGGATCGCCCGGGTTGGACGTTCCGTTGGGGAAGCTGATGCAGATCGTTCCTTTGGCCTCTTCACCGTTGTCTGCCTGTTTCTTGCCCCAAGCCTGAAGCGATTCCGAGCCCCCCGGGTTTTCGTTGACCGTGGCATATCGCGCGATCTCGTTGGCGATGTGGGTCTGGTCGTTGGCGGAGTTGAGCGCCAGCGCGAACTGGGTGATCCCGAACAGGATCAGCAGCAGAATGGGGAGTACGAGCGCGACCTCGACGAGCGCCTGCCCGCGATCGTCGCGCAGCTTTGCGCGCAGGCGCAGACGCCGCGCGCGGCCAAGCTGGGCGGCGGTCGTTTGGAGTCTGGTGGCGTTCGTCCTGTGCATTTGTTCGGGCTGGTTCTGTCGATGGAGTTGACTGCGGCTCCTGTGTTGCGTGTGGTGCGAATGACGTTGCCTGTTGTGTGGATGACTTGGCTGCGATGTAGATGGTGGTTCCTGCGGTGCTGCTTACGTTTCGTTGCGATCCGTTCACGTTGTTCCGGCTATCGGTGAAGCTGTCTTCGATTGGTTGGTGCCGGCTCGCGCCGCGCCAGTGCGGACGCGGCGCGAGCGGCGCCTTACTACGCCCTACGGGCCTACAGAGCGCCCGAGACTTCGCCGAGCTTGGCGATGACACCCGTGCCGATGGCTTCGAGAGCCGCGATCGCCACGACCGACACCAGCGCCAGGATCAGCGCGTACTCGACCAGCGCCTGTCCCTCCTCCTTGACGAGGCCCAGGCGGGCGACCAGCGACGTTGCGAGGTTCTTCAGTCCGTTGAACATATCTCCGTTTTCACCCCCTTTCGCAGCGTCAGGCCCCGGGGCTGAGCGCCGCCAAAGGCTGATAAGTTGCCGAGTCGTTGAGCCGAAAACGAGGTGCTGTTCTCGTGCCTGCGCGACTGGCTGTACCTCAAGCGGATCGTAGGCGCGGGGTATATCCCCGGCCTAGAGAAGAAGCGCTAGTAAAACCTAGACAAAGGTTCAGTCTCGCCGCCGTGCAGCGGGCCGCGCATACCGGTGCGCGAGTGGCCGACAGGGCAAGCTCAGTCGATGCACATCGGTGCGTATGCGGGGGCATCTGTCTGCGCGAAGCCCGAACAGGCGCTCGCAGTCGCCTCGGGCTATCTACGTCGCTTCTTGCCGCCCGATTTCTTCACGCAGCGGGGCTTCTGCTTACGGGCCGAGCCGTGGGCTTTCTTTCCGCGGGCCTTGGTCGAGCAGCTGGCGCGCCCTCCAAAGGTCCCGGAGGTGAAGCTGCCGACCCCGTTGCGTTGATCCACGGGAGCCACGCGCCAGTAGAGCGTGCCGCGATTGCGCTTCATGCTGAGGTCTATGTTGGGCGCCCACGTGGTGCCGTCGACCCTGTGCGTTTCGATCAATGACGTGAACCCGCTCGTGGTGCCGATCTGCACCTCGTACTGCTTTGCGTCGGGTTCGGGCTGCCAGGTGATGAGCAGACGTGAGCCCGTCTTGATCCCGCGTACGTTGCGAGGCGCCGAGAGCAGCATCAGCGATGATTCCTTCCTGGAATATGGCCCGGATACCTTCGCGCTGCCCGAGGTCGGGAAGGCAGCCCTGACCTGATAGTGGAAGATGCCGGTGCCGTAGTAGGAGATGACGCTCGCCGACGGCGATTCGAATGTGAAGTCTTCGCCTTTTCCGCCTGGCCATTCGACGTGCGCTTCATAGCCGATCGCGCCCTGCACGTATGACCACGTGATCGGAGGTATGCCGAGCAGTGTCGTCGGGCCGAGTGGGTCGAGCGTCGGGGTCGGCAGCCGCATCACGAACGTCTGGGTCGGCGACCAGTTGAGGCCCTGCCCGCTCCAGTCATTGGCACGCACACGCCAGTACAGCGCCGTGTCTGCCGGGTAGGTCGAGTTGCTCGTGTAGGCCGTTCCGTCGGTCATGATGTCCTCGATCGGTTTGCCGAAGCTCGGATCGGAGGCCACCTGAAGCTGGTAGTTGCGCGCGTTGTCCACGAGCGACCAGCGGAAGCTGGGCTGCGTCGAGACTTCCGCGCCGGAGCCCGGGCTCCGCGGCTGCGGCGGGATCGAGGACTTGTCAAAGCGCTGGGGATTGTCGTTGGCGCCTTCGCAGGGATTTGTCGGCGTCGTGAAGCAGGGGAAGCTGAAGACGCCGTGTCCGTCGGATTCGCTCGTCGGGATCGCGGCCCAGTAGTAGTCGGTCGTCTCGTCGGAGAGCGGCGCTTCGTTGCCCAAGCGCGGAGCGTAGGCGGGCACGTTCGTGTAGCCGACGTCCGCCACTTCGGTGAAGCGGGGGTCGCGTGCGATGACGACGAAGTACCCGCTCGCGCCGGCGACGCGTTTCCACGTGAAGAGGGGCGTCAACGTGCAGTTGGCGACGCCAGGCGTTGCGCCCCCCGCTCGTTCCTGACAGCCGGGCTGGAAGCCGGCTTTGGGCGCGATGTAGTCGCCTGCTTCGGTGACCAAGCCTTCTGAGCCAGGCGTGCCCGGAGCCGGCTGTGCGGCGAAGGTGAAGGCTGGTTTGTTGATCCCGTTCAGCTGGGTCCACGCGCTGATTACCTGGTTGTGCTGGGCGTCGTTGTCGGTCCGGGCGAGCACTCGCGCGCAGTAGGTCAAGTTCGCGGGAACGTTCAGCGTCTGCTGCTGGGGCGTCGGCCAAGCGCCCGGCCCCTGATGCCCCGCGTGATTGGCCGCCAGCGGGGTCCAGGCGGTCGTGGCCGTCGTCGCGTGGAGCGCCGCGCTCGTCGCCGATTTCGAGAAGTCGCAGCCCAGGCCGCTTGCGTAGGGTCCGATCTGCACTTCGTAGAGCGATGCCCCGGGCGTCGGATCCCAGGTCAAGATCGGCGTGTCGGTTTCCGGCGCGCCGCCGAGTGCTTCGCCGTCGGCGCTTCGGAGGGTCAGGCCGCGGATCGTGGGGGTAGTCGGGTCAAACGCCTTTTCGAACGACTGCCCTTCGTTCCACGCCCCGGCGTCACCGTGCGGGTCGATGGCTCGCACGCGCCAGTAGTAGCGGTTGTTCGCCAGTGCGGCGAGGGGGGCGAGCGAGGTGCCGATCGTCGTGCCCGCGCAGCACCACTTCGAGCCCGGGGCGAAGTTCTGATCGGAGTTGACTTCGACTTCGTAGCGAGCGGCCCCAGGCACTGGGTTCCACGAGAAGATCGGGTTGTCGAAGACGCCCGCTTCGGGATTGAGGTCGGCGAGCGAGACGGCCGTCGTGCTCGGCCACGACCACTGGAAGGTTCCGAGCGCCGAACGGGCGCCGCGGTGTCCCTCGGCGTCGACCGGCGTGATCGCCCAGTAGTAGGCGCCGGGGGCCAACGAGACGGGCAGAGCGAAGTTGACGCCCTGTGTTTCGACCGGTTTGGTCCTCGTGCCAACCACGAGGTTCGACAGGCCCGGGTCGGTCGCGATCGAGACGATGTACTTGGTCGCGTAGGGGACCGAGCTCCAGCGAAGTACCAGGGCCTGCGCCGGCCAGCTGATCGTCACGCCGTTGCCCCCGGTGATCTGTGGTGCGGTGTTCCACGCCTTCACGATCTTTCGCACCTTCGACCAGGCGCCGACCTTGCCCTTCGCGGTGAGGCCGCGCACCCGCCAGTAGTAGGTCCCGTTCGGCACCGTCTTGTCGAGCGTCGCCGAGAGGTTGTGGATCTGCGCCGTGCCTCGGCCGCTGCCGCGTCCAAGCGCCAGCGAGTTGAATCGAGGGTCGGCGGCGATCTGGTATTCGTAGGCCGCCGCGCCGCGGACGGCGTTCCAGCTGATCGCCGGCAACTGCTGCACGCGGGCCCCGTTACCAGGGCTGGTGGGCGCCGGCGCAGGCAAGGAGCGGGCCTCGGCGACGCCCCCGGAGGTGGCGAGGCAGGCGAGGGCGAGAAGGGTAAGGGCGAGCGGCTTTCGCATCAGTCGGGGATCGTAGGTTTCTGCGATGGCCGCGAACACGCGACGAACCTCTAACTCCACCTAGACGAAGGTCGAGCGGTGCGACGGGCCTGAGGAAGAAGCGCTAGTCGGACCTAGACCAACGGGGAGTTTCGATCTTGGCGCGCACCGCCGAAGCTGTGCACCTGATCAACGCACGCCCCGTGAAGCGAGCGTTCGCGCCAGCCCGCGACCGCGGCGCCTCGGCAAGAAAGGGCCTTCTGACGCCGGTGACCAAGACGAAGCTCATAGTCAACCTCACGCGCGGCAACACGGTCTGCGTGGGAGAGGTCGCCGATCGTCCGCTGGCGCGTATGCGTGGGCTGATGTGGCGTGGCGGGTTGCCCGCAGGAGAGGGGTTGCTGCTGCGGCCGGCCCCTTCAATTCACACGGCCTTCATGCGCTTCCCGATCGACGCGGTGTTCCTCGATCGCAGCCTGCAAGTGCTCGCGGTGGTCGAGCGGTTGCGGCCCTGGCGGACCGCCTCCAAGCGCTCGGCGCGCGCGGTGCTCGAGCTCCCGGCCGGCGAATCGGCGCGACGGGACGTCCGCGTGGGTGACCGCCTGGAGTTGCGCGATCGTCGCGAGCACGGCCTCGAGCAAGGCGAGCCCGCGGCGAATGGCCCCCTCGGCGTTGCGCAGTGGCCGGCGATTGCGCCGCTCATCGACTCCGCCGACCAGGTTCGAGTCGCCCGCCTGCGACCCCTCAGCGTCCTGATCATCACCCCCGATCACCGCTTCGCGACCGTGATGTCGGTGCTCTTGGCTCGCCGCAACTGCTCGGTGACGACGACGGCCAACGGCGCGCGTGCGTCCGAGCTGATCGCTCGCGAGCAGGCAAGCGTCGTGATCGTCGACGTAGACGAGCCGCGCCTTGGTGCGGTCGTCACGACTGCGGAGGCCCTCGTTCCCCCGGTCGCCGTGGTGCTCGTCACCGAGACGTCTGGGCAAGAGCTTCTCGGTAGGCCGGCATTCGCGAAGTGGGGTCCATTCGAGGGCTTGATGCAGGCGATCGAACGCGCAGACGAGCTCCGTGTCGAGGGGGTGGCGCAGCCGTGAGCGGCGCGCCCCCCGCTGCTCTCAGCCAACCCGTGAAGGTGGGCGATCAGCTGCTGCGCAGTCCCGGCCCGGCGTTCGCCCTCGCCGCGGTGTTCGTGATCCTCTCCTTCGCGGTTATGCCGCTTGGGCATGCAGTGGTGGCCGCCGTCACGGCGGCCACGCTCGTCGTGCTCTCCGCGATCGACATCGAGCGGGGGATAATCCCCAACAGGATCGTCCTGCCGGTCGCCGCCTTCGTGCTCGCGGCGCAGATCGCGCTGTTCCCCGACCGCGCGTCGGAGTGGGCGCTCGCCGCGCTCGCAGCTGCGGTGTTCTTCATCGTCCCTCATCTGCTCAGCCGCTCCTGGATGGGCATGGGCGACGTCAAGCTCGCGCTGCTGCTCGGGGCGGCACTCGGCTCGCAGGTCGCGGGCGCGATCGTGCTCGCTTTCCTGTGTGTGTTCCCGGTCGCGCTGCTGATTCTCGTGCGCGGTGGGCTCGTCGCACGCAAGGCGACGCTCCCATTCGGGCCGTTCCTCTCGCTCGGCGCCCTGATCATGCTGTTTGGACCGCCCCTCGTCGGGTTCCCGGTGAGCTGAGTCGATGGCGTCGCTGCGCAACCAAACCGGCCCATCCCGGCCACGCGACGCTAGCGGCGAGCGCCTGTCGCTCGAGCGCTTCGACTACCTGCCGACTGAGCGCTCGCCCGCGTTGCTGAGCCTGTCGGTGCGTCTCCCGTTCGAGCTTCCTGCGCCCGCCCGCCCGGTGCTGATTCTCGAGCGCGAGTCCGTCGAGCAACTCTTCTCGCCTCGACTTGCGTCGCTCTCGAGCGACGCGTCCGGCGAGTTCGGGGACTGGCTGTGGCGCGGCGTGTTCGAGGTTCCCCTGCCGCTCGTGGATCATCCGCAGACGACGTTCGCGGTGCGCTTTCTCGACGAGTTGCTGCTCGCCTTGCCGGCGCCCGCCGACCGTCGCGCCGACGGACGCCCGGGGCCGCGCGGCGGTATGAGCCGCACGTGGCCTTATGCGATTCGCCGCGGCGCGCTGCTGCTGGTGGTCACGTTTCAGCTGTGCGTACTGCCCGGCTTCGCGGCGGGCGCGCTCGCGGACGGCCCGGTGACGACGCCGGCGAGCGCCGAACCCGCGCCGGAAGCGCCGCCGGAACCGGCCGAAGAAGCGCCGGCCAAGACCGAAGAAGGCGGGGAAGAAGCTTCGCCGCCGCCCGTCGTTCCACCCGAAGCGCCACAGGAAACCACGCCGCAGGCTCCGCCGGAATCCGAACCCAAGCCGCCGAGCGGCCCCGCGCCGACGGCGTCCGGTTCGGGCTCCAAGGGGCCCGATCCGGCCGCGGCCCCGTCGCCGACTGCCGGGGCAGTCGCTCAGCCGGCGACGTCCGCCGCGCCCGCCGACGACCCGATCGCGGGCGCGCAGGCTGCGCACGGGCAGGTGCCCGCACCGAAGGGAACGAAGCCGCGCGTTCGTCCTCGAGTGACCGGCGACGGAGCTCAGGGGAAGCCGTCCGCGTCGGGCAAGCAGCCGGGCAAGTCGGGCAAGTCGGGCAAG
This sequence comes from Solirubrobacteraceae bacterium, assembly GCA_035473995.1. GTDB lineage: Bacteria > Actinomycetota > Thermoleophilia > Solirubrobacterales > Solirubrobacteraceae > Palsa-744. The sequence continues at coordinate 18,523 of DATINR010000070.1, forward strand.
TCGGCGAAGCCCGGCGCCCAGGTGCCCGGCGACTATTCAGCGGTTCCGGTCTTCGAAGGGCTGCCCTTCGGTCTGACCAGCCTCGAAGCGAACGAACCACCGGCATATCTGGTGCCGATCTACAAGCAGGCCGCGCGCCGCTATGACGTCCCGTGGCGGGTGCTCGCCGCGATCAACCAGATCGAGACCGACTACGGACAGAACCTGTCCGTCTCCTCCGCCGGAGCCGTCGGCTGGATGCAGTTCATGCCGGCGACCTGGCAGGAGTGGGGTGTGGATGCAGACCACGACGGCTACGCCAATCCCTACTCGCCGCAGGATGCGATCTTCGCAGCGGCGCGCTACCTGCAGGCCAGCGGCGCCGCGCACGACCTTCCACGCGCGATCTTCGCCTACAACCACGCCGACTGGTACGTGGCCGAGGTCCTGCTGCGGGCGCAAACGCTGGGGGACGGCGCGAGCTTCGCGCGGGTCGAGAAGGGCTACGCGCTCCCGCTTGACGCCGCGTACATGCAACAGCTCGGTCGCACCGACGACGGCGTCGACATCGAGACCCCGCCCGACGGCGCGCTGGTCTATTCGATCACGCCCGGCGTCGTCAGCGCCGTCGCCAGCGATCCCGCCGGCTTTGGACCGAACTACCCCGTGATCGAAGCGACGAGCGGGTCGCTCGCGGGACAGCACATCTACTACGGTCACGTCGCCCAGTCGCTCGTGCAGCCCGGGCAGCGGGTCGCTGCTGGCCAGCCGATCGCGATCGTCGGTCACACCGGCGACGCGGCCTCGCTCGGGCACGGCCACATCGAGATCGGCTTCTCCGACGCCGGCGGCGCTCCGCTCAATCAGCACGGCGCCGAGGCCTGGACGCCCGCCGGCAGCGTGATGCGTGCGTTCCTGGTCGGCTTGTCGGCGTCTTTCGACGTTCACACGAGCTAGCCGGCAAACGCCTTCCACGCCTTGAGAGTTTTCTCATCGCTGCCGATATGAGCCTTGTCCGCGCAGCTCAGGCGGACCGAGCGTTCTATTCGAAGACGATGGCCAGCCAAGCAACCGCCAAGAAGGCAGCGGCGCCGCGCTCTCGCGGCGAGAGCGTCCTGCGCGCTCTCCCGGCCGAGCAGCGCCGCCTCGAGCGTCTGTTCGACGGGGTCGAATGGCCCGACCGACGGAACTTCATGCGGATACGCAGGGTCGCCCGCAAGCGCGCCCTCGAGGCCTTGGCCGGAGGCGGAGCGAGCGGCGATGCAGAGCGTACGGCGCTGTTGGTCGCAGCTGCGGAACTGATCGTCGGCATGCGCGCGGAGCTCTCCGAGCGCCCCGAGGACGCGACCCGGCTCGGCGAGCAGATCGAGTCGACCGTGGGCATATCGCGCCTCGCGCTGGCGCGTGAGGTGCTCCGCTCGCCCGAGTTGCTTGCGGTCTCGCCGACGAGCGCCATCGAGACTCAGATGACGATGCTCGCGGCGCTGGCGCCGCTGCGCAGCGTTTCGCTGTGGACGCTCGACGAGGCCGAGCAGATTCGGTGCATGCACCACGTGGGCGAGGGCAGTCCCTCTCGTGGCGCACGCGAGGCTGCCGCGCGGGTGCTAGCCGGCGGGAGCACCCAGCCCGGCGCGCGGCGGCTGCTGCTGGCTCTGCCCGTGGGTCGATGGCGCCATCCGCTCGCAGTTCTCGTTGGCTTGGCGAGACCCGGGATGGGCGAAGCGTCCCGGTCGTTCCTGCTCGATGCCGCGGGGATGATGGGCGCGGTGCTGGAGCGCAACGCCCTGCTCGCGGCCAACGCTGCATCCGAGCGCTCGCTGATCGAGTCGAGCGAGCGCAAGCTTGCGCGCCTGGGATTCGACTTGCACGATGGACCGATTCAGGACGTCGTCGTGATCGCGCAAGATCTGCGGGTCCTGCGAGACGAGCTGGAGCCGTTGCTGGACGCGAGCGAGCATCGCGAGCTCGCCCGCGGCAGCTTCGGCGACGTGGAGTCGCAGCTGATGTCGCTGGAGGAAGCGCTGCGGCGCATCTCAAACGAAGTCCGCGCCGCCTCGGTCCTGCTCAACCGCCCGTTTGCGAGGGCCTTGCGGGACGTCGCGCAAGCATTCGCCGCACGGACGGACATCGAGCCGGATCTCGACCTCGAAGGAGAGCTTGGGTCGCTGTCGGCCTCGCAGCAGATCGCGCTGCTGAATATCGTCCACGAGGCGCTGGCCAACGTGCGCGAGCACAGCAATGCAAAGCAGGTGCGGATCGCGGTGTCTGCGAACAGCGAGGGCGTGGAGGCACAGGTGGTCGACAACGGCGATGGCTTCGATCTCGAGCCCACGCTGATCCGCGCGGCACGCCAAGGGCGGCTCGGCCTGGTCGCGATGCACGAGCGCGTGCGGTTGCTCGGAGGTCAGTGCCGGATCGACAGCCGGCCCGGCGGCCCGACGGTTGTCTCGGTAGCGCTCGAGCGCTGGGGACCGTTGCCCCGCGATGGGCACGCCAAGGGCACGAGCGACTGAAGACATCGGCGTTGGCGGGGGCGCGCTGCGACGCATGCCCCGCGGTCCCGCATGCCTGGCGGCAGGAGATGCCGCCTCGCAACATGCCGAGGCCGGCGGTCACCGCGCGGCTTCGCCTTGGCGCTGCCTGCGCCTAGGCTGTGACGGCTTCGGATGAGGCGAGGTCGTGTTCGAAGGCGTAGCGGACAGCGCCGCTGCGGTTCGAGACGCCGAGCTTGCGGTAGATGTTCGTCAGGTGGAACTTGACGGTGTGCTCGCTCAGCCACAGGTCGCGGCTGATCGCCTTCGTCGTCAGCCCGTCGGCGATCGACGTGAGGATCGTTCGCTCACGCGCGGTCAGTTCGGGGCCGCTCGCGAGCGGTTGCGGCTCGCTGCCCGCACGCGGCACCGCCGGGACGTGGTAGACGGCGCCGGTGGCGGCCTGTCGCACGACCGACGGGATGTCTACGGCACTGACGCACTTGAGGATGTACGCGCTCGCGCCAGCGGTCAGCGCGGCGTCGATCGTCGTGCGGTCATCCGACGCGGAGATCACGACGGCCTTCACGTCGGGGAAGCTGACTTTGAGCCGGTTGATGCACTCGATGCCGCCGATTCCCGGCATGTGCAGGTCCAGCAGGACCAGGTCGGGCCTGCGGCGCTCGACGAGTGTCAGCAGTTCCTCACCCGAGCGCGCCTCGCCGACGACTTCGATGCCCTCGCTGCCTTCCAACGCGCGGCGAAGTCCGTTCAGCATCAGTGGGTGATCGTCCGCGATCAGAACCTTCAGCGACGCATCCATACGTGCTCTCCCTTCGGTTCACAGCCCGCGTCATGCGGACTCTTGAACTCGACTTTACATGAAGAATCGCGTTACGCAATGGTCGCAAGCAACCGCCCGTTGGTCCAGGGGAGCCTGGACGAATGTCTAGGTTTTCGGCCCTGTAGCCGCGGGTATGCGCACTGCGCGTTGCACACCCGTGGGGGAAGCCAACCACGGTGGGCTCGTCCCGTCCCGGGCGCGCGGCGAGGACGCTATTCGTGCCCGTGGCTCTCGCCGGCCGCCGCCGCCGGCGGCCGCGACTCCTCTGCCAGGGAGGTGATCGTCAGCGCTCCGCGCGCCGAGGACTCGAGCACCTCGGTGGCCTCCTCCAGAGAACGGGCGTAGAGCTCGACGAGCAGGTGCACGATGATGCGCGAGTCGTCCTCGTGCTTGTGAAAGCGCACGTGCGTGAAGAACTCGCGCACGCCGTGGTCCCCGAACGCGGCGTAGGAGAGCGCGTCGCCGGCCTCCGGACCGGAACAGCTCTCGACCTCGTCGGCGTCGACCGCGACCGTGCAGGAGGCAACCCAAGGGGTTCCCGCGATCATCCGTTCCCAGCGATCCTCGATCGGCTCGACGCGGCTGTTGTTGAAGCCGAGGTGGGGCTGGTCGTGCATGCAGTCGAGGCACTGGACAACCGCCTCCTGCAGCTCGTCGATCACTTCCGCGCGCTCGCCCGTGTCCGGATCGATCTTGTGAATCCCCTCGTAGTGGACCTGCACCTCGAGATCCTGCGACCAGCAGCGATAGCAGCGCAGCCAGCTGCGGGCGCCGGTCTCTGGGGTGGAGCCCTCCATGGCGCAATTGTAGGACGGCGCCCCCCGCGCACTTTCTGCGAGTGCCGCGGGGGGTCGCGCGTCCCTGCCCTCAGTGGTGCTTCTTGTGCGCCTTCTTCTTCGCCTTCGGGCGCAGCGTGACGTGCTGCTTGTCGACCTCCACGATCGTGCCGTTGAGCGTGCGGATCGTGAACTTGAGCGTCAGGCGTACGGACTTGCCCTTGAAGTGCCCGAGCGCGCGCTTGCCCTTCGCGGTCGGCTTCAGGATCAACTTGCCCTTGCCCGCTTTGCTCAGCTTGATCTTGCCCTTGCCGAGCAGCACCGGCTTGTGCTTCTTCTTTTTCTTCTTCTTGGCGTGCGATGCGGCGGCTTCCGCCGCGACTTCGCCGCCGACTGGCGCAAACGGCGCGAGCGATGCGATCTGCGCCAGGCCAGGCTGGTTGAACAGTTCGCCGAGCGATTCGCACGGGAAGCCGCATTCGATCGGGATTTCAACTTCGCCGCCCGGTTTGATCGTGCCGAGTTCGGAGAGGGCGACATGGCCGGCGAGGCCACTGGCCGGCCCGTAGTGCGTCTGCGCCGTGCTCGAGTTGTGTGTGGGGTCGCCCGAGTAGGTAGCCGTGATCGCCGGGAACGTGCTCGCCGCCGCCGGCGGCAAGAACTGCACCGAGCAGCTCGAGACGTTGCCCGAGAGGGGCGTCGGCGTGAGGGCGCACGTGTTGCCCGCGCCGAACACGCCGCCGTTGGCGCTCGCGAACGTGACCGTCCCGGTCGGGTTCGTCGAGCCGGATGGGGCGGCGTCGCCGACCGTCGCAGTGCACGTGTCAGAGGCCGTCGCGATCACCAGGTTGCAGATCACCTGGCTGACGGTCGGGTGCGAGCTCGGTTTGCTCGCCACGACGCACACGCCGGTCGCGCTGCGTTCCTGCCCCGACGGGCACGGCGCGAGCGGCGTCGTCGCGCCAGTTTCGATCAGCGTCGTCAGGCTGTTCGCGAGGTTGCCGGCCGCTCCGCCGAGGGCGTGGCCGCCCGAAAGCCCCGCCCAGTGTTCCCAGTAGGGGAGATATCCGCTCGGGCCTGAGAAGTCCACGTCCTCGAGCGGCTTGCCGTCGAGACCGAGTTGGGTCATCGTCGACTGGAAGTCGAGATTCGTGCTCGGCGTCCATTGCGTGCCCGGGATCGCCCACGGGCCGGGTTGTTCTTCACCGGTGTCCCACGGCGCCGTTACGGCCCATGCGCTTTCCGGGATTCCATCGTCCAGTTCGTGGTCGTGCGGGACGTTGTCGGCGATCAGCACGATCACGTGACGAGCCTCGTCGCGCCAGCCGACGTTCGGGTTCGTGTCGGTCTCCCACAGCGCGCGCCCATACGATTCCGGCAAGTCGCCTCCACCGCTCGCAGCGAGCGGTTCGATCGCTTTTTTGACCGCTTCCGGATCGGCGGTCAGCGCCTGATCGAGCTTCCACGGTTTTTCGAAGCCTTCGGCTTCCGCTTCGCTGAAGGGAAAGTCGCGAACTTCGGCCACCCCATAACGCGCGTCCGGCAGGGTCGCGTTGATGTGGTTGATCACACCGACGATTTCGGTCTTGGCTTCGTTGAGCACTCCTCCCATCGACCCGCTCGTGTCGAACAGGAACATCACGTCGGTGTGCGCCGGCGTGTCGGCACCGGCGTGGCCCGCCAGCGGCCCGAAGCCGGCCAGCAGCAGCGCGGCCGCAGCCACGATCGTTGTGCAGGCGCGTCGCGGCATCCTGCCGTCGAGCAGCCGTCCTTGCGTGTGCATCGTCTAACCCCCGAATCGTCTGAGTCGTTTCACCCCGCTTAGAACTGCGAGGCTACGCGCCAGACGCGCGCGGCGCGAGCGCGCGGGGGACGCACATACGCACCGATACGTACTGCCGCCGAGCCGGCGCGGCGCGGCTCAGGGTCGGTACACGTCTGCTCGCGGGCCTCAGCGGCGTTCTCCTAGCCGATCGTTAAACGGGAACGGGGCGCCGGAGCGCCCCGTTCCGTCAGCCTGAGCTGCGCGAGCTGCTCAGTGGTGCTTCTTTTTCTTCTTCTTGCCCTTCACCGTGAAGTGAAACGTCTTCACCGTCGGGGTTCCGCCGAGGGCCGACTTGTAGGTCAGCTTGGCCGTCAGCTGAACCTTCTTGCCCTTGGCCAGCGCCTTCTTCACCTTGCTCGAAGGCTTGACCGTGATCGCCAGAGGCACGCCCGCCTTGCCCTGGGCTGAGACCTTGCCCGAGACGCTTGTCCTCGGGCGGCACTTGCCCTTGATGCGTACCTGGTTCTTCTTCTTGCATTTCTTCTTCTTGGCGATCGACGCGTTGCGCGAGATCGACGCCGTCGGCACCGTCACTTCGACGATCGCCGTTCCGTCCTGCGTCGGCACGAAGACGATCGTGATCGTGCCGTTGGAGTTGGCGCGGATTTTCTGGATCGTGTAGGTGCTGTTGGGTGTCGGCGGTGCGGGCGTCCAGGTGACCTGGGCAGCCGAGGCCGGCTCGCCATTGTTTGCCGAGCCGTTGCCGTTGAGGTCCAGGAACATCTGCAACGTGTCCAGCCCGGCGGCCGTGCCGACGTAGCTGATCACCGCCTGGCCGGCGCCGTCCGTCGTCACGCTGCCTGTTTTGGGGTTGGCCCCACCGATCGAGTAGACCAGCGAGCGGTTGCCGTACGGGGTACCGATGTTGTCGGTGGCGGTCACCGTGACCGTCGCCGTTTGCCCGACCGTGTGCGTTTGCTGCACCGGCTGCACGCCGAGGGTCGTCGGCACCTGCGAGCGATTGACGATCGTGAAGATCGCGTGTTCGCCCGCCGGAAGGCCCGTGGTCAGGAACTGATCCCAACTGACGCCCGTTCCGTTGTCGATCAGGTTGGGGTCGATCGTGTCGTTGAACACGGGGGTCGCGGCGGTGGATTTGTTCACCGCTTCCCAGATCGGCTCGAAGTAGCCGCCCTCTTGCCAGTTGGACCACTCCGGCGTGGCTTCGAAGAACCCGCCGAGCGTGCCCGTCGTCGTGTTCTGCCCGCCGATGAAGCGCGGCGGACCGCCTGAGAACACGCCCGTACCGAGATCGCTGTTGGCGACGTACAGATCGCCGGCGACGATCGCGTGGAAATGAAGCGTCGCGGCGGTCGGCGTCGTGAGGCCCGGGATCGTCTGCCCGGTCACGTTCTGCACGTCGTAGCTCGAGGTGAAGTCGGCTGCGCCGTTTACGTACGTCGTAGTGACCGTGATCAGGGCATAGTCTTTACCTTCGATCGACGCCTTGAAGGTGGTTATCTCCTTGTAGGGGTCGCCGGCCGTGCCACTGCCAGTCGGCGCTCCCTGGGCGATTGACTGGTAGAGCACGCCGCCTTCCGCGTTGCTCACGATGTGCGGTCCGGCCGCACCATCGAAGCCGAACACCGAGCCGGTTTTGCCTGACTGTTCGAGTGCCGCCGGGTTGCCGATCGCCGGCGGGAACGCCAGGAAGAAGCCGCAGTCTCCGAGCGTGTCGCTGGGTGGGTAGAAATTGGCTCCGCCCACGTTGGGATAGCTGGACTGGCACTCGCCGAGCGAGCCGACCGAGACGATCAGCGGGCTGCCCGGAAGGGTCACCGTGCCGTCGGCGCTCGCGTTCACGGCGCCCGCCGAGAGCAGGCCGATGGCGGCGAGACAGACCGCGAGGGCGCTCCGAGGACCGCGCAACAGACGCCTGCGCGCAGCCGGTCTGCTCCGCCGGGAGCTTTCGATACAAGTCATGCGTTGAGACCTCCTTGTGCCCGAAGCCCCCCTCGGGCGCCGCGGCACGACGTTGCTGGGTCTAGAGCGCCGCAGACTACAACTTGCGGCGGCAGGCGGGGCTCCGCAGTGGACGCGTTGACACCGTCGGGTTCTCCTGGCGCTAACCGAAGGTGAACGCGAACCCGCTGACCCCCGGCGCGAAGCGCAGGCTCAGCCGGTGACGCTCGTCGCGTGAGAGCGAGACGAGCGTGTACAGCCGCTGTCCGCGCACCGTGACGCTGCCGCCGTGCACGTCCGAGCCGGCATCGTCCGCCGAAATCGGCTTTCCGTCGAGCAGCACCTGCACCTGGCGCGCTCGCGCGCCGGCCGAGCTCAGCACGAGGTACACGTTCTTCGCCTGGAACTCGACGTCGACGCCGGCGTCGGCGACGGCTTCGGCCGGCTGCGCGGCGATCTTCCACGTGCCGCTGTAGGCGAACTCGTTGAGCGCGAGCCGGCCGGTGGCGGGGGCGCCGTAGTCGTGCACGCCGTCCTTCGGGCGCTGCAGCCAGCCTTCGGCGCGCTCGCTGCCGAGATAGGTCTCCGGCGTGGCCTGCCGGCTCGGCACGACGACGTCCTTGGGTGCGCTGCGCCCGCCGAGCTGGCTGCCCGCTTCGGCGAGCAGTGCGCGGATCGCCGTTTCGGTCTTGTCGTAGTCGCCCTCGCCGAAGGCCGCGTAGCGGACCTGTCCGTGCGCGTCGATCAGGTAGTCGGCAGGCCAGTACTCGTTGCCGTAGGCGTTCCACGTGCCCATCTCGTTGTCCTGAGCGACCGGATAGCGCAGGCCGAACTGCTTGATCGCGTTGGACACGTTGGCTGCGTCGCGCTCGAAGGCGAACTCGGGCGTCTCCACCCCGACGATCGTCAGCCCGTCGTGGCGGTAGGAGGCGTCCCACGCCTTCAGGTAGGGCAGCGTGCGGATGCAGTTGATGCACGTATATGTCCAGAAGTCGATCAGCACCACGCGCCCGCGCAGCGAGCTCAGCGACAGCGACTTCATGCCCGGAGTGTTGAACCAATCCTGGGTCTGCATGAACTCAGGCGCCGGCCCGAGCTTGCGCAGTCCACGCGCGTCGGCCAGCAGCGTCGCCTGACTCGCGTTCGCCGGCGCCGCCTTCACGCTCGAGCCCGAGCCGTGGCAGCTCGAGGATCCGTTGGCCGGGGCGAACTTGGGCTGGCGCCCCGAGATTTCGTGCAGGTGCTTGGTGACTGTTTCCGAGCACTCGAGCGATGCCGTCAGGTTGACGTCGGGGATGTGCTGGGCGACGAACTGGTCGAAGTTGACGTCGAGGTTGGTCGCGATCGCGATCGCCGTGACGACCATGATCGCGCCGAGCGCCCGCTGCAGCGCCGGTCCGCGCCCGGCCCGGCGAATGCGCTCGAACAGCCGCCGGCCGCCGAGCGTCAGCGCGAGCAGCACGAGTGCCGAGCCGAGCGCGTAGGCGAGCGCGATCACGATCGTTTTCCCGCTGGCCGCACTGACCGAGATGACGGCAGCGAGGATCGGGCTCGCACACGGCGTGTAGACGAAGCCGAGTGCGCCGCCGACGAGCATGCCCGACCAGAAGCCCTCGCCGCGCGAGCGCGGGCCGAAGCGCGCCAGGCGCGACAGCGGCGCCTCGATCCGGTCGGCCAGTTGCGGCACGAGCAGCGCCGCACCGAACACGAGCAGCACGACGATCGCCACGTCGCGCAGCGGGTCGGAGCCGAGGCCGACCCCGTCGACGACCTGCGCCACGCCGACGATCGTCACCGTGAACGTGATCGACAGTCCGAGCACGATGCCGAGCGGCCGCCGCCGCCCGCCCACGCCGCCCGCCGAGAGCAGCGCCGGGAGCACCGGCAGCACGCATGGCGAGAGGGCGGTGCCGGCACCGGCGAGCACGGCGAAGCCGAGGAGGACGAGCATCGAAGGAGAGGCTACGCGCGGGGCTGTGTCTCAGGCGCCGATTCCGATGCGCAGCGTGGCCTCGAAGTCGGTCTTCGAGATCGGCCCGACGCACGGCGTCGTGGCGCCCGCCCGGCGGTAGCGCTCGATCCCGGCGCGAACGTCCGCCTCGGCGCCGACCGCAGTCAACTGGGCGAGGAAGTCGTCCGAGATCGCTGCCTGCATCGCCGGCAGGTCGCCGCTTGCGGCGTCGTAGCGCTCGATATCGGCGCCGAAGCCTGAGCGCTCGATCATCGCGCGGTAGAACGGCAGGCCGAAGTAGGGGATCAGTTCCGCGCGCATCGCCGCGTAGGCCGAGTCGCGCTCGTCGGTCAACGCACAGGGCACGGCCGGCACGACGTCGAAGCCATCGAGCGTCTTGCCGGCGCGCTCGCGGCCCTTGCTCACTTCCGGGATCACGACGTCCTCGATGTACTGCGGGCAGCACAGCCACAGCAGCACGCCGTCGGCGATCTCGCCGGCCAGCCGCAGCATTGCGGGGGAGAGGGCGGCGATGTAGATCGGCAGCTGCGGGCGCGGGTCGATCCCGGCGAGCTGGAAGCCCGTCCGCCACTTCTCACCGCTCTCGTAGCTCTCCCCGCGCAGGATGCCGCGCACGATCGAGGCGTACTCGCGCATCTCGGCGACCGGCTTGTCGATCGTCTGCCCGTGCCAGCCCTCGACGACCGGGCGATGCGAGACGCCCATGCCGAGGTTCAGGCGTCCGCCCGAGAGCTCGTCGATCGTCGCCGCCGTCTGCGCCATAGTTGCCGGCGTGCGCGTGTAGATCGGCACGACGCCCGGCCCGACGCGGATCCTGCTCGTGGCGAGCGCATACGCCGTGACGACCGTCAGCGACTCGCGTCCGGCGATGTGCGTTACGTAGGCCGCCTCGTAGCCGAGCGACTCGGCGAGCTCGACGCGCTCGATCGCTGTCTCGAGCGAGCGGCCGCTCGAGACGAAGCACCCGGTTCCCATACTCTCCAGCTTACGTCAGCACGTCGCCTCGGTGCACGACTCAAGCCCGCCTTGGCCGTTGCCGATGCGGTCGAGATGGCGGCCAAGATCGCAACTCACCTGCGAGGCAACGCGCTTGCCCTGCTTGCGCTGTTCGTAGCCCTCGGTGGCACGATCTACGCGGCGGCCGGTGCCTTCGTGGCGAAGAACGGCCAGCTGTCGGGCTGTGTCGGCAGTAGCGGCGTGCTGAAGGTGCTGAAGCCGGGGCGCCGGTGCCACAAGGGCCAAACCGCCGTGGCCTGGAACGTGACCGGTCCCGCCGGTGCTTCGGGCGCCGCCGGGTCGACGGGCGCTCGTGGCGCCACGGGTGAGGCCGGCAGCACCGGCCCGAGCGGACAGAGCATCGCCGGCTCAGTCGGACCCACCGGGCCGAGCGACGCCTACACGAGCAAATCTCACGGGTCGCCGATCTCCCTGCCGGCGGGCGACTACGTGCTCTTCGCCAAGGTCAGGTGGCGCAACGGCCAGAAAGCCGAAACCGAGGAAATCTTCTGCGAACTGCGGGACTCCGCCGCGATCGTCGACGCAGAAGCGGTGGAAGTCCTTGCCGGCGACTCTGTCTCACTCGTTCTCGGCGGACCGATCCACCTGGACGGCGCAGACAAAGTCTCGCTGCTCTGCTCAGGCGAAGAAGGTACGGCCGAAAAGCCCGAGCTGACCGCGATACGCGTTGGCACGCTGCACGAACAGTAGGAACCGCGTCAGCGCCTGATCAGCACGTACACGACCATCAGCGCCAGTCCGATCTGACCGAACGACAACGCCGTGCCGAGGTTCGCCGCGCCCAGTGCGCCGGCGAGCGCGCTCGCGAGCACGAACGCGCCAAAGATCAGCAGCAGGTCGCCGGCCACGTGCGAGCGCCTTCGGGCGGGCTCCCGCGCCGGCTCGCGCGGCTCATCGGGCGCACGTGCCGGGGGGTCCTCGCGCGCGGAGCGCTTGCTCATCGCCGGGCGCCTTCTTCGAGCGTGGCTACCAGCGCCGCCGTGTCCAGATTTGGGTCCTGTGCGGCGAGCAGCTGCTCAGCCGCGTGACGGCCGCCGAGCGCACGCAGTCCGCTCTCGCCGTGCTCGTGCGCGAAGTCGGCCAGCGCATTGGCCCGCCGCGCACGCAGCCTGCGCTCGCGCACGTCGACGCTCGCACGATGCTCGTCGAGCGCCTCGACCAGCTCCTCGATCCCCTGCGGCGGGGACAGCGAGGAGACGGCCACGACGCGTGTGTCACGCGAACCGAGCGAGCGCAGCGCGGCGGTCACGTCGCGGCGCGTGCTGAGCGCGATCTGGCCGAGATCGGCCTTGGTCACGACGAGCACGTCGGGGATCTCCATGATCCCGGACTTGAGGAACTGCAGCACGTCGCCGCTGCCCGGCTGCACGACGACCGCGACGGTGTCGGCGACGTCTGCGACCTCGGTCTCGGCCTGCCCGACGCCGACCGTCTCGATCACGACGACGTCGAAAGCCGCCGCCAGCGCGTGCGCCGCGGCACGGGTCGCCCACGCCAGCCCACCGAGGCGCTCGCCGGCGGACGTTGAGCGGATGAACACGTCGCGGTCCTTCGGGTCGAACTCGACGCGCGCGCGGTCGCCGAGCAGCGACCCGCCGGAGCGGCGCGAGCTCGGGTCGACGGCCAGCATCGCCACGCTGCGCGCGTCCGCGCGCCAGGCGCGCAGCAGCGCTGAGAGCAGCGTCGACTTGCCGGCGCCCGGTGGCCCGGTGATGCCGACGACGTGCCCTGGCGCCTCGCCGCCGAGCGCCGCGGGGGAGACCTCCGCCAGCAGCGCGGCGGCCGCCTGGCGGTCCTCGGCGGTCGTGCTCTCCAGCAGGTTGAGCGTCGCCGGCGCGGCGCTCACGTCACGTTCGCGCAGCCGCGCGCCGAGCGCGGCGCCCGCGCCGCTCACGCCGCGCCGTTGGCGGAGGAGCCGTTGCCGGCCACCGCCACCGGGGCGGCCGCGACGGCACCGTCGCCGCCCGCGCCCTCGGCGCCCACGAGCTCGACGATGTCGCGCATGATGCGCGTGATGTCGAAGTCCTTGGGCGTGTACACCGCAGCGACGCCGGCCCGGCGCAGTCCCTCGACGTCCTGCTCGGGGATGATCCCGCCGACGACCACGGGCGCCGTCACGCCGGCCTCGTGCAGCGCGTCGATCACGGCCGGGATCAGCTCGCGGTGCGAGCCGGAGAGGATCGACAGGCCGATCACGTGCACGCCCTCCTGCAGCGCCGAGGCGGCGATCTGGGCGGGGGTCAGGCGGATGCCCTCGTAGACGACGTCCATGCCCGAGTCGCGCGCACGCACGGCGATCTGCTCGGCGCCGTTGGAGTGGCCGTCGAGGCCGGGCTTGCCGACGAGGATCTTCGGCCGGCGACCGAGCTTCTCCTGCAGGCGCGCGACCTCTTCGCGCAGCTCTGAGAGCTCGCCGTCGGCCGGCGCGGCGGCGGCCTCGCCGACGCCGGTCGGCGCGCGGTAGCTGCCGAACACCTCGCGCAGCGTGCGCGACCACTCGCCGGTCGTCGCGCCCGCGCGTGCAGCCGCGATCGTCGCGGTCATCAGGTTGGTGCTCTGCTCGGGCGCCGCCGCAGCCTCGGCGAGCTCGGCCAGAGCGGCGTCGACGGCGGCCTGGTCGCGCGCGGCGCGCCAGGCGCGGACCTCCTCGATCTGCTGCGCTTCGACGGCCGGGTCGACGACGAGGATGCCGCCCTCGGCGTCGGCCGTGAGCGGCGACTCCTCGGTCTCGGCGTAGCGGTTCTGCCCGACGACGACCTGCTCGCCGGCCTCGATCCGGCGGATCCGCTCGCGGTGGGAGTCGACGAGCGCGGCCTTCATGTAGGCGACGGCCTCGACGGCGCCGCCGTGCTCGGCGACGACGGCCATCTCGGCGCGTGCCCCCTCGAGCAGCTCGGCCACGAGCCCGTCCATCACGATCGAGCCCTCGAAGATGTCGGGGTACTCGAGGATGTCGGTCTCGTAGGCGAGCACCTGCTGGATGCGCAGCGACCACTGCTGGTCCCACGGGCGGGGCAGCCCGAGCGCCTCGTTCCAAGCCGGCAGCTGGATCGCCCGTGCGCGAGCGTCGCGCCCGAGCGTGACGGCGAGCGCCTCGAGCACGATCCGCTGCACGTTGTTCTCCGGCTGGGCCTCGGTCAGCCCGAGCGAGTTGACCTGCACGCCGTAGCGGAAGCGCAGGTGACGCTCGTCCTGCACGCCGTAGCGCTCGCGCCCGAGCTCCTCCCACAGCACGCCCATCGCGCGCAGCTTGGCGTGCTCCTCGACGAAGCGCACGCCGGCGTTGACGAAGAAGGAGATGCGCCCGAAGACCTGTTCCATCAGCTTCTGCGTGGCCTGCTCGTCGCCCGCGTGGGCCGCCTCGACCCGCACGCGCGCCGCGTCCAGCACGGCCTGGGCGTTGCTCATCGCAAAGGCGATCTCCTGCACGGGCGTCGCGCCGGCCTCCTGCAGGTGGTAGGAGCAGATGTTGATCGGGTTCCACTTCGGCACGTGCTCGACGGTGTAGGCGATCATGTCGGCGATCAGGCGCATCGAGGCGGCCGGCGGGAAGGCATAGGTGCCGCGCGCGAGGAACTCCTTGATGATGTCGTTCTGCGTGGTGCCCTGCAGTTGCTCCTGGGTGACGCCCTGCTCTTCGGCGGCGACGATGTAAAGCGCCAAGAGCCACGCGGCGGTCGCGTTGATCGTCATCGACGTGTTCATCTCGTTCAGCGGGATGCCGTCCATCAGCGCCGCCATGTCGCCGCGGTGGGAGACCGGCACGCCGACCTTGCCGACCTCGCCGCGCGCGAGCTCGTCGTCGGGGTCATAGCCGGTCTGCGTCGGCAGGTCGAAGGCGACCGACAGGCCGGTCTGGCCCTTGGTCAGGTTGCGCCGGTACAGCTCGTTGGAGGCCTTCGCCGTCGAATGCCCGGCGTAGGTGCGCATCATCCAGGGCCGGTCGGGCTCTGGAAGCCGCGCGGAATGATCGCCGCTCATGCGCTCAATTGTACGGCTGCGGCGCGCCCTTTATCCTCTCGGGCGTGGCAGAGACGATCGAGCTTCCGCGCGTCGGCGGGCCAGGGAGTGGCCTTGGCGGCTCGTGGCGGGTGATCGTGCGCAACGACGATCACAACACGTTCGAGCACGTCGCACGCACGCTGGCACGGTTCATCCCCGGCATCACGCTCGCCCGCGGTCACGAGATCGCCAACGTGATCCACAACTCGGGCCAGGCGATCGTCTACACCGGGATGCAGGAGCCCGCCGAGCACTACTGGGAGCAGCTGAAGGGCGCCGGGCTGACGATGGCGCCCCTGGAGCAGGGTTAGGCCGACTCGCCCTCGACGACGCCGTGCGGCGCGCCGTTGGCATGACCGTGGCCGTTGCCGGCGGGCCCGGCGGCGTCGGTGTGGATCTCCCCGCCGGCGGTCTTGTCCCACCAGCCGTAGAGCACGGGCACCTGGTACCAGCTCATGTGCACCGTGCGGAAGTGCGTCATCTCGGGGCCGGCCCAGTAGCGGTCCCACTGCAGATGGTGCTCGAAGGTCGCGAACTGCTGGAACTTGTAGCGGTCGTCGCGCGCCCGGTAGACGGCGTAGGAGGTGGCGCCGTAGCGCAGCGCGGCGGCGGCAACGGGCTCGAGCTCCCGCTCGAAGGCGTCTGCGCGGAAGCCCGTGGCGTACCACGGGACGATCACGGTGCCGGCCACTACGCCCCCACCTCCGCGTGGATCGCGCCGGGACCCTCGCCGGTCTTGCCTTCGCCCTCGTTCTCGGCGCCGACGAGGATCGAGATCTTGCCGAGGTGCTTGTTTTCGAGCATCAGCTGGTGCGCTTCGGCGACGCCGTCGAAGCCGAGCGTGCGCCACAGCACGGGACGGATCTGCCCTGACTCGATCAGCTCGTTGGCCTTCATGCACTCGTACGCGTTGGCGAAGTGCGAGCCGACGATCTCCTTCTGCTTCATCCACAGATAGCGCACGTCGAAGTCGAGGTTGTAGCCGGTCGTGCCGGCGCAGATCACGACCTTGCCGAACGGCTTGTCGGTGAACACGGACGTCGGGAACGTGGCCTTGCCGACGTGCTCGAAGACGATGTCGGGGGCGTCGCCGAGGATGCCCTTCACGCGCTTGGCGAATTCGCGCGAGACGCCGAAGCGCGCCTTCTCCTCCTCGGACGTCTCGGAGCCGGTGCGCATCATGCCCTTGAACTCGGCGCGGTCGATGTAGTCGACGGCGCCGAGACGCTTGACGAGCTCGCCCTTCTCGGCGGAGGAGACGACGCCGACGCAGTGCGCCCCGGCGGCTGCGCACAGCTGCGTGGCGAACACGCCGAGCCCGCCGGCGGCGCCCCAGATCAGCACGTTGGCGCCGGCCTGGATCTTGCAGCGGGTGATCAGCATGCGGTACGCCGTGAAGTACACGAGGCCGTAGGAGGCGGCCTCCTCCCAGGTCAGCGCGTGCGGCTTGGGCAGCAGCTGCTGCGCCTGGACCTTGGTGAACTGGGCGAAGGAGCCCCACGTCGTCTCGTAGCCCCAGATCTTCTGCGAAGGCGCGGCCATCGGGTCGAGGCCGTGCACCTCGGGGTCCTCGTAGGAGGCCTGGTTGCAGTGCACGACGACCTCGTCGCCGGGCTTCCAGCGGGTCACGCCGGCGCCGACCTTCCAGACGACGCCCGAGGCGTCGGAGCCGCCGATGTGGTGACCGAACTCGGGGTGGTCGCCGTAGCGCCACACGCCGACCGGTTCGCCCAGCGCAGCCCACACGTTGTTGTAGTTGACGCCGGCGGCCATCACGCGCACGATCACCTCGAAGGCGCCCGGCTCGGGCACCTCGATCTCCTCGACCTGGAAGGCGTCCTTCGGTTCGCCCTGGCGCTCCTCGCGGATCACCCAGGCGGCCATGGTCTTCGGTAGCTCGCCGGGCTCGGTGCTGACGTCGGATACTTGCTGCAGGTCGAGTGCCACTGGCCGATGAACCTCGCGTGTAGGGAACAAGTTGCGCCCGCCATCCTACCCGGCCGGCGTGGAGCGGGTGGGGCCACTTCCGGACGGGCCGCTCGGCCCGCAAGTGGACTGCCTGGACGTTCGGACGATCGCGCCCGCAGCGTGCTGTAGCTTGCGCCAGATGGCCAGGCAACCGGGGGTGTTGGTCCTAGCGATACTCGCGCTCGCGCTGGGGCTGCTTGCCTCGCCTGCGCTCGCGGTGGAATCGACGGTCAACTGCGCGGGTCTTCAGAGCGCGCTGACGGGGGCCAAAGCAGGCGACAAGGTGACGCTGAGCGAGCTCTGCAAAAGCGGCTTTCCCTACAAACTGCCCGCTGTGCAGATGACGCTCGCGGGCACGCCGGGGGCGGGCTTCGACGGCGGCACCAACACCGTCCAGCTCGAAGGCAGCGGCGGCGCGCCCACGATCGAAGGTCTGATCTTCGAGAACGCACACAGCACGGCCGTGAACAGCGGCGGCGCGCTGAGCCTCAACTCCGCTCCGGAAGGCTCGACGGTCACGCTCGCGCACGACACTTTCATCAACGACGTCGCGAGCGCGGGCGAAGGCGGTGGCGCACGGGTCAACACGATAAGCGCGGTCGTGAGCGTTACGGATTCGACATTCAGCGCCAACGGCGCCGCGGTCGGCTCCGGTGCGCTCGCGATCTACGCGACGAGCGCGCACCTGAGCGGCGACACCTTCACGGGCAACTCGGTCACGGGCGCGGAAGCCAGCGGTGGGGCTCTGTTTGCTTTCACGCTCGGTGGTCCGATCGCGCTCGCGAGCTCGCAGTTCAGCGACAACTCGGCAAAAGACGAGGGCGGCGGAGCGCTGCTCGCCGCGGAGGCGGAAGGGGTCGGGTTCTCGCTGAGCGGCAACACGTTCAGCCACAACAGCGTCTCCGACCCGGCCGGGACGAACAAAGACCTGCGCGGCTACCTCGGCGGCGGGCTCTCGCTGCAGGGTGAGACCGCGACATCAGTCCGCGCGGTCCAGCAAGGCAACACGTTCGACGGCAACAGCGTGAGCTTCAAAGCGGCGCCGATCATGGCGATGGGTGGCGGCGAGTCGACGACGCACGTCGAACTGCAAAGCACAGGCGACCGCTTCACGAACAACACGCTGCAGTCGCCGAGCGCGGCGGAAAACGCGGAATCGAAAAAAGTCTTCGGCTGGGGCGCGGGCGTCTCGGTGGCGGAGTGCGGCGACACGGGCGAAGCACCGCCCACTGTCCCGAACGTCACGTCGACGCTGACGGACGCGATCGTGGCGGGCAACACGCTGCTGGGCGGTCCGAGCGCGAGCGGCGCGGGCATTTACGTGGGCTTCGTCTGTCCCAACGCTTACGCGACGTTGCAGCTGAACAACTCGACCGTCTCGGGCAACGCGGTGTCGGGTGCGATCGGGCGGGCCGCAGGCATCAGCGGTGGTCCCCATGACGTGCTCGCGCTGACGAACTCGATCGTGTACGGCGACAGCGGAGGCTTGGAGCTGGGTGGATTCTTTGGTCTCGCAAATGTGAGCGCTGCCTACAGCGATGTCTGCGCGGGCGCGGAACCCTTCCCGGGCTCCGGCAACATCTGCGCCGATCCACGCCTGGTGGCACCCGGTCCGGGTAGCGCGGACGTTCGGGAGACGTTTGCGAGCACGACTCTTGAGCGAGGCTCCAACGCACTGATCCCCGCGGGGCTGACTACTGACGCCTTCGGCGGCCTGCGCGTGCTGGGCCCGATCTCCTGCGGCGTGAGCCCGCCGGCCGTGGTGGACATCGGCGCCGCCGAGTACGCCTACGCGGTGCCCTCGTGCCCGCCGACGATCGTGTCCTCGCACCCGCAGCCGCCGCTGGCGCCGACGCTCTCTGGCTTGGGCCAGACGGCGAAGACGTGGCGCGAGGGCACGAAGCTCGCCCGTCTCAGCGCAAGCCACGGCAAGGGCCGCAGGAAGCTGCCGGTCGGCACGACGTTCTCGTTCAAGCTCGACCGCCCGGCGCAGGTGATCTTCAAGTTCACGCGGTCGGCCGGCGGGCGCAGGGTCGGCAAGCGCTGCGTGGCGCAGACGCACAGGAACAGGCACAAGCGCCGCTGCACGCGTACGGTCGTGCCCGGGGCGCTCGCCTTCTCGGCGCATGCGGGTCTGAACAAAGTGCGCTTCCAGGGCCTGATCTCCAAGCGCAAGAAGCTCAAGCCGGGCAGCTACAAGCTGCTCGTGACTGCCACGGCGGCGGGCAAGCGCTCGCGCACGGGCACGCTGAGCTTCACGATCGTCCGCTGAGCTTCGCCCGAGCCGCGCCGGCGCGCCCTAGTACTCGTCCCAGATCAGCCAGGTGGCCTTGCCCTTGGCGGCCATGCTTATCCCGACTGGTGGAATAATCGCCGGACGATGTCCGGAGACATGGGGGAAGCGGACGGCGCAACGGTCGCGGCAGCGGCAATTGAAGCCTGGAATCGCGAAGATCTGCCGGCCTTCCTGGCGACGCTCGCCGAGCGCGCCGAATGGCGCCCGGCGTTTCCCAAGGGCACGGAGGGGACGGGCGGCGTGTTCGGCGGCCACGCGGAGATCGAGCAGGCTTGGCATAGCGTGCGGGACGCGTGGTCCGAGTACCAGGTCAGCGCCGAGGAGGTGCGGCTCGTCGGAGAGGAGCTACTGGTGCTCGGACGGATCTATGCGCGTGGGCGCAGCAGCGGCCTCGAGATCCGCTCCGAGTGGAGTGCCGTGGTGGAGGTGCGCGATGGGCAGATCGTCAAGGCATGGGACTGGCTCGCACATGCCCCCGCGCTCGATGCAGTCGGGCTGGCGCCGTAACTGAATGTCCCAGGCGAACGTCGACATCCTCCGGCGCGCCCTCACGCATCACGCGGCGACCGGTGAGCATCTGACGGAGGTCTACGCACCCGACTTCGTTTGGGACATGAGCAAGTACCGCGGTTGGCCGGAGGCTCGGACCTACGAGGGCATCGAGGGGCTGCGACGTTTTCTCAATGACTGGGAGGAGGTGTTCGACTGGGAATATGAGGTCGAGTCGCTCCATGACGCCGGCGACCGAGTGGTGTCGGTCATCAGCCAGCGCGGCCGGACGAAGGCGGCTGGTCCCAATGTGGAAATGTGCAACGGCTTGGTCTGGACGCTGCGCGACGGAAAGCTCGTGCGTGCGGATAACTACGCGGATCCGAGCGAAGCGCTGAGAGCCGCCGGACTTCCCGGCGACGGAGCCAAAGCGGCGGTTTAGCGATGTCCGAGGAGAATGTCGACGTCGTCCGGCGCGCGCTCGCTCACTACGAGCAGACCGACGAGGTCCTGACGGAGCTGTACGCATCCGATTCCGTGTGTGACATGAGCAACTACCCCGGCTGGCCCGAGCAGGCCATCTACAAGGGCATCGCCGGGTTGCGGCGCTTCCTCGGTGACTGGGGGAGAGTGTTCGACTGGGAGTACGAGGTCGAGTCGATTCACGACGCGGGCGAGTACGTCGTCTTCGTCGTGTGTATGCAGGCGCGGGGGAAGGAGACCGGATTGGAGTTCACGTGGCCTGCTGGTCACCTGTGGACCGTGCGCGACGGCAAGATCACGCGCCTGGCGATCTACGCGGACGCCGCCGAGGCGCTGCGCCACGCCGGCCTGCCTGAGGACGCCCTGCCCTCGGTCTAGCTGTAAGACCCGAGGACGTTGTTCAGCTCGCGTAGGCGAGTTCCGGGCGGCTTGTGGTTGAGGGCGCCGTGTGGTCGTCGCCAGTTGTATCGCTCCAGCCAGCCAGACAGGGCTGCAGTGCGCTCGGCACTGTCACAGTAG
>DATINR010000071.1:0-15032 GCA_035473995.1 Solirubrobacteraceae bacterium
GAGCGTCTCGGGCCGGCGTGCGGTCGCATAGACCGTCCAGCCCGCGCCGGCCAGGCGCAGCGCCGTGGCACGACCGATACCCGACGAGCAGCCGGTGATCAGGACGGCCTTCGAAGGCTCGGACATGTGCGCAGCATATGCGCCCTTCCTCTAGGGTGGGCGCCGATGCGTGCCGTCACCTTCCAGGCGCCCGGGGAAGTTCGCGTCGAGGACGTCGCCGAGCCCGAGCTGCTCGAGCCGACCGACGCGATCGTCCGCATCCAGGCGAGCGGTGTGTGCGGCTCTGACCTGCACATCTACCACGGTCGCGTGAAGATCGAACCGGGCTTCACGATCGGGCACGAGTACGTCGGCACCGTCACCGCCGTCGGTGACGAGGTGCGCGAGGTGGGCGTCGGCGACCGTGTGCTCGGCTGCTTTCAGACAGCCTGCGGTCACTGCTTCTTCTGCCGGCGCGGCCTGTTTCACAAGTGCAACGCCTCGCGCACGTTCGGGCACGGCGCGACGCTCGGCTCGCTGCAGGGCACGCAGGCCGAGCAGGCGCTCGTGCCGAGCGCCGACCTCGTGCTGCGCAAGGTGCCCGAGGGGATGAGCGACGACGTCGCGCTGTTCGCCGGCGACGTGATGGGCACCGGCTATCACGCCGCCGCCGAATGCGGCCTGCAGCCCGGCGACACGGCGGCCGTGCTCGGCCTCGGGCCGGTCGGTCTGTGCGCCGTGCAGGCCGCCTTCGCGACCGGCGCCGCGCACGTGATCGCCGTCGACACGGTGCCCGAGCGCTTGAAGATGGCCGAGTCCTTCGGCGCC
The DNA here is from genome assembly GCA_035473995.1 of Solirubrobacteraceae bacterium. Taxonomy (GTDB): domain Bacteria; phylum Actinomycetota; class Thermoleophilia; order Solirubrobacterales; family Solirubrobacteraceae; genus Palsa-744. The sequence continues at coordinate 808 of DATINR010000071.1, forward strand.
GAGCCCGTGCACCTGACCGAGCAGGACCCGCGCGCCGCCGCGCGCGCGGCGACCGAGGGCCGGGGGGTCGATGCCTGCATCGACGCCGTCGGCGATCCGCGCGCGCTGGAGCTGGCGATCCGCCTCACGCGCAAGTGCGGCACCGTGCAGGCGATCGGCGTCTACGCCGAGCGCTGCGAGGTGCACATGGGCCTGTTCTGGATCAAGGCGATGAACATGCGCTCCGGTCACGCCAACGTGATCGGGCACGTCGACCGCGTGCTCGAGCTGATGGCCGGCGGCCGCCTTGACCCCGGACCGCTCGTCACGCACCACATGAGCCTCGAGCAGGCACCCGAGGCGTACGCTCTGTACGACCGCCGCGAGGCGCTTAAGATCGTCCTGCAACCGTAGCCGCGCGCCACCGCGCACAACCGTAAAGCCGCGCGAACAAGGAGCTGCCATGACCGCCGCCGCCGACACAGCCACCGCACTGCCCGACGCGCTCGGCGCCGCCGCGCGCGAGTTCCTCGCACGCCCGCAGCAGCTGTTGATCGGCTCCGAGCGCCTCGATGCCGCCGACGGCGCCACGTTCGCCACGCTCGATCCCTCCAGCGGCCGCGAGATCGCGACCGTCGCGCAGGCCGGCGCCGAGGACGTCGAACGCGCCGTAGCTGCAGCGCGCGAGGCGCTCGAGTCGGGGCCGTGGGCGAGCATGCCGGCGACCGGGCGCGAGCAGCTGATGCACGCGCTGGCGCAGGCGATCGAAGACCACGACCAGGAGCTGGCCGAGCTGGAGTCGCTGGACAACGGCAAGCCCGTCGGCCTGGCCAAGTACGTCGACGTGCGCGGCGCCGCGGCTCACCTGCGCTACTTCGCGGGCTGGCCGACGAAGATCGAGGGCGGCGTGCTGCCGGTGACCGCGCCGAACATGCTCTGCTACACGCGCCGCGAACCGGTCGGCGTGTGCGGGCAGATCGTGCCGTGGAACTTCCCGCTGCTGATGGCCGCATGGAAGCTCGGACCCGCGCTCGCCGCCGGCTGCACGTCGGTGCTCAAGCCCGCCGAGCAGACGCCGCTGACAGCGCTTCGCGTCGGCGAGCTGGCGCTCGAGGTCGGCTTCCCGCCGGGCGTGCTCAACGTGATCACCGGCGACGGCTCGACCGGCGCGGCGCTCGTCGACAGCCCCGGCGTCGACAAGATCGCCTTCACCGGATCGACCGTCGTGGGACGCGAGATCGGAGCAAAGGCCGGAAAGGCGCTCAAGCGCGTGACGCTCGAGCTCGGCGGCAAGTCGCCCAACATCATGCTCCCCGACGCCGATATCGAAGCGGCGATCAAGGGCTCCTTCCAGGGGATCTACTTCAACTCCGGCCAGGCCTGCAACGCGGGCTCGCGCCTGTTCGTGCCGGCCGAGGCCTTCGATCAGGTGATGGGCGCGCTCGCCGAGGCGGCCAAGGCGGCCAAGCTCGGCCCGGGCCTGGACCCAGACACCCAGCTCGGCCCGCTCGTCTCGGCCGAGCAGCGCGACCGCGTGATGGGCTACATCGACTCCGGCAAGCAGGAGGGAGCCGAGCTGCTCGCCGGCGGCGAGGCGACGCTGGGCGACAGCGGCGGCTACTTCGTCGAGCCGACGCTGTTCAGCACGACCTCCGACGAGCTGAAGATCGCGCGCGAGGAGATCTTCGGCCCGGTGCTCGTGGCCTCGCCGTACGACTCGCTCGAGGAGGTCGCCGCCCGCGCCAACGACGGCGACTACGGGCTCGCCGCCGGCGTTTGGACGCGCGACATCGGCAGCGCGCACAGGCTCGCGGCGATGCTGCGCGCAGGCACCGTGTACGTCAACACGTGGGGCAACGCCGAGCCGCCGGCGCCGTTCGGCGGCTTCAAGGCCTCGGGGATCGGGCGCGAGCACGGCCACGACGGCCTCGACGCATACCTGGAGACGAAGACCGTCTGGACCGCCTTGTGAGTCGCGCGGCGTCGTGAACGTCGCCGCGCAGAGCGAACCACTGCCAGCCCGCACACGCGCCAGCAGCGCCACGCAGTGGGCGCCGGCGCTAGCGGGCGCATGCGCGCTGCTGCTGCTCGCGGCGACCGCCGAGATCGTGCTCGACGGCGCCGTCGGGCACTCCGCGCTGATCCCCAAATCGCCCGAGATCGCGGGCTGGCTCTCGGGCATCGGCGAGCGGCTCGGCTTCCGCATCTTCCTGATCGCCGTGCTCGCCTTCTCGGCGGGCTACGCGGGGCTGATCGCAGCCGCGCGCGGGATCTCCAAACGGTGGGCGATCACGCTGATCGCGGCCCTGCACGCGATCGTCTTCGTCGGGCCGATCCTGCTCTCGACCGACGTCTTCAGCTACATCGCCTACGCGCGGATGGGTGTCGAACACGGTCTGAACCCCTACACGCACGGGCCGGTCGCGATCGCACACGACCCCATCTACCACTACGTCGGTCCCGACTGGAAGAAGGTCGCCACCGCCTACGGCCCGATCTACACGCTGATCTCCTACCCGTTCGGCCTGCTCGGCGTCAACGGCGCGATCTGGGGGATGAAGCTGCTGGCGATGCTCTCCAGTGCCGCCACGCTCGCGCTCACGTGGCGCTGCGCGCGTGTGCGTGGGATCGACCCGGTGAGGGCGCTGCTGCTCGTCGGCGCCAACCCGCTGTATGTGATCTACGCGCTCGGCGGCGCGCACAACGACCTGCTGATGATGGCGCTGATGATGGTGGCCGTCGCGCTGACGTTCGCCGGGCGCGACGGCTCGGCGGCGGCGACCGTCGTCGCCGGGGCGCTCGTCAAGGCGACCGTGGCCGCGCTGCTTCCGTTCATGATCCTCGCGCGGCGCAGCCTCGCCCAGGTCCTCGCCGCGCTCGCCGCGCTCGCGCTGGGCGCCGTCGTCGCGTACGCCGTGTTCGGCGTCGACGGCGTCAACATCGTCGCCGCGCTCAACCGCGATGCCGCGTTCGTCTCGACCGACAGCTTCCCGACCGAGATCGCCCACCTGTTCGGCAAGCCCGGCGTGTTCCCGATCGACCACGACCTGCTCAAGGCGGCGCTCGTGATCATCGTGTTGCACCTGCTGTGGCGCACGTGGCGCGGCTATGACTGGGTCGCCGCCTCGGGCTGGGCGCTGCTGGCGATCTCGGTCACGAGCACGTGGCTGCTGGCCTGGTACATCCTCTGGCCGCTGCCGCTGGCCGTGATCGCGCGCGACCGCCGGCTGCTCGTCGCCACGCTCGCGATCCAGGTGCTGTTCGTCCTCCACCAGACCACGCCGCTCTGGGCGCCCGTCAAATGAGCACGCTCGAGCAGCGCCTGCAGCGGCTGCCACCCTCGCTGCGCCCGCTCGAGCACGAGCGCAAGGGCAGCGGGCGCCTGTGGCGGGTCGAGACCGTTGCGCTGCTGCTCGTCGGCCTGCTGCTCGCGATCGCGACCGTCAACGACGTGGTGCTCGGCACGCACACCAACCACCGGCTCGTCGCCGACCTGCGCACGTGGCGCACCTACACGGGCAACAACTACAAGAACGTCTCGACCGAACAGGACATCTACCACCACACGACGACCGACGTCGTCTGCGGCAACACGGTGCCTGGCCCGCCGAAAGAGCGCGTGCAGATCTGCCTGCAGATGACCGGTCCGGTCGTGCGCGGCCACCGCGCCGCGCGCGGCGGCTGGTATCTGCCGGCGAACACCGAAAAGAATCTGCGCCGCTATCGCTACGGCTGCTTCGGCACGACCAAGGCGCAGGGGGCGTGCCCGCGATGAGCGCCGTGGCCGCCGAACCGGCGGCGGCCGCCGCCGGTGAGCGGCGACTGCCGGGCTGGTGGCCGCTGGCCGCGCTGATCCTGCTCGCCGCGGCGCTGCGCCTGGCCACGCTGACCGAGCAGGGCTTCTGGTACGACGAGGCGTTCACGCCCGTGCACGTGCTGCACGCAGGCCTCGGCGCGACGCTGAAATCGTTTGTGCACAGCGAGAACACGCCGCCGCTGTGGTACCTGCTGGCCTGGGCCGACGCGCGCGTGCTCGGCGACGGTGCGCTCGCGTTGCGCCTGCCCTCGGCGCTCGCCGGGATCGCCACGGTGCCCGTCGTGTGGGCGATCGGCAGCGAGCTGTCCGGCCGGCGCGCGGCGCTGATCGGCGCCGCGCTCGTCGCCGTCAACCCGCTGTTCGTGTGGTACTCGCAGGAGGCCCGCGCCTACGGCCTGTTCGTGCTCTTCGCCGCGCTCGCCATGCTCTGTTTCGCGCGGCTGCTGCACGAGCCGAGCGGCAGACGAGCCGCGGCCTTCGCGTTGAGCGGCGCGCTGGCGCTGCTGACGCACTACTTCGCCGCGTTCCTGCTCGTGCCGATGGCCCTCTGGCTGCTGCGCGAACGGGCCGCGCGCAGAGCGGCGCTGCCCGCGATCGGCGCGCTCGCGCTCGTCGGCCTGGCGCTGCTGCCGCTGATCTCCGCGCAGGGCGGGCACGGCACGCAATGGATCGGGCGCTGGGCCCTTTCAGGCCGCCTGCAGGCGATCCCGCAGTACTACCTGACCGGCTACTCCGGCGGGCCGCTCGGCCATGGCATCGAGCTGCTCGTCGCGTTGCCGCTGCTCGCAGGCGCGCTGCTCGGCGGCTGGAGGCTGTTCGCGGCGCCCGCACGCGGGGCCTCGCAATCGGCGCCTTCGTCCTCGCCGTCCGCGCCCGCGCCAGCGCACGGGGGCGCTCCGTCGCCGTCGCGCTCGCGCGAAGGCGCCGCGATCTGCCTGTGGATCGTCGCTTTCGCTGTGCTCGCGCCGCTCGTGCTGGCCGGGCTCGGCGCCGACTACCTCGCGCCGCGCAATCTCGTCGGCGCGATGATCCCGCTGAGCGTGCTGATCGCGATCCTGCTCGCCGCGATCGATGGGCTGCTCGGCTGGCTGCTCGCCGGCGCCGGCGCCGCGGCTTTCCTCGCCGTGACCGTCGATGTCGATCTGAGCCCGCGACTGCAGCGCGGCAACTGGCGCGACGTGGCCAAGCTGCTGCGCGCTCCCGTGCAGGCACACGGAGCCGGTGCCCTACAAGGCTCGCCGGCCGGCCCGACGACCGCCGCCGGCGCGGGGAGCGTGCTCACGACGGTCGAGCTCGGCGCGGCTCCGCTGGAGTACTACCTGCCCGAGATGCACCTGCACAACCTCTCCCGCCACGACGCCGTGACGGTCAGCGAGATCGACGAGACCGGCTATTCGCCGCTGCGTTCCGGGGCTGCAAACCCGCCTGCGCCAGGCTTCAGATTGCTCGAACGGCGAAACGTGCACGGCCTGGTCGTGTATCGCTTCGTATCCTCGATCCCTCGCACCGTGTCTGAGGCCGATCTGCGCCGAGACGTGATAACCAACGCCCACCCCGAGGTGCTCGTGCCGAGCGACGCGAGCGTCTCCCGGCTGACGGCGGGCACGGGCTCGTTGCGCCTGCAAATGTCGTCGTCCGATCAAAACATTTAAGTTCCCTGCCATGGCGTCCACGACCATCGAGGTACAGAGCGAGGCTGAGGTGGCGCTGAAGCTGGCCTGCGAGCATCTGCTCTCGCTTCAGGACGAGGCCGGCTGGTGGCAGGGAGAGCTGCAGACGAACGTGACGATGGACGCCGAGGATATGCTCCTGCGCGAGTTCCTGGGCGTGCGGACCGCGGCGGGGACCGAGCGCTCGGCGGCCTGGATTCGCTCCCAGCAGCGCGCCGACGGCACATGGACGAACTTCTACGGCGGGCCCGGCGACCTGTCGACGACGATCGAGGCCTACTGGGCGTTGCGCCTGGCCGGCGACCCGCAGGAGGCCGAGCACATGCGGATCGCCGCCGAGTGGATCCGCGCTCACGGCGGCGTTGCACGGGCGCGCGTGTTCACGCACCTGTGGCTGGCGCTGTTCGGGCTGTGGTCGTGGGACCGCGTCCCGGCGCTGCCGCCCGAGGTGATCCTGCTGCCGTCGTGGGTGCCGCTCAACGTCTACGACTTCGCCTGCTGGGCGCGCCAGACGATCGTCGCGCTGTCGCTCGTCAAAGCCCACCGACCCGCACGCCGGCTTCCGTTCGAGCTCTCCGAGCTGGACGCCGGCGGTGCCGACGCCCGTGCCGAGCGCCCGCGCGCGCTGCGCGTGTTCGACTCGATCACGCGCTTCTACGAGCGCCACCCGATCCGCCCGCTCCAGCGCCTGGCGATCGCCCGCGCCGAGCGCTGGATCGTACGCCGCCAGGAGGCCGACGGCTCGTGGGGCGGCATCCAGCCGCCGTGGGTGTACTCGCTGATCGCCCTGCACCTGAGCGGATACCCCGTCGATCACCCCGTGATGCGCCGCGGGCTGGAGGGGATCGACCGCTTCATGGTCGAGGACCGCGACGACAGCCGCGGCGTCGGCGCGCCCGCCGGCGCGAGCCGGCGCCTGGAAGCTTGCCAATCGCCCGTCTGGGACACGGCGCTGTCGCTGATCGCGCTGAGCGACGCGTGGCTGGGAGCCGACCATCCCGCGCTCGTGCGCGCCGCCGACTGGCTGCTCGGCGAGGAGGTGGGCGTCCGCGGCGACTGGGCCGTCGCCCGGCCGAAGCTCGCGCCCGGCGGCTGGGCGTTCGAGTTCCACAACATCAACTACCCCGACGTCGACGACACCGCCGAGGTCGTGCTCGCGCTGCGCCGCGTCGAGCGCACGCCGAAGCTGGACGCGGCCGTCGAGCGCGCGGCGGGCTGGCTGCAGGGGATGCAGAGCGCGAACGGCGGCTGGGGCGCGTTCGACGCCGAGAACACGCGTGCGCTGGTGCGCGAGCTGCCGTTTCTGGACTTCGGCGAGGTGATCGACGAGCCGAGCGCCGACGTCAGCGCGCATTCGCTGGAGATGCTCGCCGCGCTCGGCATGCTCGACACGCCCGCCGCGCAGCGCGGCATCGCCTGGCTGATCGGACAGCAGGAGCCCGGCGGCTCGTGGTTCGGGCGCTGGGGCGTCAACCACGTCTACGGCACCGGCGCCGCCGTGCCCGCGCTCGTCGCCGCCGGGATCGAGCCGACGGCGCCGTGCATCGTGCGCGCCGTCGAGTGGCTGCTGGCGCATCAGAACGAGGACGGCGGCTGGGGCGAGGACCCGCGCTCCTACGACGAGGTCGAGTGGATCGGGCGCGGTCCGAGCACGGCCTCGCAGACGGCCTGGGCGCTGCTGGCGCTGCACGCCGCGCGCGACGGGCAGGGCGAGCGCTGCGCCGAGGCGATCGAGCGGGGCGTCGGCTGGCTGATCGCCACCCAGCGCGCCGACGGCGGCTGGGACGAGCCGCAGTACACGGGCACCGGCTTCCCCTCCGACTACTACATCAACTATCACCTGTACCGGCTCGCCTTTCCGATGATGGCGCTCGGACGCTGCCGGGTGTGACGCTGCTGAGCGGATGATGCTGCTGGCCGACGCCGCGCCGCCGGCCCCGAGCGCACGGGAGGTGATGGCGCGCGCCGAGGGTGAGAACTTCCCCGTCGCAAGCCGCGTGCTGCCGGGCCGCGTGCGCGCCCATCTGCTGGCCGTGTATGGCTTCGCGCGCCTCGTCGACGAGCTCGGCGACAGCGCGCCCGGCGATCGCCTCGCCGCGCTCGACTGGCTGCAGGCGGAACTCGAGCGCGCCTACGCCGGCACTGCCGAGCACCCGCTGATGCAGCGCCTCGCGCAGACCGTCGAGGCCTGCGCGCTGCCGCGCGAGCCCTTCGAGCGGCTGATCGAGGCCAACCGCACCGACCAGCGCGTCTCGCGCTATGAGACCTGGCAGCAGCTGCGCGGCTACTGCGCGCTGTCGGCCGATCCGGTCGGCGAGATCGTGCTCGGCGTGTTCGGCGCCGCCACGCCCGAGCGGGTCGCGCTGTCGGATTCGATCTGCACGGCGCTGCAGCTCGCCGAGCACTGCCAGGACGTGGCCGAGGACTACGCCGCCGGGCGCGTCTACCTGCCGCTCGAGGATCTCGAGCGCTTCGGCTGCGAGGTCGAGCAGATCGGCGCGGGCGTCGAGCGCGGGCGGACCCCGCAGCCACTGCGTGCCGTGCTCGCCTTCGAGGCCGAGCGCGGCCGCGCGCTGCTCGAGCGCGGGGCGCCGCTGATCGGTGAGCTGCACGGCCGCGAGCGCCTCGCCGTCGCCGCCTTCCTCGCCGGCGGGCGCGCGGCGTTCGACGCGATCGAGCGCGCCGGCTACGACGTGCTCGCGGGAGCGCCGCGGGCCTCCCGCGCCCGCCGGCTGCTGGCGCTGCTGGCGACGCTCTGCAAGCGCCCGGCCGCCGGCGCCTCGCGCCACGCCCAGAGTCGCGCGTGAGCGGCCGGGTCGCGCGCTGCGCCGCGCTCGGGGCGCCGGGGGCGCCATCCTTGTGAGCGTGGCGAGCACGATCGACAGGAGCGAGGCCTACGACCGCTGCGAGGCGATCACGCGCGCGCAGGCGGCGAACTTCTACTACGGCATCCGCCTGCTGCCGCGCGAGCGCCGTCGCGCGATGTGCGCCGCCTACGCCTTCGCCCGGCGGATCGACGACATCGGCGACGGCGAGCTGCCGCATGCGGAGAAGCTGCGCCGGCTCGAGCAGTCCGCCGAGCAGCTGGGCGAGCTGGAACGCAGCGGCGCCGCGCCCGCCGAGGACCCGGTGCTCGTCGCGCTGGCCGACGCGCACAGGCGCTTCTCGCTGCCGCCGGGCGCGATGGGGGAGCTGATCGAGGGCGTGCGCATGGACGTCGACGGGGTCAGCTACGAGAGCTTCGAGGAGCTCGTGCTCTACTGCCGCCGCGTGGCCGGCGCGATCGGGCGCATCTGCCTGGCGATCTTCGCCAAGCGCAGGGCCGGGGGGCACGGCCCGGGCGCGGAGCTCGACCAAGCGCAGATCGAAGCGCTCGCCGACGACCTCGGCGTTGCGCTGCAGCTGACCAACATCCTGCGCGACGTGCGCGAGGACGCCGAGAACGGCCGCATCTACCTGCCCGCCGAAGATCTCAGGCGCTTCGGCGTGGAGCCGCACGACGGCGACGGCGAGGCCGGGGGGGACATGGCGCAGCGCGCGAGCCGCCTGGCGGCGCAGGCCGCTGCGCAGGCCGAGCCGCTGGGCGAGCTGATGCGCTTCGAGGCCGAGCGCGCGCAGCAGTGGTTCGACCGCGGGCTGCTGCTCGTGCCCCAGCTCGACCGCCGCAGCGGGGCGTGCGTGGCGGCGATGGCCGGGATCTACCATCGCCTGCTCGGGCGGATCGAGGACGATCCGCCGGCCGCGCTCAGCTCGCGCACCTCGCTCTCGACTCCCGAGAAGCTGCTCGTGGCGCTGCGCAGCTTCGCCGGGAGGGGCTCGTGAGCGGCCTCGGCGGGCAGCGCGTCGTCGTGATCGGCGGCGGCCTGGCGGGCATAACGGCCGCGCTCGACTGCGCCGATGCGGGCGCGCGCGTGACGCTCGTCGAGGTCAGGCGCCGCCTCGGCGGCGCGGCCTACTCCTTCGAGCGCGACGGCATGCGCCTGGACAACGGCCAGCACGTGTTCCTGCGCTGCTGCAGCGCCTACCGCGCGCTGCTGAAGCGCATGGGCTCAGAGCGCCACGTGGCCGTGCAGGAGCGCCTGGAGATCCCCGTGCTGAGCCCCGGCAGGCCGCCCGTCGTGCTGCGCCGCGGGACGCTGCCGCCGCCGCTGCACCTGGCCGGTGCGCTCGCGCGCTACCCGTATCTGAAGCCCACGCAGCGCTTCAGCGCGGCGCTCGCCGCGCGCGCCCTCTCCGCGCTCGACCCGAGCGACCCCGAGCTCGACACGCGCACGCTCGGCGACTGGCTCTCGGACCTCGGCCAGAACGAGCAGTCGCTCGCGGCGCTGTGGGACCTGATCGCGCTGCCGACGCTCAACCTCCCGGCCGCCGAGGCATCGCTCGCGCTCGGCGCGTTCGTCTTTCAGACGGGCCTGCTCGCGAGCGCCGACGCCGGCGACATCGGCTTTCACGTGAGCACGCTGGCGGACGTGATCGGCGACCCCGCCGAGGCGGCGCTGCGCGACGCGGGCGTCGAGTTCCGCCTCGGCTGGCGCGCGCAGCGGCTGCGGTGCGTGGACGGCGCCTTCGAGGTCGAGCGGGGCACCGGCGCAGCTCGCGCCGAGCCCGAGGACGAGGAACCGGCCCAGGCTGGCGAGACCGAGACCGACACGGGCGACGGCCTCGGCGCAGACGCGGTGGTCGTCGCCCTGCCGCACGCGCGCGCGGCGGGACTGATCGAGCCGCTGCTGCCCGAGCACGCGCAGGCGATCCGCGGTCTCGGCAGCGCGCCGATCGTCAACCTGCACGTCGTCTATGACCGCGTCGTCTGCGAGGAGCCGTTCGCGGCGGGTGTGGGCACGCCGGTGCAGTACCTGTTCGACCGCAGCGCCGCGGCGGGAGCGCCGGGGGGCTGCCAGTACCTGGCCGTGTCGCTGTCGGGAGCGGACCGCGAGATGCAGATGAGCGTGGACGCGCTGCGCGAGCAGTACCTGCCGGCGATCGAGCAGCTGCTGCCCCGCGCGCGCGGCGCGAAGCTCGAGAGCTTCCTGGCCACGCGCGAGCACGCGGCGACGTTTCGCGCCGTCCCCGGCACGGCGGCGCTTCGCCCGGGGCCGGACACCGGCGTCGCGGGGCTCGTGCTGGCCGGGAGCTGGACGGCCACCGGCTGGCCGGCGACGCTCGAGAGCGCCGTGCTCAGCGGGCACGCGGCGGCGCGCAGCGTGCGCGCGGCGCTAGAGCACGAGGCGGTGCACGCGTGAGGGGCGTGCTCGTCGCGGCGCCGCTGGCGCTCGAGCAGGTCCTGATCCGCTCGGGCGCGCGCGGCGCGCGCGTGCGCAAGACCGGGATGGGCCCGGAGAAGTCGCTCGCGGCGGCCGAGCGGCTGCGCGACGAGCCGGCGCATGGATTGATCGTGCTCGGCTTCTGCGGCGGCCTGGACGAGCAGTCGCGCCCGGGCGAAGTGATCGTCGCCGAGGAGGTGTGGGCGACCGACGACGAAGGCCACGAGTTCGTGCGCGCCGACTGCCACGGCGCCGAGCGGCTCGCCGGCGCCCTGCTCGGCGTTGGCCTGACCGTGCGCCAGGGCCCGATCGTCGGCGTCGGCAAGATCGCCACGGGCGAGCGCCGCGAGCAGCTGCGCGCGGCGGGCGCGCTGGCCGTCGACATGGAGTCGCCGTGGCTCGCGGCGGGCGCCGCGGGGCGGCCGTTCGCGGTCGTGCGCGTCGTGCTGGACAGCCCCAGCCACGAGCTGTTTCGCGTGCAGGCGGTGGGCGGAGCGCTGAAGGCGGCGCAGGCTTTGCGCCGCGCTTCTGCCGTTGCGCTTCAGGACTGGGACCCGGGGGGCTAAGGTACGCCAATGGCCGGCCTCAGACAAAGCACGCGCATGGGCGCCTACCTGCTGCGCCAGCGCTTGGCCAAACGCGAGAAGTTCCCGCTGATCGTCGAGCTCGAGCCGCTGTTCCAGTGCAACCTGGCCTGCTCGGGCTGCGGCAAGATCCAGCACCCCGAGCACGAGCTCAGGCGGCGGATGCCCGTCGAGCAGGCGATCGGCGCGATCGAAGAGAGTGGCGCGCCGATGGTCTCGATCGCCGGCGGCGAGCCGCTGATCCACCCCGAGATCCACGTGATCGCCGATCGGCTGATCAAAAAAAAGAAGTTCGTCTACCTGTGCACGAACGCGCTGCTGTTGGAGAAGAAGCTCGAGAACTTCAAGCCGAGCCCGTACTTCTCCTGGGCCGTGCACATGGACGGCCTGCAGGAGCGCCACGACGCCTCGGTCGAGCGCGAGGGCGTCTTCGTCAAGGCGGTTTCCGCGATCAAGGCCGCCAAGGCGGCCGGCTTCCGCGTGACGACGAACACGACGTTCTTCACGCAGGACTCGCCGAAGACGGTGCGCGAGGTGCTCGACTTCCTCAACGACGATCTCGAAGTCGACGAGATGATGATCTCGCCGGCCTACGCCTACGAGAAAGCTCCCGACCAGGAGCACTTCCTCGGCGTCCGCCAGACGCGCGAGCTGTTCAGCGAGGCGTTCGCCGACGGCCGGCGCAAGCGCTGGCGCCTGAATCACAGCCCGCTGTTCCTCGACTTCCTCGAGGGCAAGGCCGAATTCGACTGCACCGCGTGGGGCATCCCGAGCTACTCGCTGTTCGGCTGGCAGCGCCCGTGCTACCTGATGGCCGACGGCTACACGGAGACCTACAAAGAGCTGATCGAGACGACCGACTGGGACAAGTACGGTCGCGGCAAGGACCCGCGCTGCGAAAACTGCATGGCCCACTGCGGCTACGAGCCGACGGCCGTGCTGCAGACGACCAGCTCGCTGCGCCAGTCGCTCAGAGCGCTGGCGGGCTGAGACTCTCCTCGGCCTGCTCGACCTCTTCCTCCACGCGCACGCGCTCTGACTCCGAGCCGGCGCGGATGTCGCGCCAGGTCAGCCCCTCGGCGAGCAGCGCGGGCACGCCGAGCGCGAGCGCCGTCAGCACCTCGACGGCCTGCAGGATGATTCCGTAGGCCAGGCCGGGGCCGCCGCCGACACCGTAGGCGGCGAGCACGACCAGGCAGGCGGCCTGGAAGACGCCGACGTTCGACGGCGTCGCGGGCAGGATCGCCGAGACGTTGACGGCGAGCAGCACGGCGGCGGCGGCGTCGAGCCCGGCCTTGTGCGTCAGCCCCAGCGCCAGCAGCACGGCGTAGCAGGAGAGCCACTGAAACGTCCAGGCGAGCAGCTGGAAGGCGATCGCGGGCGCGCCGAAGCGTGGGCGCGCGAACACGATCAGGCCGCGTCGCGCGAGCGCGAAGACGGCCGCGAGGGAGCGCGCGGCCTTCGCCACGCGGGGATGGTGAGCACGCTGGCCGAGCGCGAGCAGGCGCGGCCCGGCGAGCACGAGCGCGCAGATCAGCAGTGGGATCGCGATCGCCGTCGCGATGCCGGCCGGGTGCCCGCTGAGCAGCGGCACGCTCGTGAAGGTGATCGCCGCGAGGATCGCCAGCGCGAGCAGGTTGATCAACGTCTGCGAGAAGACCGTGCCGGCGACGATCGGCAGCTGCCGGCGGCTGGCGCCTTCCAGGCGCCGGGTGATCACGACAACGCGCGCAGGCTCGCCGACGCGCCCGGGCACGACGGCCGAGCCCATCACGCCGATCATCGTCGCGCGCGTGACGGCGATCCACGGGATCGGCGTGTCGGGCAGCGCCGCGCGCAGCACCTCGTGCCAGGAGATCGAGCGCAGCACGAGCGAGCCGGCCATCAGCACAAAGGCGAGCGCCACCCAGCCGGGCTTGGCCGTGACCAGCGCGTGGCCGATCCGGTGCAGCCCGAGCCGCGAGAGCGCGAACGCGAGCAGCCCGGCCAGCAGGATCGCGGCCACGAACACGCCGGCTCGCCGGTGCCTGATCCACCGGCGGGGGGACCGCGGCTGCTGCTCGCTGGCGCCCATCGTGCGGGGTCTATCAGACGCGTTCACGAGAACCGAACGCCGGCGCGGGGATCGCCGAGGCGAGCGGGGCGCCGGTGGGCCCTAGACGGCGCGCCGGCCATCCTCGGCGGAGGCGCCCACGCCGAGCTCGAGCGCCTCGGCCTCGGCGTCGGCGTCGGCGTCGGCGCTGGGGCGCTCGTCGAGCACGCCGGCCTCGCCCGCCGCGGGCGTCACGCGCGCGCTGAGGATCGCGATGTCGTCGCGCACCCGATCGTCGAGCTCGACCAGCCCGAGCAGCGCCTCGATCGCCTCGCGTGCGGCTTCCGGCGCGCTGGCGCCCAGACGCTCGATCATCTGCTCGGCGGTGACGGTCCGCTCGGGCGCGTGCGCCTCGAGCAGGCCGTCGGTGTACAGCGCGAGCGAGTCGCCGGGCTCGAGCACGGCCGATGCCTCGCTGATCTCGGCGTCGGCGAACACGCCGAGCAGCGCGCCGCGCTCGCCGAGCTGCGTCGTGGCGCCACCGGCGCGGGTCAAGAGCGCGGCGGGGTGGCCGGCCGAGGCGAGCGTGACGGCGACCTTGCCGCCGGTGAAGCGCAGGTGCACGAGGATCGCCGTGGCGAAGCGCCCGTCGAAGTCCTGGTCGAGCATCACGCGGTTGACCTGCGAGAGCACGCGGGCCGGGCTGACGGCGTCCCGCGCGTAGGCGACGGTCGTGTGGCGCAGGAAGCCAGTCAGCGCGGCAGCCTCGGCGCCCTTGCCGCAGACGTCGCCGACGACCAGCCAGCAGCTGTGCTCGTCGCCGAAGGCGTCGTAGAAGTCGCCGCCGACTTCGCTGCCGGCGCCGAGCGGGCGGAAGAAGCT
>DATINR010000072.1:0-12019 GCA_035473995.1 Solirubrobacteraceae bacterium
GCAACCGACGACCCTTCAGACTGAGCCCAGCGTTAGCGTGCAGCTTCATCCGGTGTCCTCCTTGGTTCTGGGGGCTTCGACACCACCCAGCCTCCAAGGAGGCCCGGATGAACAACGTGCTCAGGAACTACAGCTAGCCGGGGCCTGCGATCGCGTGTGCGGCGTTCGAGCGCGCGGGGCCGCGAGCGCCCTTGTGCGGCGCTGACGAGTCGCCGGAAAGATCTCGTGCAAGGGTCGCGAGACAGTCGCTAAAGTTCGGAAATTGCGAATATTTTCGCGGTCCGGCGGTTTCTTAGCTGGTCTTGAGGAGCACCTGGGTAGCATTGGGTCGACTGACTCGTATGACCGCGCAAACTCCCATCCGTTCAGCAACAGCCGAAGGGCACACAGAGCGGGTCGATGCGATCGCGTGCCTCGACGAGAGCACGCGGCGCAAGGCGATCACCGAGCGCCCTAGTGGCCCGGGCCACTACCTGGAGATCCAGAGCTCCGGCGAGTCGCTGCTGATCCCGATCGAGGAGGGCGTGATGCACATCGGGCGCGGCCTCTCGGCCGATCTGCACCTCGACGAGAAGTCGGTCTCGCGCCGCCACGCGATGCTCGTGCACGGCCCGACCGGCTCGCGCCTGCTCGACGATCGCAGCTCCAACGGCACGTTCGTCAACGGCCAGCGGATCGTGCAGGCCGACCTGCACAACAGCGACGTGATCCTGCTCGGGCGCGTCGTGCTTCGGTACCTGGAGATCTGAGCGCCACGCGCCCACGTGTCAGTGGGGCACCGCCGCGGTGCTCCCGAACCAAGGTCTACCTATACTGCGGGTCTCTTTGGACCCTCAAGGTTCAGTCCCCAAATCGCCCAGGAGGGTTCGGATGAGAAAGCTCGTGGCAGCCGCCGCGGCCGTCGTACTCGTTCTCGTCGTGCTCGCGGGATGCGGGAGCAGCAGCAGCTCCTCGTCCTCCGGCGCGACGTCAAGCTCGACTTCGAGCAGCACGAGCGCAGCCAACGCCTCACTCGCCGCGCAGGTGCCGGCGGCGATCAAATCGAAGGGCACGCTCAACGTCGCGACCGAAGCCCAGTACGCGCCGAACGAGTTCATCGCCTCCGACGGCCACACGGTGATCGGGATGGACGCTGAACTGACGGACGCGATCGCGTCCAAGCTCGGGCTGAAAGCGAAGCTGATCAACTCGGACTTCGAAACGATCATCCCGGGGCTCGCCGCAGGGCGCTACGACCTGGGCGTCTCGTCCTTCACGGACACCAAGGAACGCGAGAAGACGGTCGACTTCGTCGACTACTTCAGCGCGGGGATCTCGTTCTACGCGAAGAGCTCGGCAAACCCCGGCGTCAGCACCGTGACCGATCTCTGCGGCAAGACGGTCGCCGCCGAGAAGGGCACGGTCGAGGCCGAAGAAGCCGAAGCGCAGAGCAAGAAGTGCACGAAAGAAGGCAAGAAGGCCGTGACGACGTTGAGCTTCCCCGGCCAGAACGCGGTCAACCTGGCCGTTTCCAGCGGGCGTGCGGAACTGGGCATGGCCGACTCGCCGGTGGCCGACTACCAGGTCAAACAGTCCGAAGGCGGTTTCAAGCTGATCGGCAAGGAGTACGAAGTCGCGCCCTACGGGATCGCGATCCCGAAGACGACCGGCATGACCCAGCCGGTGCTCGGCGCCCTGAAGGCAGTGATCGCCGACGGCACGTACGCGAAGATCCTCGCCAAATGGGGCTTGCAGTCGGGCGCGATCAAGACGCCGACTGTTAACGGCGCGATCGGCTGAGCGAGTGACCATCGAGCCGAACCGTTGAGCGAGTGAAGTAGACGGTGTCCTCGGGCGAGCCGACCCCCACAGCGGCCGGACGGCCCGAGGACATCCGCGCAGTACCGGTCAGGCGCCCCGGACGGTGGGTTGCCGCCGCGATCGTCTTCATCGTCGCGCTGGCGCTGGTCCGCTCGGTCGTCGACAACCCCCGCTTCGAGTGGGGGATCGTCGGCGAATACGTGTTCGACGGGCGCATCCTGCACGGGCTGCGCGTGACGATCGAGCTGACGGCGATCGCGATGGGCATCGGCATCGTGCTCGGGGTGCTGCTCGCCGTGATGCGCCTCTCGCCCAACTGGCTCGTCTCGGGCGCGAGCTCGTTCTACATCTGGTTCTTCCGCGGCACGCCCGTCCTCGTGCAGCTGCTGTTCTGGTACAACATCGCCGCGCTGTACCCGAAGATCGGGATCGGCGTGCCGTTCGGCCCGTCGTTGATCCACGCCGACGCGAACTCGCTGATCACGCCGTTCACGGCGGCGATCCTCGGCCTCGGCCTGAACGAGGGCGCCTACATGGCGGAGATCGTCAGGGCCGGGATCATCTCGGTCGACCCGGGGCAGGCCGACGCGGCGCAGTCGCTGGGCATGACGCGCCTGCAGACGATGCGCCGGATCGTGCTGCCGCAGGCGATGCGCGTGATCATCCCGCCGACGGGCAACGAGACGATCTCGATGCTGAAGACCTCATCGCTGGCCAGCGTGATCGTCGTGACCGAGCTCCTGTATGCGGGCCAGCTGATCTACTCGGTCAACTTCAAGACGATCCCGCTGCTGATCACGGTCAGCATCTGGTACATCGTCTGCACGAGCGTGCTCTACGTCGGGCAGTACTACCTCGAGCGCTACTACGGCCGCGGCGCACGCACGCGCACGGCGGGGCCGCTCGAGCGGATTCGCAAGGGCCTGTTCTCGATCCGCCATCAGCCATGAGCACGCCGATGGTCAAGGCCGAGGCGGTGCGCAAGCGCTTTGCCCGCAACGAGGTGCTGAAGGGGATCACGCTCGAGGTGCAGCCCGGCGAGGTGCTGTGCCTGCTCGGGCCCTCGGGATCGGGCAAGTCGACGTTCCTGCGCTGCATCAACCACCTGGAGAAGATCGACTCGGGCCGGCTGTCGGTCGACGGCGAGCTCGTCGGCTACCGCGAAGAGGGGGAGAAGCTGCACGAGCTGCACGAGTCCGAGGTCGCGCGCAAGCGCGCCGAGATCGGCATGGTCTTCCAGCACTTCAACCTGTTCCCGCACATGACGGCGCGTGAGAACGTCGCGTGCGCGCCGATTCGCGTCAAGGGGGAGCCGGGCGATCAGGCGCGCGAGCATGCGCAGGAGCTGCTCGGGCGCGTCGGCCTCGAGGACAAGCTCGACGTCTACCCCTCGCAGCTCTCGGGCGGCCAGCAGCAGCGCGTGGCGATCGCGCGGGCGCTGGCGATGCGCCCCAAGCTGATGCTGTTCGACGAGCCCACCTCGGCGCTCGACCCGGAGCTCGTCGGCGACGTGCTCTCAGCGATGCAGCTGCTCGCGCGCCAGGGCATGACGATGGTCGTCGTCACGCACGAGATGGGCTTCGCGCGCGAGGTCGCCGACACGGTGACGTTCATGGACGACGGCCTCGTCGTCGAGTCCGGTCCGCCGAACGAGGTGCTCGGCAATCCGCAGCACGAGCGCACGCGCGAGTTCCTCTCGAAGGTCCTCTAGCGCGGACCTGCTCAGAGCTGCTTGCGCATCAGCGCGACCGTCTTCACCTGGCCGTGATCGAGCCGTCCGATGTCCTCGTACCCGCGCGCGGCGTGGAATCCGAGCGAGGCGTCGTTGCGCGGCCTGACGTTGACGTCGCACACCATCTGGCCGAACGGGCGCGCGGCCTCCTCCATCGCGTCGTACAGCAGCGCGCCGAGCCCGTGCCGGCGATGGGCGACCCCGACGGCGATGCGGTCGAGGTAGAGGAAGCGCTCATAGCGCTCGGCGAACCAGCGGTAGTTGGCGCTGTCATATGGGGTGCCGGGGGCGATCGCGATCGCGAAGGCCGCGACCGCGCCTTCGCGCTCGACCACGAAGGCGGCATAGGCGAGCTCGAGGATATATTGGAGCCGTGTCTCATCGAGCGGGCTCAGCTCGCGCACGGAAGCTTCGTTCAACGCGAGCACCGTCGGCCAGTCCGCGCGCACAAGTTCCCTAGCCGTCATCCGAGCGAGAGCTTAGGACCGGGCACGGCGATCAGTCGTGCCGGGCACGCGGCGGAGGCGGGGTACGCCGTCTCGCACTTGGTTGCCGGCTAAGCGGGGACGGGAACGATCTCGAGCAGTTGCTCGAGTCCGGCGAAGTCATCGGCATTGCGTGTGTAGAGGGGCAGCTCCCTTGCCAGCGCGATCGCGGCCACCAGTAGATCCACCGCGCGGCGCCCCCGTGCCTTCCGCCCAGCGGCGGTGACAGCCGCATAGACGCGACCGTAGGCATGAGCTGCGGCAGCGTCGAACGGGAGCGGCTCGAAGGTCGCTTCCGAGCGCTGGAGGCGTTCCTGCCGGCGCGCCCGCGCGTCGAGGTCGTCCGCAGCGTGTGGACCGGCGGCGAGCTCGGCGAACGTGATCGCCGAGACAGCAAGCTCCTTCGGCAGCAGCTTGGGATCAAGCGTCTCGAGCTCGATCACGACCGAAGTATCGAGCAGTCCGCGAGCGGCCTGCTCGGGGTCAGCCACGCGGGACGATGCTCTGGTCGAGCACGCGATCGATGTCCCCGCGGAATCGGTCCGGGTCGATCGTGGCAGCGCCCCCGAACGCCTCGAGCGCCACGGCCACAGGGACGAACTGCCGCCGGCGTACGGGGCTCAGCTCTCCCACCGGCGCGCCGTTGCGCGTGACGACGAACGATTCGCCGCGGTCGAGCTCGCGCATGATCTCGCCGCTCTCGTTGCGTAGCTCACGTTGGGTGATCTCCCTTGACATGGAGCGAATGTAGCACGCGTGCGACAGTAATCCGGCGGAAGATCGGCATGGCAATCCCACGGGCTCCGCATAGTCCTCCGCAGCATTGGGAGCGTCGGCATGGAATCGCCCCCGGTGGCGCCTCGGAGACGTCACAGAACCGACGTGCTCGACCGGTCGACTAAGGGTCCCGCTTCGCAAGGCAGAGCGCCACGCCGAGAGGACTCGAAGCCCGGGATCGCCGGCGAGGTCAAGGCCGTGAATGCCGCAGCTCAGTACGATTCCGCTCCATGGACGACTGGCCCGGGGGGGGAGCCAAGTTCTGCAAGGAGTGCGGGACCGCGATCGGCGGCGCGGACAACTACTGCCCTGGTTGTGGTCGAGCGGTCGCGGAGAACGCACCTGCCCCGGTCGTTGCCCCGGAGTCCGTCCCGCCGGCACCCGCCAAGCGCAAATGGCCCGTCGTCGTGACGGCCCTCGTTCTGATCTTCTTGATCGGAGGCTACGTGTCGGGCACCTTCGACCACGTCCTCTACAACGTCGGCCTCAACTACAAGGAATGCGCGCGCAACGGCTTTGGAGCGACCTTCTGCGGCAGCGAACTCGACGAATACCGCGAACGCGTACAGGGCGTGCAGAACCGCCTGAACAGTCTCAAGGAAGAAACGGAACGCTAAGGCTCTCGCCAGACCACGGTCACGAAGACGTCCACGGTCTCGCCCCCGTTGTCGGTGATCGGCGTGGTCGCGACGCCGATCACGTCCCGGTCCTGACTGAGCTCACTGACCTTCCTGTCCAATCGCCGCGCGAGCTTCTCGTCCCATCCGTCCTCGCCACTCGACGGGTGGATGTGGACGAAGTCTGTGGAGCTGCGGACAGGCAAGCCGTCTTCCCCTCGCCTACTCGCGCGTACCGGCAAGGCCGGCCAGTTCATGCTCGCGCTGACGGGCCGCCTCGAAACCCTCAACCTCCTGAGCGCCGGACGGCGCCTGTACGCGGAAGCGCTGCTCGCCGAGTGCCCAGATCGTTACGTCGCCGATCGCCAGGAATGGGGCGCTCGCATTCGTCTCCCAGGGCTCGGGGTCGTCGGGCATGGGACGAGAAGGTAGCGGCCCTAGGTATGCCGATGCGTGAAGTCGCGCACGCCCTGGCGTGAGAGACCGGTCAGGCGAGCGAGCTCGGATGGGCCAATGCCTGCCTTCACTGCGCGCGGGATCAGAGCGGCGAGCTCGTGCGAGGTAGCCCGCTTGGCCTCTACCGCTTCGCGCCGGCGTTTGCCGACGGCGACCAGCTGCGTTCGGAGGTTTTCCGCCTTCGCCACGCATGCACAGTACTTGACGTTGGCCGACCCGAAGCGCGCCCGGCAAGATTCGAACTTGCGACCTCCCGCTCCGGAGGCGGGCGCTCTATCCACTGAGCTACGGGCGCCAGAGGGCGCGCACGACCGCACCCCGGCTGCGCAAGAGGCTACCGTAGCCCCATGGACCTATCCCTGTTCTTCGCCGGCACCGGCGGCTCGGTCCCGAGCGCCCGCCGCGGTCTCCCGGCGATCCTCGTGCGCCTCGGCGGCGACCGCATCCTGTTCGACTGCGGCGAAGGCACGCAGCGCCAACTGACGCGCTCGATCGGGCTCGTTGACATGGAATGCGTGTTCATCACCCACTTCCACGCCGACCACTGGCTGGGCCTGCCGGGGATGCTCAAGTCCTTCGCGCTGCGCGACCGCGAGCAGCCGCTGACGGTCTACGGCCCGCGCGGCCTGTCCGAGCTGATGGGCGTGATGCGGATCGTCTACGGCCGCCTGCCGTACGACTTCAAGATCGTCGAGCTCGAACCCGCCGAGACCGTCGAGCGCGACGGTTACCTGATCGCCGCCGTGCCCGTCAGCCACCGTGCGCCGAACGCCTTCGGCTATGCGATCGTCGAGGACGCCCGTCCCGGCCACCTCGACGCCAAGCTCGCCGAGCAGCTCGGCGTCAAGCCCGGCCCCGACTTCGGCCGCCTGCAGCGCGGTGAGACCGTCGGCGGCGTGCTGCCCGAGCAGGTCATGGGCCCCGAACGCGAGGGCCGCAAGATCGTCCTCTCCGGCGACACCGAGCCGTGCGAGGCGCTGAAGATCGCCGCCCACGAAGCCGACCTGCTCGTGCACGAGGCCACCTTCGCCGAGGAGGACGCCGACCGCGCCCGTGAGACCGCGCACAGCACCGCGCGCCAGGCCGCGGAGCTGGCACGCGACGCCCAGGTGCGCGCACTCGCGCTGACGCACATCTCCACGCGCTACGCCGGCGGTCAGCTGCGCGATGAGGCGCGCGCCGTGTTCGCCGCCACCGAGGCCCCGCGCGACTTCGACACGATCGAGGTGCCCTTTCCCGAGCGCGGACGCGCCAAGCTCGAGCGCTGGTCCGACCGTCAGGCGCGCGAGCGCGCAGGCGGCACATCCGCTGCCGGGCAGGACGCCGAAACAACGAACGAGCCCGACGGCGACCGCTCCGCGGAAGATGCGGATTCTCCGTCTGAAACCGTCGCCTCGCGCTAGAGAATCGTCACAAGCCCCTGATACATTCCTGAAGATCCTTTAACCCGGTCCCGTGAGGCCAGGAAGGAATAGATGGACCAGAGCAGTGAGAAGGTCGTCCTCCGCGAGGGGGATATCCAGCGAGCGCTGACGCGTATCGCCCACGAGATCGCCGAGCGCAATCCCGACGACGGCACACCCGTCGAGCAGAGTCTCGCGATCGTCGGCATCCACCGCCGCGGCGCCTTCCTCGCACAGCGCCTGCGCGAGCAGCTCGAGGAGCTACTCCATGCCGCGATCCCGCTTGGCGACTTGGATATCGGCTTCTACCGCGACGACGTCGCGAGCCGCCCCGACGCTCCGGTCGTGCACGCCTCGCACATCGACTTCGACGTCAACGGCCGCACGATCGTGATCGTCGACGACGTGCTCTTCACCGGGCGCACCGTGCGCGCCGCGATCGAGGCGCTGTTCGACTACGGGCGCCCCGAGCGCGTGCAGCTCGCCGTGCTCGCCGACCGCGGCCATCGCGAGCTGCCGATCCGCCCCGACTACGTGGGCAAGAACCTGCCGACCTCGCGCGCCGAGCACGTGCACGTCCGCCTGCGCGAGCTCGACGGCGTCGACGAGGTCGCAATCGCCCCCGTCGCCGTGGAGGTCGCATGAGCACCGGCACCGCCACGGCCGCGAACAAGGAGAGACGCTCGTGAATCATCTCCTCTCAATAAAAGATCTCGACAGAGCCTCGATCGAGCGGATCGTCGCCCAGGCCGAGCGCTTCGCCGAGGTGTCCGACCGTGAGATCAAGAAGGTCCCGGCGCTGCGCGGGCGGATGGTGCTGAACCTCTTCTACGAGGCCTCCACGCGCACGCGCAGCTCCTTCGAGCTCGCTGCCAAGCGGCTTTCGGCCGACGTCGTCAACTTCGCCGCCAGCGGTTCGAGCGTCGAGAAGGGCGAGTCGCTGAAGGACACCGTGCTGACGCTCAGCGCGCACAAGCCCGACGCGATCGTGTTGCGCACGCCCTGGGCCGGCGCCTCCGAGCTCGTCTCCAGATGGTGCAGCGCCGCGATCGTCAACGCCGGCGACGGCAAGCGCGAGCACCCCACGCAGGCGCTGCTCGACGTCTACACGCTCAAAGGTCGCCTCGGCGAGCTCGACGGCGCCAGCATCTGGATCGTCGGCGACGTCGCCCACTCGCGCGTCGCGCGCTCGAACATCGTCGCCTTCCAGCGGATGGGCGCCAAGGTGACCGTCGCCGGGCCGCCCACGCTGATCCCGCGCGGGATCGACGCGCTCGGCTGCGACGTGCGCTTCACGCTCGATGAGCTGCCCTCCGCCGACGTCGTCTACGCCCTGCGCATGCAGAACGAGCGGATGAACGAGACCTGGGTGCCCTCCGTGCGCGAGTACGCCTCCTGGTATCAGATCAACGGCCGCCGCCTCTCACCGCGCCAGGTGCTGATGCACCCCGGCCCCGTCAACCGCGGCGTCGAGCTCTCCGGCGAGGTCGTCGACTCGCCGCAGGCCGTGATCACCGCCCAGGTCGAGGCCGGCGTCGTCGTGCGCATGGCCGTGCTCTACGAGCTGCTCGCCGGCGCCCGCGCCTCGGCGCCGGCGCCCTCCGCATCGCCCTCGCCCGCCTCGCCGGAGCCCCAGCCCGCGTGATGGCCGCCCAGCCGCTCGTCCACGGGCCGCGCACGGCGGTCGACCTGTTGTTGCGCGACGTGCACGTGCTCGACCCGCGCACGCCGATCGACGCGCGCCACGACGTGCGCGTGCGCGGGGGAGAGGTGGCCGAGCTCGGCGAGCCCGGTGCGCTCTCCCACGAAGCCGGCGAGGAGCTGATCGAGGGCCGTGGCCAGCACCTGCTGCCGGCCTTCTTCGACCCCCACGTGCACCTGCGCGTGCCCGGGCAGGAGCACAAGGAGGACCTCGACAGCGGCACCCGCGCCGCCGCCGCCGGCGGCTACGCCGGCGTGATCGCCATGCCCAATACCGACCCAGTGCTCGACTCCGCGCCACTGCTGCGCTCGCTGCGCGAGACGGCCGCGCGCGAGGCGCGCATCTCGGTCGGCTTCATGCCCGCCATCACGCGCGGGCTGAACGGCGAGCAGCTCTCAGAGATGGCCGAGCTGCGCCACGAGGGCGCCGTCGGCTTCACCGACGACGGCAAGCCCGTCACGAGCGCCGGCATGCTGCGCAAGGCGCTCCAGTACCAGCGCCTGTGCGGCGGCGTGATCGCCTTGCACGAGGAGGACCCGACGCTCTCGCGCGGCGGCGCCATGCACGAGGGCGCCGTCAGCGTCGCGCTCGGGCTCGGCGGCATCCCGACGATCTCCGAGTCCACGATGGTCGCCCGCGACGCCGCCATCGCCGGCTACGAGGACGCGCGCGTGCACTTCCAGCACCTCAGCTGCGTCGCCTCCGTCGAAGCCGTCGCCGAGGCCAAGGCCAAGGGCTTTCGCGTCAGCACCGAGGCCTCGCCGCACCACCTGCTCTTGACCGAGGAGGACGCGCGCGGGATGGACACGCGGATGAAGATGAACCCGCCGCTCGCCACCGAGGCCGACCGCCAGGCGCTGATCGAGGGGCTGCGCTCGGGCACGATCGACTGCGTCGCCACCGACCACGCGCCGCACGCGCGCGAGGAGAAGGAAGTGCCCTTCGAGCAGGCCCCGATGGGCACGACCGGCCTCGAGACGGCTTTCGCCGCGCTCTACACCGGCCTCGTACTGCCGGGCGTGCTCGAGCTGGCGCTGCTCGTCGAGCGGATGACGGCCGGCGCGGCGCTGTATGAGCTGCCTACCTACACGATCGCCCCCGGCGAGCTCGCCAACCTCACGCTCGTCGACCTCGACGCCGAGTTCGTCGCCGGCGAGCGCGGCTGGGAAAGCCGCTCTGAGAACTGCTGCTTCGCCGGGCGCACGCTGCGCGGCAAGGTGCTCCTGACCGTCGCCGGCGGCGCCGTCGTCTACCGCGAGCGCGCATTCAGCGTGGTCGGCGCATGAGGGGGGATGCCTGATGGCACTGCTGCACCGTGACCGCGCCGCGCTGCTCGTCGTCGACGTGCAGGAGGGCTTTCGCCCGTACGCATCCTTCGCCGATGTCGCCGAGTCCTGCCGGCGGCTGCTTGCAGGAGCTCGCATCCTGCAGATGCCGGCCCTCGTCAGCGAGCAGTATCCGAAAGGTCTCGGCCCGACCGCGCCCGAGCTCGGGATCGAGGAGGGGAAGGAGATGATGATCGAGAAGACAGTCTTCTCCGCTGCCCGTGCCGACGGCTTCGATCTGAAAGGCCGCGGGCAGGCGATCGTCTGCGGCATCGAGACGCACGTGTGCGTCTCGCAGACCGTGCACGACCTGCTCGGCAAAGGCGTCGAAGTGCACGTGCCGGCCGACGCCGTCGGCTCGCGCCACTCACTCGACTACGAGCGCGGCCTCGAGCGCCTCGAGCGCGCCGGTGCCGTCGTCAGCACCGTCGAGAGCGCGCTGTTCGAGCTGCTCGAGCGGGCGGGGACACCAGAGTTCAAGGAAGTGCAGAAACTCATCCTGTGAGCGGCGTGGCGAGCAGAGAAGGCGGCTACGTGCTGCTCGAGGACGGCACGCGCTTCGACGGCGAATGGTGCGGCGCCGAGGCGCCGGCCGTCGGCGAGGTTGTGTTCACGACCGGCATGTCCGGCTACCAGGAGTCGATGACCGACCCCTCCTTCGCCGGGCAGCTGATCACGTTCACCTACCCGCATATAGGCAACTACGGCGTCAGCTCGGCCGCGATGGAGTCAGAGCGCCCGTGGGCGCGCGCCGCGATCATGCGCGAGGCGTGCAACCGCGAGGACGCGCCGACCGCCGAGCGCGGCTGGCTGGACTGGCTGAGCGACTGCGGCATCAGCGCGATCTCCGGCATCGACACGCGCGCGCTCGTGCGCCACATCCGCGACGCCGGTGCGATGCGCGGGGGAGCGTTCCCCGCGAGCGTCGAGTCCGTGCAGGCGCGCGAGCTGATCGAGGCCGAGCCGGCGATGGCAGGCCAGGATCTCGCCTCCGTCGTCACGCCCAGGGAAGTCACCCGCCACGGCGAGAACGGCTCCGGCCCGCGGATCGCCGTGATCGACACCGGCATCAAGGCCTCGATGGTGCGCGAGCTCGTGCAGCGCGGCGCGCGCGTCTCGCTGCATCCGTGCACGTCTGGCCCCGAGGAGCTGCTCGCCGAGGATCCCGACGCCGTGTTCCTCGCCAACGGACCCGGCGATCCGGCCGCGCTCGGCTACGTCGTCGAGACCGTGCGCGCGATCGTCGGCAAGAAGCCCGTGTGGGGCATCTGCCTCGGCCACCAGCTGCTGTGCCGCGCCGTCGGCCTCGACACGTTCAAGCTGCCCTTCGGCCACCGCGGCGCCAACCACCCCGTCAAGGACCTGCAGACGGGCAAGGTCGAGATCACCTCGCAGAACCACGGCTTCGCCGCCGTCGGCCCCGGCGGCGCGCGCACGATCGACGCCGATGAGCCCGTGCGCTGGGAGACCGACTTCGGCGCCGCCGCGCTCTCGCACGTCAATCTCTACGACCGCACCGTCGAGGGCCTGGAGCTGCTCGACGTACCCGGTGGCACCGTGCAGTACCACCCCGAGGCCGGTCCCGGCCCGCACGACTCGCTGTACCTGTTCGACCGCTTCCTCGAGCGCATCGCCAAGGCCGCGTAGCGCGATGCCCAGGCGCGATGACATCCACAAGATCCTGATCCTCGGCTCCGGGCCGATCGTGATCGGGCAGGCCGC
>DATINR010000073.1:0-2557 GCA_035473995.1 Solirubrobacteraceae bacterium
TGACGCCGAGCGCGCTGGGCACGACCGAGCCGTCGGCGATGCGCAGGCCGCGAACCCCGTGCACGGCAAGCTCGCCGTCGGCGACGCCGTGCGTCGGGCGGGCATCGGCGCGAGCGGTGCCCAGCGGGTGAAAGGCCATCAGACGCAGATCGCGGGCGCGGGCCGCGCTCGGCGCCACGCCGGGCGGCAGCGGCAGGTAGACCTCGCGCGCACCGGCCGCCCGGAACAGCTCGTCGATTCGCTGCAGGCCCTTGCGGATGCGGGCGAGATCGACTTCGTCGAGGCTGTAGCGGATCACGGGGCGCTCGCCGAGCGTCTGGACCCGTCCGCGCGAGGAGTCGCTGACCATCAGCCCGAGCTGGGCCAGCCGCGGATAGGAGGCCATCGCGCGCGCGTGCTGCTCGCCGCGCAGCGGCAGCGACATCGCTGCATACGCGGGTGGCCCTGCGACGGTCTCGAACATCACGCCTTCGCCGGCGAACTCGTCGACGTAGAAGCTCTGCGGCACTCCCCTCGCCATGTTCACCTGCTCGTCCATCAGCGCGAAGGCCGCCGTGGCCGGGTGCAGGCTGAGGTTGCGGCCGAGCTGCCCGGAGGCATCGCCGAGGCGGTTGCGCGCGAGCAGCAGAGGCGTGTGGATCGCGCCGCAGGCCAGCACGACCTCGGACGCCCGCACCTCGAGGCGACTGCCGTCGTCCATGCGCGCGAGCACGCCGCGCACGCGGCTGCGCTCGCGGGTCAGCTCGCGCACGTCGGCGCCCGTGAGGATCCGCGCACCCGCGTGCTCGGCGCGCGGCATGTAGGTGATGCCCGTGTGCTGCTTGGCCGAGGTCGGGCAGCCGAACACGCAGACGCCGGAGCCGACACAGCCGCGAGCGTTGCGCCGCAGGTAGCCATGCGACCAGCCGAGCCGCTCGGCTCCGCGCCGCACCACGGCGGCGTTGTTGCCGGCCAGCTCGGGCGTCACCTCGCCGACCGACAGCGAGCGTTCGACGCGCTCGAAGCAGGCGTCCATCGCCGCCTCGTCCAGCTCCAGGCCGTACTCGCCGCTCCAGCGCTCGAGCACGTGCGGCGGCGTGCGAAAGCAGGTCCCCGAGTTGATGAGCGTCGTGCCCCCGATTCCCCTGCCCAGCGGAAGCAGGATCGGCGGCGAGCCGATCGTCGTCGTCTGCCCGGCGTCGCGATAGAGGCGCGCCAGCATCTCCGGGGGACGCGCCGTGAAGCCGTCGGGGTCGTGCCGCGGGCCCTGCTCGAGCACGACCACGCTCGCGCCGCCCTCGGCCAGCTCGGCGGCCACGACAGCCCCGCCGGCCCCGCCGCCGACGATGCAGAAGTCGGCTTCGATCGTCTGGCTCACGGACGTCCCTCGGCGCGTCGCAGGTTGCGGCCGCGGGCGACGACTGCTTCGGCGTCCCAGCCGAGCGAGGCCGCGATCGCCGGGTCGTCGTAGCGACCTAGGGCAAGCGTCGCGGCGGCGGCCTCCGCGGCCAGCGGCATGCGCCTGAGCAAGACCGCGCCGCGCGGCCGGCGCGCCAGCGCCAGCAGCAGCCGCAGACCAGGACGCTGCGGCCAGGGCGCGGCGGCGATGAAGCTGTCCAGCCCGTCGCTCATCGCTCGCTCGATCCGGACATCGCGGCCGCTTGGGTCGACGCCAGCCGCTCGACGGCCGCCGCCGCGGCCTCGCCGTCGCCCGCGTCGACGGCGTGAGCCGCCTGCAGGTACAGAGGCGCAAGCTCTTGCGGATCTGACACGAGCCCGGCGAAGGCCTCGACGCGCGGCAGGTAGAGCCCACGGACGGAGTTCATGATCAGCTGGAAGACGAGGTTGCCGGCGGCCTCGACGAGACCCGACATGAACGCCCAGTCGGTGAGCAGCGCCGTCTGGCTGTCGGCGGCTCCTGCGACCGCCCGCGCAAGCTCGAGCAGGCCGGCTGCCTGCTCCTCGCTGCGTCGCGTCGCGGCGAGCCGCGCGGCCTCGACGAGCAGCAGCCGCCGCGCCTCGAACAGGTCGTCGAGCAGCGGCTCGCCGGCGCCGTGCTCGAGCGCCAGCGACTCCAAGCCGCCGGAGCGCCGCCAGTCGAGCACGCGCGTGGCGCTGCCGTGGCGGACCTCGAGCAGTCGCAACTGCTCCAGCCGACCGAGCGCCTCGCGGACGGAGGCCATGTTCACGCCGAGGTCGGCCGCGAGCGCACGCTGGGAGGGAAGCCGATCGCCGGCCCGGTAGCGCCCGCTCATGATCGCCTCGCGGAGCTGGTCGAAAACATCGTCGGGAACCGAGCGACGGGAGATCGGATCGAACATCGTGGGGCAAAGTGTATCGGTGTTCCGAACAGTTTGCTCGCCGACTTCAACGCCTCGCGCCGCACGAGCACGTGCGTCAGAATGCAGCGATGCCCGCGCGCACTCCGAAGCTGACGCTGATCGCCCCCTCGGCCACACCGGAGGAGGCGGCGGCGGTCGTGGCCGCGCTGGAGCGCTTCATGCGGGCCACGGCGCCGGCTGCAGCGCCCGCGGCAGAGCCGGCGGATCCCTGGCGGCGCGTGGCTATCCTCGAAGGG
>DATINR010000074.1:0-1877 GCA_035473995.1 Solirubrobacteraceae bacterium
GATAACGCTGTCGGGGCCGGGCGCGGGCGGGCGGCAGACGGCGAGCGCCGTGCTCGGCGACGTGGTCAGCGTGATGACGGGCGGCGCGCGACCGCCGGCGCCGCCGCTGCAGCTCGAGCTGATCCAGGACGTCGACAGCGCGTTCTACCTGCACCTCGACGTGCTCGACGTGCCGGGCGTGCTGGCGTCGGTGACGAGGGTGCTCGGCGAGCACGACGTGTCGATCAAGTCGGTCGTGCAGCGCGGCATCGCCGAGCATGCGCGGCTGGTGATGGTCACGCACCCCGTGCTCGAGTCGAGCCTGCGCGCGGCCGTGGCCGAGGTCGACGCGTTCGACTTCATCCGCGCCCCAACCCGCGCGATACGCGTGATCGAAGAGGAGTTCGGATGACCCGCCCACGTATGGCGGCGTCGGATCGGCGTCCTCGGTCGCTCGCGTACCGAAGCCGGGAGACACTCGCTTCGCTCGCATCCCCGTTTCGGCCAGCACGCCACGCTCCCTGCGTCCTTGCCCCACCACGGCCTTCGGCCGCGGTGCCGGCCCTACGTGACCAGGCCGCGTACTACGTTCCGGAGACAGTCAGATGACGGTGCCCACGGACATCAACGAGCTGCCGCCGGTGCCGCTGCCGCGCGTGGAAGGGGCGGCGTTCGAGGGCACGCACGTGCCGCTGATCGAGCGCTACCACGAGCGCCTGCCGTTCGAGCCGGGCGACAAGCTGGTCAGCCTGCAGGAGGGCTCGACGCCGCTGTTGCGCGCGCCGGTGCTCTCGCAGATGGTCGGCGCGACGGTGCGCCTGAAGCTCGAGGGGGCCAACCCGACGGGCTCGTTCAAGGACCGCGGGATGACGTGCGCGGTCTCGGCGGCCGCGCGCGACGGCGCCAAGGCGGTGATCTGCGCCTCGACGGGCAACACGGCGGCGAGCGCGGCGGCATATGCGGCACGCGCGGGGATCACGTGCGCGGTGATCGTCCCGCACGGCAAGATCGCGCAGGGCAAGATGGCGCAGACGCTCGTGCACGGGGCGCGCGTGATCTCGCTGGCCGGCAACTTCGACCAAGCGCTGACGCTCGTGCGCGAGCTGACGGCGACGCACCCGATCGTGCTCGTCAACTCGGTCAACGAGTTCCGCATCGAAGGCCAGAAGACGGCGGCCTTCGAGATCCACGAGGCGCTCGACGGCGGCTGCGAAGCGCTGTGCATCCCGGTCGGCAACGCGGGCAACATCACCTCCTACTGGCGCGGCTTTCGCGAGGTCGGCGCGGCACCGAGGATGCTCGGCTTCCAGGCGGAGGGCGCGGCGCCGCTCGTCGAGGGGCACCCGATCGAGCACCCCGAAACGGTGGCGAGCGCGATCAGGATCGGCAACCCGGTGCGCTGGGAGGACGCGATGGCGGCGTCGACCGACTCGCGCGGGGCGATCCGCGTGGTCAGCGACAAGGAGATCCTCACGGCCTACCGCCTGCTGGCCTCGCGCGAAGGGATGTTCTGCGAGCCGGCCTCGGCGGCGTCGGTGGCCGGGCTGTTGAAGTACGGCGCGGAAGGGGCCGAGCAGATCGTCTGCGTGCTCACGGGCCGCGGGCTGAAGGACCCGGAGACGGCGCTGGCGAACAACGACGGGCGGATCATCGAGTGCGCCGTCGACACGGCGGCGATCGAGGAAGCCGTCCTCGGCGACCCGTGAGCGACGAGCCTGTGAGCGCAGGCGCGTGATTCGCCGGCGCTTGGTGCGCGTACCGGCGTCCTCGGCGAACCTGGGCCCGGGGTTCGACTGCATGGCGGCGGCGCTGGCGCTGCACGTCGAGCTGGAGGTGCTCGAGACGGGCAGCTTCGCCGTGGAGACGCAGCTGGCGGTGGCGCGGGGGCGCGAGAACCT
>DATINR010000075.1:0-2656 GCA_035473995.1 Solirubrobacteraceae bacterium
GTAGGCGATCCCGGGCACGAAGATCAGCACCGGCACGATCGGGTGCACGCGCGAGAGCGCATCGAGCACGCGCGACTCGAACATCGGCGGCGACGCGCGGAGCACGTCGGTGCGGCTCCCCGCACCCTCGCCCATGTCTTCGGCCCAGCCCATGTCCTCGATCTTATTACGCCCGCGGCGAGGGCGTAGACGCTTGGCGTCCGGCTTGCATTCCGATCGAGCTGCGCCGTGGCGCCGGGCGGTGCAGCGAGCTCAGCTCGGCTCGCCGACGGCGACCTCGGCCGCCGGCTCGGCGTCGGCCGGAGTCTGCGGCGCGGCCTCGGTGGGCTCGGCTGCGACAGGCGCCTCTGCCGGGGTAGGCGTCTCAGCCGCGACAGCCGTCTCTGCCGGCTCGCCCTCGGCTGCCGGCGGCGCCGGCTCGCCCTCTGCGGACTCGCCGCGCGGCGTGGCCGCCGGGGCGGCGCTCATGTCCGGGGCGCTCGGAACGCCCGGTGCCAGCTTGATGATGCGAAAGCGCAGCACCTCGTCGGCCAGGCGCAGCGTGCGATCCAGGCTGCTGAGCAGCTCGGTGTCGGCCACGTGGAACTGCATCAGGTGGTAACGCGCGCTGGCCCTGCGCTCGATCGGGTAGGTCAGCGCCCGCTCGCCCCACTCGTCGTGGCGCAGCAGCTCGCCCTGCGCCGAGATCGAGGCGCGCGTCTCGGTGACGAGCTTCGCGCGCGTGGCGTCGTCGGCCTGGGGGTCGAGCAGCAGCACTAGGTCGTATGTAGGTGCGGGCAATGTCATGCGAGAACCGGCGCGCCGCTGTAAGGCACGGCACGCCGAGCAGCAAGATTAGCGGGTCCGGCCCTTCGCGCGGATGTCCGCCAGCTGCTCGTCGATCCAGTCGCCAGGATCGCGCGAGGTCACGATCTGCACGAGCCCCCGGGCGCGCCGCTGCTTCTCCTGCGGCGCCATCGTCAGCGCGGCGTGGATCGAGTCGGCCGTCTCCTGAATGTCGAACGGGTTGACCGACAGCGCGAACTCGCCTAGCTCCTCGTGGGCGCCCGTGTTCTCGGAGAGGATCGAGACGCCCTCGCGCTCGTTGACGATCGGGCCCTCCTTGGCGACCAGGTTCATGCCGTCGAACATCGCGTTGACGAGCAGCACGTCGTAGTGCTTGTAGGAGGCCATCGCCTCCTCGAGGTCGTCTCTCAGCTTCAGCTGGATCGGCATCCAGTCGGGCGTGCCGTGGCGGTGGTTGACGACGGCCACGATCGCCTCGATTGCCTCGAGGTACTCCGCATACTGAGGTACGTCGGTACGTGAGGGCATCATCTGCGCGACGAACGTCACGCGCTCTGAGAACTCCGGATGCTGCTCGAGGAACAGGTCGAACGCCGAGAAGCCGCG
Source organism: Solirubrobacteraceae bacterium (assembly GCA_035473995.1). Taxonomy (GTDB): domain Bacteria; phylum Actinomycetota; class Thermoleophilia; order Solirubrobacterales; family Solirubrobacteraceae; genus Palsa-744. The sequence goes on from DATINR010000075.1 coordinate 1,393, forward strand.
CAGCACGTTCTTGGAGAGGTCTGCACGGTCGACGCGCAGGATCAGGAAGTCGCGCCGCCGCCGCAGCAGCTCCTGCTCGAACTGCTCCACCCGGGCGCGCTGGGCGATGCGGCGCGTGGCCTCGTGGTCGATCGGCAGCGGATAGGCGCGCACCCACACCTCGCGCTCGCCGCCAGGAGCGATCACGATGCCACGCTCGAAGTCCACCTCGAGGCCCATCAGATCGCGGCAGCACTGCAGGAAGTTGCGCCGGTAGGAGCGCGTGTGGAAGCCGATGATGTCGTTCGCGAGCAGCCCCAAGAAGATCTCCTCGCGGATCCGCGTGGGCAGCACCCGCCAGGCATCGGACTGCGTCCACGGGATGTGCACGAAGTGGTGCAGGAAAGCGTCCGGGCGCGCCTGGCGCACGAGCCCCGGAAGCGTGTAGAGGTGGTAGTCGTGGATCATCACGACCGGTTCCTCGGTTCCCTCGAGCTCCTCGACGACAGCCTGCGCGAGGTCGTCGTTGACGGCGTTGTAGCCGAACTCGAACGCCTCGATCTCCTCGCGGCGGATGTCAGGGGCGTTGGAGAGGTCCCACAGGTAATGCTGGATGAACCACAGCATCGGGTTGGCCACGACGTTGTAGAAGCGGTCGTAGGCATCCGGGTCTGAGACGACCAGGCGCACGCGGAAGTCCACGTCGCCCGTCGGCGAGCGAACCGGGAACGAGCGACCGCCATGCTCCTCGGAGGCCTTCGCGTCGTACTCGCTCATCGCCGAGGCGATCCAGATCGCTTCGCGATGGGTCGCCAGCCCGGTGAGCGCCGTGACGACGCCGCCCGAGCCGCGCTGCGTGTTGCCGTCGGCGTCGAAGGTGACCGGTCCGCGGTTGCTCACCAGCACCAGCGGCACGTCAGGAGTCATGCTCGCGCCTCCATCCAGTCGTGACCGCGGCTCCCCCGCTCTGCTCGCGCCTCCATCCAGTCGGCGCTCTGATTGGAACGCTCGACATCCATGGTCACTACTTCGTCTTCAGCTCGGTGAAGATCTTCAGGTAGTCGCGCAGGTAACGCGGCGTGAGGAAGTGCGTGCGCACGTGCTCCTTGCCGCGCCTGCCGAGGAACTTGCCGAGCGCGGGGTCCTTCAGCACCTCGAGCGAGCGCTTGGCGCACTCCTCGACGCTCGAGACGAGAAAGCCCGTGACGCCGTCCTCGATCTGCAGCGGGATGCCGCCGACGTCGCCGCCGATGAACGGGCGCGCCTTCCAGATCGCCTCCGAGAC
>DATINR010000076.1:0-6731 GCA_035473995.1 Solirubrobacteraceae bacterium
TCCCGGCCTCGATCATCCGCAGCAGCGTCTCCGGCTCGCGCGAGGCCGGTCCGATGGTGGCGACGATCTTGGTGCGGCGCATCCGACGACCCAAGGTATCGAGCGTCGCGTTCACACGCGGTCGAGCGCGATCTCTTGCACCGACTTCGCGTCCGGCCGCTGCCCGCCTAGCATCGTGGAATGCTCGGACCTTCGCGCCCAGTGCCCATGGTCGGCGCGCGCGTGCGCATCGCCCATTTCGGCGGCGGCTTCGAGCCGGGCACGATCGTGGGCGTGCGCGAGGAGGGACGCCGCGTCGAGGTTCGCGGCGAGGGAGGGGAGACGCACGAGTTCGTGCTCAGTCCCGCCACCGCGCGGTTCGTCTCGGCTGCCAGCGCGCAGGGGCCGCGGCTCGAGCTGCTCGGCTGAGCGCATGGCGGCTCCCTCGGCCGTCAGGGCTCGGCTAGGGCGCCTGAACGTCGGGGAAGTGCTCGGCGCAGTGCTCGCGCAGCACGTCGCGCACCCACGCGCGCTCGTCCGCGCCGGCCACACGGAAGCGCGCGAGCAGCTCGCGCTGGCGCTCGATCGGCGCGCCCGCGATCGTCCAGCGCACGGCGAGGCGCTCGAACAGCAGCTCGACGGCGCGCTGCCAGACGTCCTCCTGCGTGCTCGCCGCGCGTGCGGCATCGCCGCCCGAGAGCGTCTCGGCGTACTCGCGCCGCGCCGCCGGCGTGAGCGAGCCGCGCAGCGTGAGCACGTTGCCCTCGGCGTCGGAGTAGTCGCTGCTCGGCGCCCGCAGGCGTTCCTTGGCGCGGTTTCGCTTGCCCATGCGCTGGCAGCTTAGGTGGCGCGCGGTCAGACCCGGCCCTCGCTGTGCAGCAGGCGAAACGAGCCGACCTCCTCGAGCGGCGTGACGACCGGCTGCTCCTCGCAGCGATCGGCGATATCAGCTTGGAATCGCGCAAACGCGGCCAGCTTCGGCAGCGGGTTCTCGACGCCGTCCGCCTGCACCGCGAGGTGCATGAAGCCAGCCTCGTCGTCGAGCTTGAACGTCGCGTAGCGGAAGCCGTCCGGCTGCACCTCGCCGAGCTCCTGATACACGTCGTTGACCAGCCGCTCGTTCTCCTGCACCCGATCGGGCTTCACGCGATAGCGAACCATCACGATTCTCATCGTGCCTCCTCTGCTTGCGTTTGTGCCTCTTCAGACCCGGCTGGCAGCCGAGACTCATCGCAGACGCGGCGTTACTGCTGCGCGGCCGCGCGCTCGAGCTGGGAGCGCACGTCGCCGGTGACTGGCTTGGCGTGGCCCGGCCACGCGGCGGCCGGCTCCAGCGCGGCGAGCTTGAGCATGCTCGCGCGCGCCTGCTCGGTGTCGAAGTTGTAGACCGGGAAGGGCAGGTGCGCCTCTGAGTCCCTTCCCCAGATGTCGAGCGTGTAGAAGCAGTCGCTGCTCAGCGCGAGGCGGTCCGACTCGCGCCACAGCGCGATCTGGCCCGGTGCGTGGCCGGGGATCTCGACGACGCTGAAGCCCGCGACCTCGTCGCCCTCGGAGACCGTGCCGGCGATCTGCACGGGGCCGCCATCCCAGGCGTAGCGGTGCATCAGGCGCTGCACCTGCCGGTGGGGGAAGGGCAGGCCCGAGAGCCCGTCCGGCCAGTAGCGAAAGCCGCCGCTGCCTTCGGCGTCCTGAACCTCGGCCGGGTGGCAGTAGACGGGTGCGCCAAGTCCGGGCGCCGCGCCGCGGTGGTCGGTGTGCCCGTGGCCGAGCACGATCCGGCGGATGCCGCCGAGCTTGGCCCCGGCGCGGGCGAGCGCGCGCGTCATCGTGCGCGCGCCGGCGTCGAACAGCGTCACGCCGCCGTCGTCCTCGATCAGGTAGACGTTGCAGCGCGCCGGCTGTCCCTGCACGACCCACACGCCCTCGGCGATCAGCTGCGCCTCGCCGCCGGCCAGGCGAGAGCCGATGCGCGTGCGCGCGTTGAAGGCGCCGGCCAGCCGGCTCTCGGCGCCCGAGCCCTGCGCCGGGATCATCCCGATCTGACGCGGCAGCGCGATCGAGTCGGGGAAGGCCTCGTTGGCCTGGATCAAGCCGTCCTCGACGGTCAGCAGGTCGATGCCCTCGATCGTCAAGCGGTCGCCCGTCGGCTCGATGCCGTTGAGCGTGCCTGGGCCGGCGAACGTGCCGCTGAGTCGCCACTGAGCGGCGCAGCGCGTGTCCTGTGCGGTCGTCGAGACGATCTCGAAGTCGAGGTCCGGGACGGCGTGCAGCAGTTCGCCGAGGAATGCGCGTACGCCCTCGGGTGCGAGCACGTCGACCTGCCCGCGCACGTTGTCGCGCCCGCCCTCCGCCCACAGCGCGACGGCCGTTTCGAGGTCGCGTGCGCCGATCGCCTCGAAGTAGCGCCGCGCGACAGCCTCGGGGCTCGTCTTCGTGATCCTCCTGCGCGGGCTGCGGGCCTGGCGCACATTCGCCGCGGCCTGCTCGACCTTGGTCGCCGCCTCTGCCCCGTCGCTCTCCTGCTCAGCCATGCGTCCTCCTCCTCGCAGTCTGCCGCGGACCCGCTCTGGGTGCGTAGTCTAGTCTCCGGCGCGTGGTCGAGGCGAGCAACGGCAGCCGTGCGAAGAGCTCGCCCCGGGCCGATCCGAAGCGCGAGCTCGGACGCGGCGAGCGTGTGTTTCCAGGGATCTTCCGCTTGCGCCTGCCGCTGCCGTGGCCGGGCGTCCCGCACTGCAACGCCTGGGCCGTGCGCGCGGGCGAGGGTTTCGTGCTGTTCGACACCGGCATGCGCCAGCCCGACTCGATCGCGAACCTCGAACGCGCGCTGCAGATGTGCGGGCTGCGCCTGGAGGAAGCGAGCCTGATCGTCTGCACGCACGCGCACTCCGACCATTGCGGGCAGGCGCCGATCATCGCCGAGCGCGCGGGCTGCGACATCTGGATGCACCCGAGCCACGAGCTGCTGAAGAACATGGTCGAGGACCCCGATGCCGTGTTCGCGCGTCGTCTCGAGGTGGCTCGCCAGAGCGGCGTTCCGGCCGAGCCGCTGCGGCGCTACGCCGAGGAGCGCAAAAGCAGCGAGACGGGCTTCGCCGCGGTGATCGAGCCGGCCCGCGAGCTGCTCACCGGCGTGACCGTGGAAACCGACCTCGGCCCGTGGACGGCGTATGAGACGCCCGGCCACGCGCCCTCGCACGTCTGCCTGTTCCAGCCCGAGCGACGCCTGCTGATCTCAGGCGACCACCTGCTGGGCAGGATCTCGCTGTACTTCGAGTACGGCACCTCGCCGGACCCGGTCGGCGAGTTCCTGCACTCGCTCGACGTCGTCGAGCGCCTCGGCGCGCGCCTCTGCCTGCCGGGACACGGGCGCACGTTCGCCGACGTGCACGCGCACATCGAAGGCAACCGCAAGCTCGTGCACGAACGCCTCGACGGCGTGGCCGGTGCGCTCGCCGACGAGCCGCTGAGCGCCTTCGAGATCGTCCCGCACGTATACGGCGACAGGCTCTCCGAGCAGAACGCGCAGTGGCTGCTCTCGGAGGTGCTGAGCTACCTGCGCCACCTGCAGGCGCTCGGCCGCGCCCGATCGATCGCCGGCGAGACAGAGCGCTGGACCGCCTGACGGCGCCGCTGCGCCGCTGGACTCCCCGGCGCGGGCTTGCATAATCAACGGATGCGCATCAACGAGATCCTCGCTTCCGAGACGCCCGTCTTCTCCTTCGAGTTCTTCCCGCCGAAGACAGACGCCGGCGAGCAGAACCTGTACGCGGCGCTGCGCGACCTGAAGGCGCTCGACCCGTCGTTCGTGTCGGTGACCTACGGCGCCGGCGGCTCCGGCCGCGCGAAGACGATCGAGATCGTCAAGCGGATCAAGGACGAGTTCGGCCTGGAGGCGATGGCGCACTTCACGTGCGTGGGTGCGACGGTGGAGCAGCTGCGCGAAACGCTTGGCGAGATGCAGGAGGCCGGGATCGAAAACGTGCTCGCCTTGCGCGGCGACCCGCCCGAGGGTCAGGAGGGCTGGACGAAGACCGACGGAGGCCTCGAGTACTCACGTGAGCTGGTCGAGCTGATCGGCGGCGAATACCCGTTCGCGATCGGCGCAGCCTGCTTCCCGGAGACGCACATCCACGCCGAGAGCGCGGAGTCCGACCTTCATTACCTCGCGGAGAAGGTGCAGGCGGGGGTGGACTTCCTGATCACGCAGATGTTCTTCGACAACGATTTCTATTTTGATTTCGTGAAACGAGCCCGGGCGGCCGGCGTCACGGTGCCGATCATCCCGGGCATCATGCCGATCACGAAGGTGGGTCAGGTGGAGCGGATGGCAAGCATGTGCGGCTCGGCGATCCCGGACGGCCTGCGCGCGGAGCTGCACGCGCGCGCCGACGACGCGGAGGCGGTGCTCGATTTCGGCGTGGCCTGCGCGGCCTTGCAGTGCTCGGAGCTGCTGGCGGCGGGCGCGCCCGGCATCCACTTCTACACGCTCAACCGCTCGCCGGCGACGCGCGCGATCGTCAGCGCGCTGAAGCTGACGCGCCCGTGGGAGCGGGCGATCTACCCGGCCTCGATCTCGAGCCCCTCGGCCACGCGCGGCGAGCCGTCGGGCGCCTCGTAGCGCACGTCGACCGAGTCGTTCTGGCGGTAGGTGCCGACGCCCCACGCGCCGAGCAGCCAGCGCCAGCCGCTGATCTTGTCCTTGCGCAGCTCCTGCTCGAACACGAGCGCGCCTTCGCGCACCGAGAAATCGCTGCCGAGCTGCTGGGCCACGCCGTTGAGAAACACCTGGTAGGGCTCGCGCACGTCGCTCGGCAGCCGGACTCTCGATTTGCTCATCGCGAGCGGATTATGCACGTGCCGGGGGTGTGTCCGGGCAGCCGGGCGGGTGCGGAGTCTGCCACCCGGTCGGATGCGTACTCTCCGCTGCGTGAGCGTCGGCGAGCATCCCCTTGGCGAGATCCCCTACACCGTGCGCCGCTCCGCGCGCGCGCAGCGCGTGCGCGTCAACGTGCACGCACATGCCGGGGTCGAGGTCGTGCTGCCCACGCGCGCCCCCGAGCGCGCCGCCGCTGCCGCGATCAGCGAGCTGCGCCCGTGGATCGAGCGCCGCCTGGACGAGGCACGCGAGGCGCTCGCGCGCGTGGCCGCACGCGCCGGCACGGTGCCCTACCTCGGCGAGTCGCTCGAGCTGGTGGCGCAGGAGGGGCGCACCCGCGTACATCGCCGCGGCGCGCAGCTGCTCGTGCCCGACGGGGACGCCCGCCCGGCGATCGAGCGCTTCTACCGGCGCGCCGCTCGTGCCGAGATCGCCCCGCGGCTGGACCAGGCCACGGCGCTCGCCGGAACGCCCTACAGCGACCTCTCGATCCGCGCGCAGAAGACGCGTTGGGCCTCGTGCGCGGCCAACGGCTCGATGAGCTTCAACTGGCGACTGCTGCTCGCGCCTGAGCGCGTGCTCGACTACGTCGTCTGGCACGAGGTCTGCCACCTGCAGGTGCTCGACCACTCGCCGCGCTTCTGGAGGCTGCTCGAGCGCTGGTACCCCGACTACGAAGAGGATCGCGAGTGGCTGCGGGTGAACGGGGCGACGCTGGTGCTGTAGGGCCGGCGCGTGGGCGGGGACAGGCCGTGGTGCATCGCGACAGCTCCACGCATCCGGTCGTTCGCCTGGAGCCCTGGGGCCGGGAGGACCTTGTGCTGCTCGAGCGCTGCGTCGGCGAGCAGTCGATGATGCGCCATCTCGGCGGAGCCGAGAGCACCGAGAAGATCGCCGAGCGCCAGCGCCGCTACGAGCAGCCCGGCTCGGGGCAGTTCAAGATCGTCGAGCAGGCCGGCGGGGAGGGCGCCGGCTGGGTCGGCTACTGGGATCGTGAGTGGCGAGATCACGACGTCTACGAGATCGGCTGGGCCGTGATCCCGGCGTTTCAGGGGCGCGGGATCGCTGTCGTGGCTGCGCGTGAGGCGATCGAGGCGGCCCGCGCCGAGGCGCGGCACCGGTTCGTCCACGCTTACCCGGCCGTCGCGAACGCTGCGTCGAACGCGATCTGCGGCAGGCTCGGCTTCGTGCTGGTCGGGCCCTGCGAGCTGGAGTACCCGCCGGGGCGCGCGATGCGCTGCAACGACTGGCGGCTGGATCTGCTTGGCGGTCGCTGAGCCCGGCGAGGGCCGCCGCGCGCGGAGCGGGTGCCGAGCGCCGGGTTGGTTCGTCGATCGGTAGGAGAACGGCATCCGGCCTTCCGGCCCGTGCACCCTCCGCTTCTCGTTACAACCTGTGACCGCTGCGCGTGCACGGGCAGCTACCTACCGGGCCATCCGGGCCCGGCGATCGGTCAGCTGCGCTGATCGATCGGGATGTAGTCGCGGTCGCGCTCGCCCGTGTAGATCTGGCGCGGGCGGGCGATCTTCTGCTCGTCGTCCTCGACCATCTCCTTCCACTGGGCGATCCAGCCACTCGTGCGCCCGATCGCGAACATCACCGGGAACATCGCCACGGGCAGGCCGAGCGCCTCGTAGATCAGGCCCGAGTAGAAGTCGACGTTCGGGTAGAGCTTGCGCGAGGTGAAGTAGTCGTCGTCGAGCGCGCGCTTCTCGAGCTCTGAGGCGACGTCGAGCAGCGGGCTCTTGCCGCGCACCTCGAACACGTCGTCGAGGTATTTGCGGATGATCCGAGCGCGCGGGTCGTAGTTCTTGTAGACGCGGTGGCCGAAGCCCATCAGCCGCTCGTTGCCCTGCTTGACGCCCTCGAGGAAGTC
>DATINR010000077.1:0-15764 GCA_035473995.1 Solirubrobacteraceae bacterium
GGAGTACGGCTCGGGCTCCTCGCGCGACTGGGCCGCCAAGGGGACCAAGCTGCTCGGCGTGCGCGCCGTGATCGCGCAGAGCTTCGAGCGCATCCACCGCTCCAACCTCGTCGGCATGGGCGTGCTGCCGCTGCAGTTCCCAGACGGCGAAAGCGCCTCCTCGCTCGGCTTGAGCGGCGAGGAGGTCTTCTCGATCGAGGGCATCGCGGACGCAGTCGCCGCCGTCGAAGGCGGCAAGGGCGGCGGTCAGACCGTGCGCGTGCGAGCCGAGCGCGACGGCGCCGAGGCGGTCGAGTTCGACGCGCGCGTGCGCATCGACACGCCGCGCGAGGCCGAGTACTTCCGCCATGGCGGCATCCTGCAGTACGTCCTCAGGACCCTGCTGGCGCGATGAACAACTCTCCGGAACCGATCCCGGCTGACTCGCCGCTCGGCCTCTCGCCGATCCTGCGAAACCTGCTGCTCGCACCCGGTCCGTCCGGCTACGAGCATCTGCCGAGTGCCGTGTGGCGCGAGGCCGCAGGCGGGTTCGCAGAGGTCAGCACCGACGCGATCGGCACTCCGCTGGCGCTGGTCGCCGCGAAGGGTGCGGCGAAAGCGGCCGAGGGTGCGCAGCGCCCGCGACGGCTGCTCGTGATGGGCCACATCGACGAGATCGGTCTGATCGTCACGCACATCGACGACGACGGCTACCTGTGGTTCACCGAAGTCGGCGGCTGGGATCCGCAGATCCTCGTCGGCCAGCGCGTCGTGCTCGAGACGAAGGGCGGCTCGATCAGGGGGGTTATCGGCAAGAAGCCGATCCACCTGCTGCGCGACGATGAGCGCAAGAAGGTCGCCGAGATCCGCGAGCTGCACATCGACATCGGCGCGGCCGACGGCGAGCAGGCGCGAAAGCACGTGCGCGTCGGCGACGTGGCCGTGATCGACGCCGAGCCCACCGAGCTGCTCGACGGGCGGCTCGCCTCGCGTGCGCTGGACAACCGGATCGGCTCCTACGTCGCGCTCGAGGCCGCGCGGCTCGTCGCCGAGGCCGGCGGCTCGGAGTGGGAGCTCGCTGCGGTGGCGGCGACGCAGGAGGAGACGACCTTCGGCGGCTCGCGCACGAGCGCCTTCTCGCTCGAGCCCGACGCGGCGATCGTGCTCGACGTCACCCACGCCACGGACGCGCCGGGCATCGAGGTCAAGGAGATGGGCAAGCACCCACTCGGCTCGGGGCCCGTGGTCAGTCGCGGCTCGACGCTCAACCCGGGCGTGTTCGAGCTGCTGCACGACACGGCCGAGGCCGAGCAGATCCCGTTCACGATCGAGGCGACCGGACGCGCGACGGGCACCGATGCGGACGCCGTGCACCTCAGCCGCGGCGGGGTGCCGACGGGGCTCGTATTGATCCCGCTGCGCTACATGCACTCGCCCGTCGAGCTCGTCCAGCTCGAGGACGTCGAGAACGCCGCCAAGCTCGTCGCCGCCTTCGCGCTCGCGCTGCGGGCAGACAGTTCCTTCGCGCGCTGATTGGATTGCCGGCCGGTCTGCCGGTATCGTCGGCAAATTCGGATGGTGCGGACCTGGAGGCCGGGGTGAAGGAATCGAGATCGATGCGCAGGATGCGCAGCCTGCGGAGTCCGGGAGCGGGCGCGCTCGCCCTCGTCTTGCTCGGCGCCTCGCTCGCGCTCGCGCTTGCCGGTCAGGCAGGCGCCGCAGCCGTCACCGGCAGCGGCGACGACCTCCGCACCGGCTGGTATCCGGAAAGCTCGTCGATCTCCCCGCAGCTGGTCAGCGGCGGCTCGTTCGGGCAGATGTGGTCGACCGGCGTCGAAGGCTCCGTCTACGGCCAGCCGCTGCTGGCCGACGGCACGCTGCTCGTCGCGACCGAGAAAAACCAGGTGTACGGACTCGACCCCTCGACGGGGGCGCGGAAATGGTCCAAATCGCTGGGCACGCCGTGGAACCCGGCCGACATCGGCTGTGCCGACCTGACGCCGACGATCGGCGTCACCTCGACGCCGGTGATCGACACGGCGACGGGCGTCGCATACATGACGCACAAGACCTACGCCTCGGGCACGAGCGGACCTGCGCGCTGGTACATGGACGCGATCGGCCTCGCCGACGGAGCCGAGCAGCCCGGCTTCCCGGTCGAACTGGCGGGAACGGCGCAGAACGCAGCCAGGACGTTCTCGCCGACGACGCAGCTCCAGCGCCCGGGGCTGCTGCTGATGGGCGGCGTCGTCTATGCGGCCTTCGGCGCCCACTGCGACGTCAAACCGTGGCAGGGCTGGATATTCGGTGTCTCCACAGCCGCGAAAGTGACTGCGCGCTACGTCGCCAACACGACGAAGGAAGGAGCGGGCATCTGGCAGTCCGGCTCGGGTCTGACCTCCGACGGGGCCGGCACGATCCTGTTCACGACCGGCAACGGCGGCGCTCCGAGCCAACCGGCGGCGGGCAACACGCCGCCGGCAAATCTCGGCGAGTCGGTCGTGCGGCTGCGCGTGCAGGGCGACGGCTCGCTGAAAGCGGTCGACTTCTTCGCTCCGTTCAACGGCCCGACGCTCGACGAAAGCGACGCCGACTTCGCCTCCGGCGGGGTCACCGGGCTGCCCTCGGAATACTTCGGCACTGCCGCGCTTCCGCACCTGGCCGTGGCCGACGGCAAGCAGGGCTATGTGTACCTGCTCAACCGCGACTCGCTGGGCGGGGTCAGCCAGGGGCCGGGCGGCTCCGACAACGTGATCCAGCGCCTGGGGCCGCGTGGCGGGGTGTGGTCGCGCCCGGGAGTGTGGCCGGGCGACGGCGGCTATGTCTACATCCCCACCTCGAGCGGGACGAGCGCAGGGGGCAACCTCGACGTCTACAAGTACGGCGTCTCCGGTACCGGCATGCCGTCGCTGTCGCTTGCTGCGAGCTCGTCCGACGCGTTCGGCTGGGGCAGCGGCGCCCCCGTGATCACCTCCGACGGCACGACCTCGGGCAGCGCACTCGTGTGGATCGTGTGGTCTGCCAACCGCAGCGGCAGCGGCGGGCAGCTGCGTGCGTACGACCCCGTGCCCGTCAGCGGCAAGCCGGTCATGCGCTTCAGCGCGCCGATCGGAACGGCGTCGAACTACAGCGTCCCGGGGGTTGGTGCGGGCAAGCTGTTCGTCGGCACGCGCGAAGGGAAGGTGCTCGCGTTCGGCGCGCCCGTCTCGCCCCCGCTGACGGGCCCGGCCCTGTCCTTTCCGACGACGACGATCGGAAAAACGACCGAAAAGACGCTGACGCTGACGGCAAGCGAATCGCTGACGGTGACGAAACTCGATTCGAGCTCGAGCCAGTTCCAGCTCGGCGCCTCCTCGCCCGCGCTACCCGCAACCCTGGCCGCGGGGCAGAAGATCTCGCTCCCGGTCAAGTTCGCGCCGGCGCAGTCGGGGCTGATCGGCGGGACCGTGACGGCGACGCTGAGCGACAAACGGGAAGTTCCGTTCGCGGTGTCGGGGACCGGCCAGACCGAAGCGGCGCAGCTCGTGCTGCTGCCGCCGGTGCTGTCCTTCCAGGCGACGGCGATCGGTGGCCACCGCGCCGAAACGGCGACGTTCAGCAACGGCGGGGGCCAGCCGCTGACGATCACCGAAGTCGAACTGCCCCAGTCGCCGTTCAGCGCCGAAGGTGCGCCGAAAGCCGGTGAGCAGATCGCGCCGGGCGCCTCGATTACGGTGACCGTGCACTTCGACCCGACCAAAGCGGGCACGTTCGGCGACGCGATCGGCCTGCGGACGAGCGCGGGCGAAGGCCAGATCGCCCTTTCGGGCACCGCGGGGGCGCCGGGGACGCTGCAGATCGCCTCCGAAGCCACCGACTTCGGATCCGTGCTCCTGGGCACGACGCTGACCAAGTCCTTCACGGTCACGAACGTCGGCGGGACGGCCGTCCCGATCACCAAGTCAAAGCCGCCGCTCGGTGGCGAGTTCGTGGCGGCCAGCTCGCTGCAGGAGGGGACGACGATCCAGGCCGGCGAAAGCGTCACCGAGCAGGTGACGTTCGCTCCCACCGAAGTCGGCCTCGCCACCGGCGATTGGCTGATCACGGGCGAAGACACGAGCGGCCCGCACGACGTGCTGTTGAGCGGCAGCGGCACGACCGCCGCAGGCTCGCCGCCATCGCAGGCGGCGAGCGCTCCCACTGCGCAGGGCGTCTCCGGCGTGCGCGCAGGCGCCACGCCGCGCGGCCCGCTGGCGACGCTCGCCCGCACGGCGCTCGCCGAGTCCAGGAGGGGCACCGTCGCGCTGCGGGTCAGCTGCCCGGCATGGGAGCGCAGCTGCCTCGGCACGGTCGTGCTGAAGGCCGCGATGCCCACGCATGGGGCGCGACGCTCGTCCGCGCCGCGGAGCGTCGTGCTAACGCTCGCCACCGGCTCGTTCGTGCTGAGCGGCGGCCGGACGCGCACCCTCACGCTGCACCTGTCGGCCAGGGCGCGGGCGCGGCTCGCTCGCGTTCACCTGCTGAAAGCCACTGCGACGATTGCAGCACGCGATCCAGCCGGGCTCACCCACACAGCTCGCGTTGCCGTCACGATCCGCTCGGCGGCCGCTGCGCGCCGCACGGGCGCGTAGCGGCCGCCTTGCGGCCGAGCTTGCTCAGGCGGCTTCCAGCTCGGTGCCGGGCGAGACCTTGTACGCCTCGCCCGGGCAACCGCCCGTGACGAGCATCCGCAGTCCCTGCGGCCCCGAGTGGACCTTGCGCTTGGTGTCGGCGCTCACGCGCACGAGCGTCTCCGGATCGAGCTCCACGCGCTCGCCTTCGACGTCCATCCAGCCCGAGCCCGACAGCACCGCGAAGACCTCCTCTTGGCCGCTCTCCGCATGGTCGTGCTCCGGGTAGTCCGCATAGTCCGGCGGCAACTGGATGATCTGCATACCGAACGCCGTCACTCCGAGCTCGGCACGGACCTTCACGAACCCGCCGCCGTAGCCGGCCTCCATCTCATTGATGCGCTTCGCTGTGTAATCGCTCATTAGTCGACACTAACCGATCGGCGAGGGCCGCGGGAGCGAGACTTCGAGTGAAGCTACGACGGCAGCGACATCACGATTCCGAGCTGGCGCGACTGCGCGAGCACGGTGCCGTTGGCGGCCCAGATCACGCCGTCCTCCTCGAAGAAGCCGTCCTGGATGAGCCCCGAGCGAAAGCGCGCGAAGCACAGCTCCTCGAGCGGAGGTCCGCCGGCCGCGTCTCCGTCCTGGCTCTCGCCGCCGTGCTCGCCGGCCGGCGCCAGCGGGGTGCGGAAGTGCACGGACAGGTCGACGGTAGGCGTCGTTGCCGGATCGCTGAGGCGGATGAACGGCGGCGAGAACAGGGCGTCGCTGAAGAAGGCGAGCGAGATCGGGTCGATCGCGCGTGGCTCTGCCAGCCCCAGCCACGCGCCGATCTCCATCGGCGCATCAGAGCCGCTGAAGGGCACCGCGCCGGTGCGGCCCTGCACGACGATGTGGCGCGTGAACGGCGGCGCTCCCGCGAACAGCGGTACGCCGGCCCGTCGCACCGGGTCCGCCGGCGCCACGTCGGGCATCGGCAGCTCGAGCACCTCCTGGGCGCTCCAGGGCAGCGAAAAGGCGGCGAGCGCGAGCGTGATCAGCTTGCCATCCTGCTCCATGCGTGCCGACAACGTGCTCAGCGAACGCCCCGCGCGCTCGATGCTCGTGAGGATCGTCACGGGACCAGGCTGCGGCGCACGTGCGTAGTGGATCGTCAGCGAGCGCGGCGCGCGCAGTGGATCGGCGACCGTCTCGATCAGCGCCCGCGTGAGCATCGCAGCGATGTAGCCGCCGTGCGGCCCGCGCCCGGCGCGCCAGTCGGGCGAGACGTCGGCCGCGAACTCGACCCGCGCGGGCTGCTCGCCGTCCCGCGTGCGGCTCAGCTCGCGCACCGCCGTGTCGCGGTCGAAGGTGCCAAGCGCCGCGACCGGCGCGTGCTGGCCGACCGCCGATCGGTCAGCCACGGACCAGGCGCTTGTAGGTGATCCGGTGCGGGCGGTCCGCCGCGTCGCCCAGCAGCGCCCGGCGGTGCTCCTCGTAGGCCTCGAAGTTGCCCTCGAACCAGGTCACCTGGGAATCGCCCTCGAAGGCCAGCACGTGCGTGGCCACGCGGTCGAGGAACCAGCGATCGTGGGAGATGATCACCGCGCAGCCCGGGAATTCGAGCAGCGCGTTCTCCAGCGCCCGCAGTGTGTCGACGTCGAGGTCGTTCGTGGGCTCGTCCAGCAGCAGCAGGTTGCCGCCGCTGCGCAGCAGCTTGGCGAGGTGCACGCGGTTGCGCTCGCCGCCGGAGAGGTTGCCGATCTTCGCCTGCTGGCTCGAGCCCTTGAAGTTGAAGCCGGCCGTGTACTGGCGCGAGTTGACCTCGCGCTCGCCCACTTTCAGGTGCTCGTAGCCTTCGGAGATCTCCTCCCACACGGTCTTCGCCGGGTCCAGCGCGTCGCGCGACTGGTCGACGTAGGCGAGCTGCACCGTCTCGCCGAGCTCGATCGTGCCGCTGTCGGGGGACTCCTCGCCGGTGATCATGCGAAACAGCGTCGTCTTGCCGGCGCCGTTGGCGCCGATCACGCCGACGATGCCGGCACGCGGGAGGTCGAAGCTGAGATCCTCGATCAAGAGCTTCTCGCCGAAGCCCTTGCGCACGTCGTTGGCCCGCAGCACCTTTTCGCCCAGCCGCGGTCCCGGCGGGATGTGGATCTGCACGTCCTCGAGCTTGACGTTGCGCTCCTCGGCGATCAGCTCCTCGTAGCGCGCCAGGCGCGCCTTTGACTTCGTGCGTTTGCCCTTGGGGTTCGTGCGCACCCATTCGAGCTCCGCCGCGATCGTGCGTTCGCGCCCCTTTTCCGAGCGCGCTTCCTGCGCCAGGCGCGCCTGCTTCTGCTCGAGCCAACCGGAGTAGTTGCCCTCGTAGGGGATGCCCTTGCCGCGATCGAGCTCGAGGATCCAGCCGGCCACGTTGTCGAGGAAGTAGCGGTCGTGGGTGACCGCGACGATCGCGCCCTTGTACTCGGAGAGGTGCTGCTCCAGCCACGCGACCGACTCCGCGTCGAGGTGGTTCGTGGGCTCGTCGAGCAGCAGCAGGTCGGGCGCGGAGAGCAACAGTCGGCACAGCGCCACGCGCCGGCGCTCGCCGCCCGAGAGCAGGCTCACGTCGGCGTCCGGCGGCGGCAGGCGCAGCGCGTCCATCGCGTATTCCAGCTGCGTGTCGAGGTTCCACGCGTCGGCCGCTTCGATCTTCGCCTGGATGCGGCCGAACTCCTCGGCCGTCTCGTCGGAGTAGTCGGCGGCGAGCTCGTTGAAGCGATCGAGCAGCGCCTTGGTCTCGGCCACGCCGTCCTCGACGTTGCCGCGAACATCCTTCGATTCGTCGAGGTGGGGCTCCTGCTCGAGCATGCCCACGCTCGCTCCTGGGGCCAGCTGGGCCTCGCCGCGGTACTCCTGATCGACGCCCGCCATGATTCGCAGCAGCGTGGACTTACCGGCGCCGTTGTAGCCGAGCACGCCGATCTTCGCGCCCGGGTAGAAGGCCAGCGTGACGTCGTCGAGCACCGTCTTGTCCGGCGGATGAAGCTTCGACAGACGGTGCATCGTGAAGATGTATTGAGAGGACATTGGCAGGCAGGATAGGACCTTGCCGGGGTCGCTAACGTTGTCGGGTCATGCCTACGACCGTCCTCGATGTCGAGCAGCACCTGCTCCTGTTGGAGCTGGAGGCGCCGTTCGACAAGCGCGACGTGCAGCTTGCGCGCCGGCGGATGGCCAAGCGCTGGCACCCGGACATCGCGCCGGCCGGGCGCCAGTTCGAGCACGAGCGCCACCTGAAGGCGATCAACGAGGCCGCCGACCAGCTCGAGCGCCTCGCCGAGGGCTCGCGCGGGGGAAAGGTCTCCGAGAACGCAGTGCGCGCCTCGGCCGCAGCCGCCCGGCGCGAGCGCGAGGAGGCGGGCCGCCGCGCGTACGAGGCCGAGCAGCGCGCACGCGCGCAAGCCGCCGACAAAGCCAAGCACGATCCGTTCGCCAGTCGAGTGCCCGACCACTCCGTCGTGCACCGCTACGCGCGCTGCCTGTCCTATCCGGAGTGGGGCGTCGGCACGGTCGCCGGCATCTACTTCACCGAGGACCCCGACGGCGGTGAGGACGTGCAGCAGTGGGCGCGCGTCAAATTCAGCCACGGCGTGCGCACGGTGCCGGCGGGGAGCCTGCGCTTCGTCGACTTCTCAAAGCCCGATCCGGGCGAGGAGCGCGTCGAACGCTTCACGCTCGCCGCGCAGCGGGCGATGGCCGAGGGCGAGTACGAACTGGCCGCCCAGCGCTTGATCTACGCGCGCGACGCCGAGCCCGACAACGTCGCCGTGCTGCGGCTGATGACGCTCGCCTTCTGGCAGGCCGGCAAGCTCGAGGAGGCGGCCCGCGCCGTGCGCGACTGGGCTCGCGTCGACGGCGCCCGGCCGGCCGCGCATCGCTTCGCCTCGCGGATATACGAGGACATCGGCGCCGTCGATCTGGCCGAGGAGGCCGCCGAGCGCGCCGTGCAGCGCGGTCCCAGCGACGCCGGCGCCTGGGAGCGCCTCGGCCGGCTGCGCCTGCGCCTGATGGACCGCGAGGGCACGCTCGAGGCGCTGCGCCGGGCCACCGCGCTCGGCGCCGGCGAGGAGGTGCGCGAGCTGATCGTGCAGGCGCTCGCGATCGAGCCGCGCATGGCCGAGGCAAGCTGAAGCGGCGAGGGCGCCGTTCGCCTAGAGGATGTTGACCGCGCGCGAGACGATCAGCCCCACCGTAAGGAACGACACGGTCGACTGCACGCCCATCACGAGCTTCGCCGTCGGCGTCAGCGGCATCGTGTCGGTCGGGCTGAACGCCGTGTTGTTCGTCAGCGCCACATACGCGTAGTCGACGAACTTCGGGCGCCAGCCGGACGGCTCGATCCGGTCGTCGCTCATCTGCGGGAAGAGGAAGTCGGGCGCTTCGTCGCGCCCCGCCGCTCGCAGGCCAGGCCCGCCGCGATCCATCTCCCAGAACCACAGCGCGAACACGAGCAGGTTGGTCAGCCAGATCAGCACGCCCGAGACGATCAGGCTGCGCCCGTCCGAGACGTTGTGATGCAGCAGGAAGTGCACCAGCTCGCCGAGCGAGAAGATGTTCGCCGCGCTGACCAGCGCCGTCAGCCCCAGCGCTATGTGTCGCCTGCGCGGATGCTCGTCCTCGATCACGTTCGGCGTGACGACGAACAGGCCGACCAGCAGCACCCCCTCCATCGTCGGCACGAGCCACTCCGGTCCCGCCGTCAGCCGCGCCGGCAGGAGGATCTGGATGCCGATCGCCGCCAGCACCGTCAGCTGGGCCGGCCAGAACGGCTCGCGATCAGGTGGTGGGGGGTAGGCGCGCCCCGGGGGCGTCGCTTGTTCGCTGGCCACGCTCGCAGAGGCTAAGGCCAGCGTCGGCCGTCGCCGGCATGTCGACCGCCGGCGACGGGCGGGCCCGTCCTGGCCAAGCCTCCGGTTGGCTAGCCTTCTCCCATGGGGATCGAGAGCCCGGTACACCTAATCTTCATCGCCGTCGTCGCGCTCGTCGTGCTCGGGCCCAAGCGCCTGCCCGCGCTCGCCCGCGCGCTCGGCCAGGGCATCCGCGAGTTCCGCCAGTCACTCGACATCGGCGCCGGTCGCGAGGAGCACGGCCCGCCGCCCGCCGCCAGCGCAGCCTCCGCGCCGAGCGCATCTTCGGAGACGCCTGCCCCGGCTCCGCCGCCCGATGCCTCCGACGCGACCGCCGCCGCACCCGCTCCGGCCGAGAGCGTGCAGACCCACCCCGCCGACTGAGCGAGCCCCAGCTCGGCGGGTGTCGTTGCTCGCACCCGTCCGCGCTTGCGCCGTCCGCCGTCACTTCGCCGGTAGGCTTGCGCGGTCCTTTCCGACCAAGGAGCAACCGCCGATGAGCGCCGATGCCGCCGTCTCCACCGATGCCGTCCTGACCGAGCAGCGCGGCAACGTCCTGCTGATCACGATCAACCGTCCCGAGGTGCGCAACGCCGTCAACGGCGCCGTCGCCGAGGGCGTCGCCGGCGCCCTCGACCGTCTCGACGGCGACGACGGACTGTCCGTCGGCGTGCTCACCGGCACAGGCGGCTTCTTCAGCGCCGGCATGGATCTCGGCGCCTTCGTCAAGGGCGAATCGCCCTGGTTCGGCGACCGTGGGTTCGCCGGGATCGCCCAGCGCGCCTCGCAGAAGCCGCTGATCGCCGCGATCGAGGGCTTCGCGCTCGCCGGTGGCATGGAGGTCGCGCTCGCATGCGATCTGATCGTCGCCGCCAAGGGCGCCAAGATGGGGATCCCCGAGGCCAAACGCTCACTGATCGCCGCCGGCGGCGCGCTCTTGCGCCTGCCGCAGCGGATGCCCTACCACGTGGTGATGGAGCTCGCCCTGACCGGCGACCCGATGCCCGCCGAGCGCTTCCACGAGTTCGGCCTCGTCAACCGTCTCGCCGAGCCCGGCACCGCAGTCGAGGTCGCACTCGAGCTCGCCGAGCAGCTCTCCAAGAGCGGCCCGCTCGCGTTGATCGGCTCCAAGCGCATCCTGCAGGAGCAATTCGACTGGAGCAGCGAGGAGATGTGGCAGAAGCAGGGCGAGATCACCGGGCCCGTGATGACCTCCGAGGACGCCAAGGAGGGGGCCAGCGCGTTCAAGGAAAAGCGCGAGCCCGCCTGGAAAGGGCGCTAGAGACCTTGTCTGCCGCGGAGCTCCCGCCTGTCCTGAGCCTATGGATCAGCCCCGCGAGATCGAGCTTGTCTTTGCTCCCCAAGAGGAGGGCGGGTATCACGTCTACGCGCCTGACCTTCCGGGCCTGCACACGCAGGGCGACACTCTCGATGAAGCGACCTCCAACGCACAGGAGGCGCTCGCGCTCTACGTCGAAGGACTACGTGAAGACGGTCGCCCTCTCGATGCTGGTGTGATCCGCCGCAAGTTCCCAGTTCCCGCGTGAGCGGGGGGCTCCCGCTCCTCTCGGGTCAGCGTCTCGTCAAGGCGCTCGAACGCGCGGGATGGTCGGTTGTACGCCAGCGTGGTAGCCATATTCGCATGAGGCATCTCGACCGCTCCGTCTCTGTGACGTGCCGCTGCATCGAGAACTCAAGCGCGGAGAACCCTCTCGGGCATTCTCAATGACGCTGGAGTTGAGGTAGAGCAGCCACAGCGTCTGCTCTAGCTGCCGAGGCGCTTCTTGCGCTTGCGCTGGCGGCGGATCTCGAGGAACCGCTTCCACAGGGCCCACATCAGCGCTGCCCCGGCGTCTTGCGGGGGTACTGCGAGATCGCCTTGTCGAGGTCGATCGCGGTGGTGACGATGCGGCTCTGTTCGGCGAGGTGCGCCGCCGGGTAGCCCTCGCCGGGGCTCGCCCGCTCGGGCCGGCCGATGAAGCCGAAGCGGATCTCGTGCGGCATGATCTGCATCAGGCGCGGGAACATGTGCGCGCGGGCGCCGGCGTTGCGCGGCTCCTCCTGCACCCAGACGACCTCCTGCAGCTTCGGGTAGCGGCGCAGCAGCTCGAGGATCTGCGCCTCGGGGAAGGGGTAGAGCAGCTCGACGCGAGCCACCGCGAGGCCCGGGTGCGAGGCGCGGTCGGGGTGGCCGACGAGGTCGTAGTAGACCTTGCCCGTGCACAGCAGCAGGCGCGTGACTTGCGCGTCGTCGACGCCCGGCTCGGCCAGCACAGGGTGAAAGCGCGTGCCCTCGGCCATCTCGGCGATCGTGTTCGTCGCCTGCGGCAGGCGCAAGAGCGACTTCGGCGTCATCACCACGAGCGGGCGCTGCTTTGCGATCCGCGCTTGGCGGCGCAGCAGGTGGAAGTACTGGGCCGGCGTCGTCGGGCTCGCCACGCGGATGTTCCCCTCGGCCGCGGAGCGCAGGAAGCGCTCGAGGCGCGCCGAGGAGTGCTCCGGGCCCGAGCCCTCGTAGCCGTGGGGGAGCAGCAGCGTAAGCCGTGAGGTCTGCCCCCACTTGGCCAGGCCCGAGGTGATGAACTGGTCGACGATCACCTGCGCCGAGTTGACGAAGTCTCCGAACTGCGCCTCCCACAGCACGAACGTCTCCGGCGCCTCCTGGCTGTAGCCGTACTCGAAGCCCATGCACGCGAGCTCCGACAGCGGGCTGTTGTGCAGCTCCAGCGGTGCCAGCGCGTCGGGCAGGCTCTGGATCGGGCAGACCGTCTGGCCCGTCTTCGCGTCGTGCAGCACCATGTGGCGCTGGCTGAACGTGCCACGCTCGGTGTCCTGGCCGGTCAGGCGGATCGGCGTGCCTTCGGTCAAGAGCGAGCCGAACGCCAGCGCCTCGGCGTGCGCCCAGTCGACGTGGCCGTCCTCGCCCAGCGCCTCGCGCCGGCGCTCGAGCTGTTTGACGAGCTTCGGGTGCACCGTGAAGCCCTCGGGTACGCGCAGGAGCTCCTCGCCGAGCTCGCGCAGGCGCTCGGCCGGCACCGCCGTCTCGACCTCGGGGCTGGGCGAGCGGTCGAGCTCGTACTCGCCCGTCGGGTGCTCGCCGTGCTCCTCCGCCGCAGCCGCGATCTTCGCCTTCAGGCGCTGGTGCAGCAGCGTCATTTTGTCCCACACCTCCTGCGCCTGGGCGTCGACCTCCTCCTGGGAGACGACGCCTTCGGCGACCAGGCGGTCGGCCCACAGTTCGGAGACGCGCTTCTTGCTCTTGATCTTCACGTACATCTCCGGCTGCGTGTAGGCCGGCTCGTCGGACTCGTTGTGGCCGAAGCGGCGGTAGCCGATCAGGTCGATCAGCACGTCGTGACCGAACTCCTGGCGGAAGGCGAAGGCCAGCCGCACCGCGCTCATGCACGCCTGCACGTCGTCGGCGTTGACGTGCACGATCGGCACGTCGAAGCCCTTCGCCAGGTCCGAGGCCCAGCGCGTCGAGCGCGCGTCGTCGGGGTCCGTCGTGAAGCCCACCTGGTTGTTCGTGATGATGTGCACCGTGCCGCCGACCTTGTAGCCGTCGAGCGCCTGCAGGTTGAGCGTCTCCGAGACGACGCCCTGCGCCGGGAACGAGGCGTCGCCGTGGATCACGATCGGCACCGCCGCGTCGGTGTCCTGGTGCGCGCGCGAGCCCTGGCGCGTGGTCTGCGCCGCCCTCGTTGCGCCCTCGACGACCGGGTAGACGTACTCGAGGTGGCTCGGGTTGGACTCGAGGTTGACGCGGATCGTCTCGCCGTCGCCCAGGTCGTAGGAGCCCTGCGTGCCGTGGTGGTACTTGACGTCGCCCGTGCCGCCCTGCGGGATCGTCGTGACCGCCTCGAGCGTCGAGGCGCCCTCGAACTCGGCGAAGATCGTGTCGTAGGGGCGCCCGAGGTTGTGCGCCAGCACGTTCAGCCGGCCGCGGTGGGCCATCCCGATCACGACCTCCTTGCCGCCGTGCGCCGCCGACAGGCGGATCAGTTCGTCGACCATCGGCACCGTCATGTCGAGGCCCTCGATCGAGAACTGGTGCTGGCCGAGGTAGGCCTTGTGCATGAAGCGCTCCAGCGCGTCGACCTTGACCAGCCGGCGCAGCAGCCAGCGCGCTTCGTCGTTGGTCAGCGGCTCGCGAAACGCGCCCGCCTCGATGTGCTCGCGCAGCCACACGCGCTGGCGGTGGGAGGCGATGTGCTCGATCTCGTAGGCGATCGTGCCGCAGTAGGTCTCGCGCAGGTGCGGCAGCGCGTCCGCCAGCGTCGCCCCCGGCACGTACATGTTCAGCACCTTCGCCGGGATCCGCGCCTGGATCTCCGGTGTCAGGCCGAGCGGCTCCGGGTCCAGGCCCGGGTCGCCCTCGGGCTCTGAGTCCAGCGGGTCCAGGCGCGCCGCAAGGTGCCCGTGGCTGCGGTAGCGGCTGACCAGCGTGCTCGCCGCGTGCACCGCGCGCAGCAGCTCTTCGCTGGCGCCGCCCACGCCCGCCGAGGGCGTTGCGCTCGCCTGCGCCGCTGCCGAGGCGGCGGCCGCCGGGGCCGGTGGTGGGGGCGGCGGGCCGAGCTCCACGCCGAGCGAGGCGAACACGCCCTCGTAGAAGCCGCGCTCGCCCTGCAGGTATTCCTCGATCCGCGCCAGGAAGCGACCAGACTCGGCTCCCTGGATGATCCGGTGGTCGTAGGTCGAGGTCATCGTCATGACCTTCTCCGCGCCGATCATCTGACCGATGTTGGCCAGGCCCTGCGGGTACGCGATCGAGCCGGTGGCGATGATCGTCCCCTGACCCGTCATCAGGCGCGGCACCGAGGCGATCGTGCCGATCCCGCCCGGGTTGGTCAGCGTCAGGTTGCCGCCCTGCAGGTCATCCACCGTCAGCGTGTTCGTGCGCGCCTTCTCGACCAGCGCGTCGTACGCCGCGACGAAGCGCTCGAACGGCATCCGCCCGGCATCGCGGATCACGGGCACCATCAGCGTGCGCGAGCCATCCTTCTTCTCCACGTCCACCGCCAGGCCGAGGTTGACCTGGCCGTCGTGCACGCGGTTGGGCTTGCCGTCGATCTCTTCGAAGTGGTCGGCCATCACCGGCAGGTCGTCGGCCGCGCGCGCGATCGCGTAGGCGATCAGGTGCGTGAAGGAGACCTTGCGCTCGGCTGCCTTCAGCTCCTTGCGCCGGCCGTCGAGCATCGTCACGGTGAAGGTGCGGAAGCTCGTCGCCGTCGGGATCTCGAGCGACTGCTCCATGTAGCGGGCGAGCGCCGCCGCGCCGCCGCGCATCGGCTTCGTCTCGGCCTGCGCCGGGGCCGAGGGAGCGCCATTGCCGGTGCTCTCCGCAGCGTGCGCGGCGCCGTTGCCGCCGGCTGCCGAGAGCACGTCGGACTTGACGATCCTGCCGGCCGGGCCGCTGCCCGAGATCTGCGCCAGGTCGACGCCCTCGGCCTGCGCCACCCGCGCCGCGACCGGCGAGACCTTGAGGTCCTCGGGCACGGTGCTCTTGGCGGGAGCGCTCGTGGCCGCGCTCGCATCCGGCGCCGTCGTGGCGCCGTCCGCGCCTCCGTCGCTTCGCACCGCCGGCGCCTCGCCCTGCTCGCCGACCGCGATGCGCGCGATCACCTGCCCGACCGTGACCGTCTCGCCCTCCTGCGCGAGCAGCTCCGCGATCGTGCCGCTCACCGGGGCCGGGAGCTCGACGTCGACCTTGTCCGTGGAGATCTCGACGATCGTGTCGCTCTCCTTGATGAACTCGCCCACCTTGGCGCGCCATTCGAGGATCGTGCCCTCCGAGACCGACTCGCCGGCAGCCGGCGTGACAACGTCGACGAGCGCTCCGCTCCCTGCGGCGGAGCCCGCGCCGGCGGTCTCGGCGCCGTCGGCTGCCGTCTTCGCGTCGCCCGCAGCGGCCGTGGCGGGAGCGGCGGGTGGCTCCTCAGTGTGGCTGCCCGCGCCGTTGCCCGAGCCGTTCTCAGCGGTGCTCGCCGTGGCCGTGCCGTTGCCGCCGCCGCTCGCGTCAGCCGCAGCGCCCGCGCTCGCACCGACCGCGATGCGGGCGATCACCTGCCCGACCGTGACCGTGTCGCCCTCCTCGACGAGCAGCTCCGTAACGACGCCCGTGGCGGGGGAGGGCAGCTCGACGTCGACCTTGTCGGTCGAGATCTCGACGATCGTCGCGTCGGCCTTGACCGCGTCGCCGACCTTGACATGCCATTCGAGGATTGTTCCCTCAGTGACCGACTCGCCGGCGGCAGGGGTCACGACGTCGATTATCTGCTCAGCCGTGGTGCCTGTGGCCATTGATTCCCTACTCTAGCGCGGC
>DATINR010000078.1:0-23483 GCA_035473995.1 Solirubrobacteraceae bacterium
GCCGCCGCGAGGTCGTTGCCGCCGAACGTCGAGCCGTGGCGCACGGCGCGCTCCATCCCGTCGAAGACCTTCTCGAAGGCGCGGCGCGAGACGAGCACGGCGCCGATCGGCACGAGCCCGCCCGAGAGCGCCTTGGCCAGGCAGACCATGTCCGGTTCAAGGCCCCAGTGCTCGAGCGCGAGAAAGCGCCCCGTGCGCCCAATGCCGGTCTGCACCTCGTCGCACACGAACAGCGTCTCCGCCGCGCGGCACAGCGCCTGCGCGCGCTGCAGGTAGTCGGGCGGGGGCAGGTTGACGCCCTTGCCCTGCACCGGCTCGACGATCAGCGCCGCCACGTCGCCGCGCGCGAGCTCGCGCTCGAGCGCGTCCGGATCGCCGAACGGGACCGGATCGCAGCCGGGCAACAGCGGCCCGAAGCCCTCGCGGAACTCGGCGTTGCCGTTGATCGACAGCGAGCCGAGCGTGAGCCCGTGGAAGGCGTGGTCGGCGTAGAGGATGCGCGGGCGTCCCGTCGCCGCGCGCGCGACCTTGATCGCCGCCTCGACGGCCTCCGTGCCCGAGTTGGCCGGCACCATCGCCGCGACGCTGCCCGGGGCGCGCGCCAGCAGCTGCTCGGCGAGCACGCCGCTGAGCAGTGTCACGCCGAGCTGGGGCAGGTTGGCCGTCCCTGCCGCCATCGTCTCCTGCACGGCCGCGATCGCCTCGGGATGGTTGCGGCCGATCGCGAACACGCCGTAACCGCCGAACAGGTCGAGGTAGCGCTCGCCGTGCTCGTCGATCAGGTGCGCCCCCTCGCCGCCGCGCCAGGACTTGTCGAAGCCGAGCGTGCGCAGGATGCGCCCCATCTGCGGGTTGAGGTAGCTGTCGTTGAGCGACATCTCCTCGCCGGCGCGAGACTGCAGCAGCTCGCCGATGCCCGGCGGGGTCGACTTGTACATGGACTTAGCGTACGAGAGCGCGGCCCGCGGCCCCGGATGGAATGGTTTCGCCCATTGGCCGATTTGTGGGCAAATTCTGAAAATCGGTTTTTTTGAGGACAAATGTCTTCTATGCAAATAAGTCCTAAAGGCATCTGCCGAGGCGGTCGAAGCGCGTGACATGGCACGGTCCTCATGGCTCTGCCCCACCGAGCTCGACCGCAGCCGCGTCGTCGACGCGAGCGAGCGCGTGCGCAAGATCCGCCTGATCGGCTCGGGCGCGGTCGGCGTGGCGCTGCTGATCGCCGCTCCGTGGGTCGGCTGGTGGCCGCTGATCCTGTTCGGCCTGTCCGGGCTGAACTTCCTCAACGTCGAGCGGCGGATCGACACGAGCGCGCACCCCGAGCTGATCAGCGCCTGGGCGATCGTGATCACGATGCTCCTGCTCGGCGTCGGCGTGGCGCTCAGCGGCGGCCCGCGCAGCCCCGTGCTGCCGTGGACGGCGCTGCCCGTGGCGATGGTCGCCGCGCGCTTTCGCCTGCAGGTCGTGCTCGCCGCGCTCGGGCTGACCGTCGCGATCGTGCTGGCGAGCACACTCGGCGTGCATCCGCAGTGGACGATCGACGATCCGGCCACGCTCGTCGCCACGCTCGCGCTGCTCGCCGGCATCGTCTCGATCGTGTGGGCGCTGCAGGCCGCCGAGCTGCACCACCGCGACGAGGCGATCATCGACCCGCTGACGGGCCTGTTCAACCGCAACGCGCTGATCCCGCGCTTCGCCGAGCTGAGCCACCAGGCGCGCATGACCCGCCAGCCCGTCTGCCTGCTGCTGTTCGACATCGACAACTTCAAGGCCGTCAACGACGCGCACGGGCACGACCGCGGCGACGCCGTGCTGCGCGACACGGCGTATGAGCTGCGCAAGCGCCTGCACTCCTTCGAGCTCGTCTACCGGCTCGGCGGCGAGGAGTTCCTCGTCGTGCTCCCCGGCGTCGACAGCGCGGCCGGCTGCCACGTCGCCGAGCGCCTGCGCGGCGAGCTCGAGCACGCGACGCCCGCCGGCGTGACGATCACCGTCTCGATCGGCGTCAGCGCCGCCGGCGGCGAGCAGATGAACTACGAGTCGCTGTTCAAGGCCGCCGACGACGCGATGTACGAAGCCAAGCGCGCCGGGCGAAACCGCGTCGTGGCCAGCGCCGAGGGCGAGCAGCCGCCGCGCAAGCCGCCGCCCGATCCGCCGCCCGCGGGCGAGCAGGTGCCTTTTCTGCAGCCGCACTCGCGCCAGGCCGCCTAGCTTCGGCGGCCGCTGAGCCGCAGGACACAAAATCTTCACTAAGAAGGGCCGAATGCGGGTAAGTCTCGGCTCATGCATGCGCCGCGACGCCGCAAACCGCTCGAGCTGCCGCTGACGCGACGCGACTTCGTCCGCTACGGCGGCTCGACGATGGCGGCGCTCTCGGCCGGTGGCCCGCTGTGGCGCGCGGCGGCCGCGCTCGGGGCGACCGTGCGGGCGCCCGACAGCCTGCCCGATCCAAAGCGGGCGGCGGGCGCGGCGACGGACGCGCTGCCGTTCGACCACGTAGTCGTCGTGATGATGGAGAACCACTCCTTCGACAACCTGCTCGGCGCGCTGGCGCTCTCGGGGCAGCCGAAGGCGCACGGCCTGCGCTTCGACACCGCCGGCAACGCGCTCAACAGCAACCCCGGCGTGGGCGGCAAAGGCCGCGTCCGTTCCTTCCCACTGCCCACCACCGCGCAGGCGCCGTCGGTCACGCAGACGTGGAACGCCACCCACGAGCAGATCAACGGCGGCAAGATGAACGGGTTCGTCGAGTCGGTCGGCAACAACGAGCCGATGGGCTACTGGACGGAGGACGTGCTGCCGTTCGCCTACTCCTTCGCGCGCTCGTTCACGCTCAACAACCGCTGGTTCTGCTCGGCGCCGTGCCAGACCTATCCGAACCGCCGCTTCCTGATGGCGGCGACGGCGTACGGCAACATCTCGACCGACAACCAAAGCCTGCTCGACGCGCCGCCGCCGAACGGCACGATCTTCGATCGCCTGAGCTCCTACGGCGTGAGCTGGCGCAACTACTTCACCGACCTGCCGCAGACGGGGATCATCCCGTCGACGATCGAGAAATACCCGTCGAACCTGGCGAACATCGCGCAGTTCTTCGCCGACTGCAAAACGGGCGGGCTGCCCCAGGTCAGCTTCGTCGACCCCGAGTTCGGCGCGCTCACGGACATCGGCGGGCCGCTGTCGGCACTGCCGCTGGTCTCGGCGATCACCGGCCCGCTGAACACGACCGGCGGCGACGAGGAGTCAGAACAGGACATGTCCTACGGCGAGTACTGGGCCTACCAGGTCGTCGACGCCGTGCTCAACTCGCCCGCCTGGCCGCGCACGCTCTTGATCTACACCTACGACGAGCACGGCGGCTACTACGACCACGTCAAACCGCCGGCCGCGATCGCGCCCGACTCGATCCCGCCGCTCTTGGAAGCGGGCGACTACCCGGGCGGCTACGACCTGTACGGGCCGCGCGTGCCCGGGATCGTCGCCTCGCCGTACTCCAAGCCGAACGCCGTCACGAACGTGCTGCACGACCACACCTCGGTGCTCGCCACGATCGAGGCCAAGTGGAACCTACCGGCGCTGACCTACCGCGACGCCAACGCGCACACCGTGGCCGACTTCCTCGACCTGAAATCGCCGCCGGCGCTGCTCGAACCGCCGACGATCGCCGAACCGCCCGCGCCGACGGGCCCGACCGCGCCGACGGCTGCGGCCGGTCCGGCGGCGGGCTGACGTGCGCCGCTCGGGTTCGATCCGGCTCGGCGCGAGGCTTGCCGCGGCGCTGCTCGGCGCGACGCTGCTGGCAGGCGCACTGTTCGCCACCCCGGCCGGCGCGGCCCGGACGAAACCGTTCAAACAGCCGCGCGTGCGCCACGTGTGGGTGATCGTGCTCGAGAACCAGAGCTACGCCTCGACGTTCGGCGACCCGGCGGCCGATCCGTACCTGGCGCAGACGCTGCCCGCGCAGGGCGCGCTGCTTCAGAACTACTACGCGACGGGCCACGAGAGCAACGACAACTACCTCTCGCTCGTCTCCGGGCAGCCGCCGAACGCCCAGACCCAGGCGGATTGTCAGATCTTCAGCGACTTCGCCGGCGGACTCGAACTGCCGGGCGGCGTCGAGGCCGGCGAGGGCTGCGTCTACCCCTCCTCGGTGCAGAACATCGGCACACAGCTCTCGGCGGCCGGGCGCAAGTGGAAGGCCTATCAGCAGGACATGGGCAACGACCCGGCGCGCGAGAGCGCCGCCTGCGGGCACCCCGCGCTGAACGCGCCCGACGAAACGCAGAAAGCGGAGCCGGGCGACGGCTACGCGACGCGTCACGACCCGTTCGTCTACTTCCACTCCGTGATCGACGATCAGGCCTACTGCAACGAACACGTAGTCGCGCTCGGCGCTCCCGACGGCACGATGCCGCCCGGCGCGCTGCGCCACGAGACCGGCCTCGCGAGCGACCTCGGCACAATCCTGCACACGCCGCGCTTCTCGTTCATCACGCCCAACCTGTGCGAAGACGGCCACGATTACCCTTGCGTGAACCAGGAGGGCGGCGCCTCGGCGCTGGACGACATCGACCGCTTCCTCGAAACGTGGGTGCCGAAGATCACCTCCTCGCCGGCCTTCCAGCGCAACGGCCTGCTCGAGATCACCTTCGACGAGTCCGAGGGCCCGCAGTCGGACTCCACCGCCTGCTGCGAAGAGCAGCCCGGGCCGGGCTCTCCCCTGCCGGGCATCACCGGCCCCGGCGGCGGCCTCGTCGGCGCCGTGCTGCTCTCGCCGTTCATCAAACCCGGCACCGTCTCGACGACGCCCTACAACCACTACTCCTCGCTCGCCAGCTGGGAGTCGCTGCTCGGGCTCGGGCTCGGGCGCCTGGCGGACGCCGCGACGGTGCCCGCGACGTTCGGCGCCGACGTGTTCACGGCGGCGGGCTGAGGAGCGGCGCTAGAAGCCGGCCCGACCTCGGGCCCGTGCGGGAAGGACGCTAGCGCGCCTTGCCATTCGGTCCGCTTTCCCGCTTGGCCGCCCTCCGCTTCCTGTTATGGCGCTTACCCCTGGCCTTCTTAGTCTTCGCGCAGCCCGACACCGAAGCTTTGAGCGTCTGTTTGATCGTGGCCCCGTTCTGACCCGTGATCGCGATCGGCAACATGAGCTTTTGCCCGCACATGCTATGTCTTGCCTTGATTGGCAGATTCGCCGCAAGCACCGAGTGGGGACCCTCCGGCAACGACAGTTCGAAGGAGGAGATCGGTGCATCGGGGACGGCCTCGAAGGTGCTGGAGGTGATGCCTTTCTTGATGTCGGTTCTGCCGTCGAGCACCAGCGTGATGTTTTCGCCCTGCAGCACGATCTCCAGATCGGGGAAAGCCTCGCCTCCGTGCGAGACGAGATACGCAGGCCCGCTCAGCCTGTCCTTCAGCACGGGCGTCATGGCGATCCCGGTGCCAACGACCGACGCGGCCGGACAGCTAGCCGGGTTCGCATCGAACGCGGCCGCCGGGCAAGCTTTCTGCAGCGTTGTCAACCTCGAGGGCAACTGCTTGGGGAGCGCGACCCGCACCCGTCCGATGTTCGCTTGACCGGGCCCCGAGATGACCCTGGTGCGTAGCGAAGCGCCGCTCTGTTTGCTGGTCCTGGCCTGCGTTGAGAAGGCGAACTTAGGCTTGAAGGGGAGTCCCGCGCAATTCGCGGCCTCATAGGGGACCGACAGCGCCGCGGTCGCGCCCTGTTCGCCCGTCAGCACGGCGTTCAGCGCGAGCCGACTGCAGTTCGTGGGATTGAACGCGAAGCCCGGGCGATCGATCGTGACGTTGACCTGCTTGACCTGTAGGGGGATCCCCTGCAGAATCGTCGGCAGTGGATCGCTCACGACCGTGAGCGTGGCGGTGTGCGGATCTACTTCGATCCTCGCGCGCACGACGATGCAGTCGCAGGCTCCGCCACCCAGGTCGTATGGGCCCGCCTTCGCGGGCTGCGCGATCGACAGCCCGTATGGGGCGCCCTTGTAGGGACCTGTGATGAAGACCTGACCTCCGCTCACGGTGAATGGATCGCTCCCGAGGCCAACGCTTGCGACCGTATGGCCGATCAGGCTGTCGGCGCCGCACGTGCCCTGTGCGGCCTGCGGTTCCGTGCAGGGCGTCACCGAGGCAAGCTTGCCGAGCACGCCGGGCGGCATGCGCTCGGTGATCGCGCTCAGGTTCTGATTGCCGTCTTCTCGCGACATCGTCAGCGAGAACGGGGCGAACGCGCCGGCCTGCCCGTTTGCCGAGCCGGCGCTCACCGCCGGGACGAACGGAGGCGGGTTCGAGCAGGCGCCACCGCGCGCTCCGGAGTCGATCGCGAAGCTCGAGGAGGTGGACACCGGCGCGCCGCCCGACCACGGCGTGAAGCTCGCAGTTGCCGTATGGCTGCCGCAAAGGCGCGGCGTCGTCAGCGCGGCGCGCGGGCCACCGAACATCTGCAATGTCAGGTCTTCGAACGGAAGCTCGGGCGTGTTTTCGAAGATCGTCGTGAGCTGGCCGGTTGCCTGGTCGAGAACCCCCTTCCCCGCGAGCTTGACGCGCACACCGGCCACGGGTTCTTCGGCGACTAGATACAGCGCCACCAGTGAGGAGAACGGGTTGGCGTTCTGCGCGGCCAGGTAGACGAAGCCGTGCAGTGGCTTTGCCAACAGCGGCGTGTCGATCGTCACGGAGCCGAGCTTGGAGGCATCGGGACAGGCCACGGCACCGGCCGAGAACAGGTTCGTCTGTGTGGCATCGACGCCTTCGAAGCCGGCTTCGGGGATCGAGCACGCGAGCAGCCCGTCTGCCGCGGCGGGGCTCAACTGCATCCCCTCCGGCAGCGTGACCGTGGTGCTCCTCACCGCCGACTCCGCGAAGCCGGTGCTCGCGCGGGTCGTGTCCTGGGGCACGTGCACGCCCACCCTCAGGCCCGTCGGCGTGCTGGCGGAATGAGCTTCCGGTTCGACCGAGAAGGACGGGGTGAACGGGATTTCGCCGCAGCCGTCGATCGACGCGGGGTCGCCCGCCAGGCTCTGGAAGGTGAAGCTAACTGGGGGCAGCGAGTTGCCACCCCAGGAGTCGATCGTCGCTGTGCTCGTGGGTGGTCCCTGACAAGCCGTCGGCAGCGTCAGGAACGCCGGTGGCTGCAAAGGGGCAGAAGACGTGCAGGTACCTCCCGCGAACCAATCCAGACAGCTCCAACCGCGGGAGGCGTCGTGGCGTTGATCGCCGGGCACCCCCCAGAATGTCACCCGGCTCGAGACCACCGTCGCGGCCTCGGAGATGTTCTGCAGTTTCACGACGACGCCATAGTCGCGTCCTGAGCGGATCGCGGTGTCCAGGATCACAGGCACCCCGAGTGCCTCGAAGCCAAAACGCGCAGGCTCACCGGCGGCGGGTGTGAGGTTGAAGATCGGCACGGGTATCGTCGCGAAGCCCTGGTTGTTCGGTTCCTTGAGACTCACCGATGCGACGCCAACGGCCGATTCGGCCGGGCAGAGGTTGATGTTTGCCGAGCCCAGGGTCTCGAACTCGAGATCGGTGCACTGGGCGAACAGCGTGGAGTTGCCCACCAGGCCCGGGGGAAGGCTCACTTCGAGGTCTCGCAGCAGTTCAGGGGTCGTCGGAAGCTTGCCGACGCCTTCGAAGTGTTTGTTGGCTTCGAGCGTCTGGTTGAAGTCGAGCGTGCTGGTGAACTGGAACGGGTGCGATCCGGCGTGCGTCTGCAGCGAGCCGTCCTCGTTTTCGGCGTGCAGTTCGTATCTGCGGATGCCGAACGGTGTCGAGACACCGAACGACAGCGGCAGTTTCGCCAGAGCGTTCTGCGTCGCACCTCCGCTGATGCTGGCTTCGACCTCTTCGCCCGATTTCGCGCCTTCGTCCGCGGTCACTGCAACGCGCACTTCGAGCGATTCGAAGGGTGGCAGGATGGCGCCTGCGCTGGAGGCACACGTGACCAGCGACGGCGAGGCGATGTTGCAGGCGAGTTCGCCGAAGTGCGTCAGGTAGCCGAGGTAGGTGAGCGGGAAGCCGAGGACTTTCGTCGCGGCCAGGCCGGGTGGCAGCGCAAGCCTGATCGTCAGCGGTTCGCCGGAGAAGTCGACGGGCGCATCGCCGATGTTGGTGGCGGTCAGCGCGAGCTGGCCTTCCCCGCCGTTCTGCAGCACGGTCGGCGCAGTGCTTGCGTCCAACTGCCAGCGCGGCGCCTGTGCCTCGGCGCTCGCAGCCCAGCAGAGCGCGAGTGTGAGCATGGCCAGGCTGCAGAGGAGAGCTGCGCGAGTGAGCCTCATGCGCCCGCCCCCCTAGCCTTGTGTGCGGCGGCCCTGTGGCTTACCGGCTTCTTCTTCACTGGCCCGAACCGCTTTCTCGCCTGAGCTTCGCACGCCCGGCGCTTCTTCTTCCGTTTGTCCTTGTGGCATGCGCTCAGGGCCTTCGCGAGCTTCTGCGCTCGCGTCAGCGGCTTTGGCTTGGCGGCGGGCGCGGACGGCGGGAGGTTGCCGGCCCCGCTCAGGGTCAAGGTGGGGGGCGCGCCGAAAGATGGCTGCAGTGCCGGCGCGGGCCTACACGATTCCGCGCTTGCGCATGGTTCGGGCGCCGACGCGGTCGCAGGCGGACAGGGCAGGACAGCAGTGCACACGTGTGCGTCATAGACATCCTCGCTGCCGTCACGGTCCTGGCCAGAGAGCTGAGCCGCGGTCAGGAAGAAGGCGTCACCGCCAGAGACGCTCGCGTCCAGGAAGGCGGATTCTTCGGTCGATTCGCCTGAGGACAGCAGCGAGATGCAGCCATGCTCCTGCCCGCAGCTTCCCTGACCGTCGGGCTCGTACTCATAGACATCCTCGACCCCGTTGATGTCCTGAGGCGCCAGCGAGTCGGGGCTGTCGAAGAACAGTCGCCCCTCGTTCGAGAGATAGCGAGACTGATACAGGGCGTGGAAGTCGTCGACGAGCGTCCAGCCGGGGATGCTGCCCGCTAGCCAGCGACCTTCCCAGACACTGCCGCGATCAACGAGCAGGCCGGGGAACACGCCCGAGTCGAACACGCCGCTGGGACGCCCACCCGTCGGGTTACACGAGGCGCAGCTCAACGTCCCCTGCTGGGCGTCGAGCAGGAAGACCTCCTCATCGGGTGTCCCGCTGTGCGTGTCGGTGTTGTCATAGCCGGTGAGCGGCCGGTCCGACATGAAGGCGAGGAAGCGACCGTTCGGCGAGACCCTGGCCGTCAACCGCCCCAGGTCCGCGGACGCTTCTTCTTCGCCGCCCCAATCGGGACGATCGTCGTTCGAGAGCGTGGCGATGAAGCGCGGTGCCCCCCATCCGGCGCCGGAGCGTTCGACGAGATAAAGGTTTTCGCTGCCTGCCACGGGCAAGGCGCCCTCTGCATTCGGAGTGTTGGACAGCACACCCCGGGCGACGAAGTAGACGATCGAGCCGTCTTCGCTGGCGCCCGGCACCGCACCCTGAACCTCCGCGCTTTCGCTGACGTTGTGATCCACAGTCAGATCGGTCAGCTTCTGACCTTTCTCTTCATATACATACAGATCGCCGCCGGTGGGCGTCGGCGATTCAGCGGTCGAGTCTTCGGTAAGCCGTTCCGGGTCGGTGAAGAACACCCTCGAGTCGTCGCTGCTGGCCGTCTGGAACTGAGGATGCCCCGCCAGTCCATTCGCAGTCCCACCCTGATTTGCATCGACTTCGAAGGTTTTCTGGATGTTGAGGTCACGTAGGTAGAGGTGCGCTTCGGAGGAGAACACCACGTGCGATCCGTCGTCGGAGACGGCGTGTCGTACGTCGTGACTGTTCAGGCCGAGCGCCGGCACCGGCGCGGGTTCTCCGTTCGGCAGCAGGCTGACGACTTCGAATCGCCCATCGAACCACTCGTAGAGATCGAGCAGCGAGGCGATCGGCGTGTTCGTGAGCTGCGCTTCGGAACTGAGCACCACGTGGCTCAGGTCTGGCGTGGCGGCCGTGAACGAGACCAGCCCGCCGAACTGCGTCCCGGGCGGCGCGTTGGCCGCGCTCACCAGCGGCGTGTAGCCGCCCGCTCCGTCGCGCTCATACGGTGTTTTTTCCGAGGCGCTCGGCGAAAGCGGAGTGGCGTCTTCGCCCACCTGTTCGACCAGCGAGAGCGACAGGTCTGCAGAGAACAGCTTGTACTCCGAGGGGTTGCCCGCCTGAACACCGGTGGCGGTGTCGTGCGGGGTGGCGATGTCACGCGATAGCCAGCCGCCGGAGCCGCGTCGGGCGAGCACCTGCGTGAGCTCCTTCGCCGGGTTGCCTTCCGGGCGGTCTTCGATCGGGGCATTCGCCACGTAGGCCAGCGAGCTGCCGTCTTCTGCCGCTTGAATCGCGCCGCCTTCGGCGGTGATCGCTTCGACGGTCGCACCGAGCTTTTCCGGGGGAGAGACCAGTTCCCAGCCACGCCCGTCCGGCAGCGGCGAAGAGGCCGGAGCCGCGAGCGAGCGTGTCGTGAACATGCGATCTTCGCCGGAGCTCTGCTCACCCGTGCCGTCGAGCACGTTGCTCGCGACGAGGCGGAAGTGGTAGACCGTTTCGGGCTGCAGGCCTTGGACGCGAACGCTCACAGCGACGTCTGAAGCGCTCGCCCCTGTGTGCCCACCGACAGCCGGCAACGATTTTTCATATGCGATCGTGCGCCCAACTTCGAAGTGGTAGGTCGAATCCGTCGCGCCGGGGTTGATCTGCGCGGCCAGCGTGGCGGCGTCGGCCGTCACTTCATTCGCCGACTCACCGTCGACGCGCGGTCGCGCAAAAGCAGTAAAGACGCTGTCGGTCCCGTGCGTAGTGCCCGAGGCATTCGAGGCCACCAGGCGAAAGTGGTAGGTCGCGCCGGGCGTCAGGCCCGTGATGTCGGCGCTGACGGACACCGGCGCTTCGCCCGCGCCGGGAGCGGTGTCGCACGGCGCAGTTTGGCCGTAGCTTTCATCGGGCCCGTATTCGAATTCGCAGGCCGTGACTTCGATCCCTTCTGGATCGACGGCGCCGGTCAGCGTCGCGTCGCCTTCGTGCTGGAGATTGCCGGCTTCGCCCGTCGACACACTGGGCAGCGTTACTTCATCGAAGATGTCCACGGTGTCGCCAGCGGGGTTGGATACGTACGCGCGGCCATTTGAGGCGTTGACCGCGATCCCGCTGCCTTCCGGCAGCCCTTCGGGCAGCACTTCAGAGCCGAATAGCTCTAGGCGTTCGCTGGAAGCTTCGGTGACCCTGTAGACACGCACCCCCCCTTCCGTGTCGGCATAGAGATCGCCGTTGGCAAGGTCTACCGTGATCGAGGCGGCGGTTCGTTCCCCGCCGGGTTCCTGTGGGGTGACTGTCACATCAGACGACAGCGTGACACCCTGAGCATTTACCTTGGCAATGTCACGATTGCCGCGGATCACATAGAGGTCTTCTTCGGCGTCAACCGCGAAACCGGAGCCAGGAATCGGCGTGAAGCCCGATTCGGGCGGCGGAGTCGGGCCCACGTATTTGTTGGCAACGGCATCGTCGAAGATGTCGATCTCGCTGCTCGCCTGGTAGACGAACACCTGCCCGTTGCCGTCAACCGCGATCCCCTCGAGTTCCGCGAAGGGCACGCCCGGTTCGGCTTCGGTCAGTTCGCCGATGAAGACGCCTTCGGCGTCGAACTTGTCGATTACCGAGCGGCCCGCGTCTACGACGTAGACGTCGCCCGCAGAGAGATCGAGCGGGTCTTCCGAGCCGTCGACCGCGATCCCTTCCGGCGCCGAGAAGCCACCTGGCGGTTCGAATTCGCCGAGAAAGGTCGAGCCGGTGGCATCGAAAAGCTCTATGCGCAGATTGCCTTTGTCCACCACGTAGACGTTCCCCGCGCCGGGATCGGACAGGCTCGTTGAGCCGTTCACCGCCACGCCTGCCGGCGAGAGCAACTGGCCTGGGCCGGA
Source organism: Solirubrobacteraceae bacterium (assembly GCA_035473995.1). Classification (GTDB taxonomy): domain Bacteria; phylum Actinomycetota; class Thermoleophilia; order Solirubrobacterales; family Solirubrobacteraceae; genus Palsa-744. The sequence goes on from DATINR010000078.1 coordinate 11,930, forward strand.
GCCTTCTGTGCCAAAGGAGCCGAGCAGGATGTGCTGGGTGGCGGCCTTCGCGGAGGTGCCTACCACGAGCGCCACGACGAGCCACAGCACGAGCGTCGCCACTAGCGGTCCGGCCTGGCCCGCCCGGGGGCGAGGCGAACGGTTCGCTCGCGCTCCTGACGGCGCGCCCCGTGCGCCGCCGATGGTCGTGCTGCCGTGATCGGCCCCACGCGCCAAGTGATGCTCCTTCATCCGGCTCCTCTCCAATTTCCCATCTCCTGCCTCGCCCTCCGCCTCGACGCCGATTGCCGACCTCGCCGATCGCGTGCACCTCGACGACACAAGCTGGTGCGCGAGGCGTTGCGGCCCCGCGCACCAGCAGCCTGCCTTCACTACTTACTTACAGCCCTGCCCTTCTCATCTGACATCTGCTGCGAATGCTTCGTCCCTACGCTTTGACTTCGTCTGCTTCGGAGGTCACGAGGGCACTGGTGGATTCCTGACCGGACTGTTCTGCCGCGCCGCCGCCGATCGATGTTTTCAGGAAGGATTCTTCTTTTTCACCTTCGAATTTCGTGAGTGCCTGAACGCCTTTGGTCTGTTTGAACGTCAGCGTCGATTTCGTGCTCAGCGTGTTCACGGGCGTCAAAGCGCCAATGACCGAGCCCGTTACCTGTACTTTGATGATGCCGCCGACACATTCAAATTCGATGAATTTGCCGCCGGCGGTCGGAGCAAGTTTGACGCCAACTTCTTTTTTGGCCGTGTTGGTGTATCCGAGTGTGCCGGTCAGTTCAGTCGTGATCAGTTCTCCGCTCGCCGCTGTCGGGGTTTTGCAAGCGAAGCCACTCGATTTGCAGCCTGTGAACGTAACGACGATTTTTGAGACCGTTTTTACGCCCGTGATCGTGCCAGTGTTTTTGCCGGCTGTACACGTGACTTTGGTACCGCTTTTTGTTTCAAGCGTGCTGGCGCCGGACGTACCCGTCAGGGTCGGCCCAGTTTTCAGGAATTCCGGAAGCGCCGCCGAAGCGGAGGCCGACGCGGCTCCAGCCATCACGCAAGCGGCGATCAGCGTAAGGCCCATAAGTCGAAGCGGTTTCATAGTTACCAAGTGCTCCTTTGGATTGATGACCGGCACCGAATCGCTCATCCTGCTTGATCGAAGACGTTTCGGTCCGGCTTTCGTGAACAGTGCCGTTATTCGGGAGATCCGATAACGGAGGTTTGCGTCAGCGACTATAGGCACACCCAACAAAGATTGTCAACCGGCCGCCGAAGTGTGTTTCTTACTACCGCGCGGGACTTCCGAGAAAATGTTTCTGGTATTCTTTCGCCTGCTCCTGCCGGGTTTCCGGCATGGATTGATGGCCGGCACCGGGGCGTTCATCTTTGATCGGAGGCGCTCCGGGGCCGTGCAACCTCTTTGGACGGGATTGGGGCTGCCGCGCAACGGACGCGGTCGCTACAGGCTCCGCCCGAATTTAGGTTTCGGGGGATTCGATCAGGTAATTTGTTGCGCTGCTTTCCGTGCTCCCCACCCTCATGCGACGGCGCCGGCGTTCGTGGGAGCGTTTCTTTCGGAGCACGACATCGTGCTCCCGGTCTCAGGAACTGCGGGCACCGATCAGCTACGGCCTTCACGCCGTCTGTAGGGCTCCCTCCTTGCAGGGCTTCGGAGGATGCCGATCGAGAGGCCGCACCGATCGCGGCGGACCGCGATCGGTCGGGCCTTGACGCTCCTGACAGCGCTCGAGTACAGCTTCCGGTAGCGACGCGTCTATCTCTTGATGGTGGTCGAAGCGGTACCCGTAATGGTAGTTGTGCATTCGTCTGCCGACTGTTCGGCGGGACCGCCGCCAATCGAGGTTTTCAGGAGCGATTCTTCTTTTTCACCTTCGAATCGTGTGACAGCCTGAACACCTTTGACTTGTTTGCAGGTGAAGTTGAATTTCGTGGTTTCGGTGTTTATCGGCGTCACTGGACAGATGCCAGAACCGGTGACCTGGACTTTGATAATTCCACCGACGCATTCAAATTCGATGAATTTGCCACCAGCCGTCGGAGCGAGTTTGACGCCAACTTCTTTTTTGGAGGCATTGATGTCCCCCAAGGTTCCGGTCAGTTCGGTTGTGACCAGTTCCCCGCTGGCGGCTTTCGGAGTTTGGCATGCGAATCCACTTGATTTGCATCCAGTCTCGGTGATGACTATTTTCGAGACTGTTTTCACCCCCGTGATCGTGCCAGTACTTTTGCCGGCTGTGCATGTGACTTTGGTGCCGCTTTTGGTTTCGAGCGTCCCGGCCCCGGCCGTCCCTGAGAATGTAATGCCGGTGTTGGAGAATTCGGGTAGGGCGGCTACCGCCGGCGACGCGGCGACCGCTGTCGCTGCGACGGCCCACATCGCGGCCATACCAGTGAGACCAACGCGTTTCACGATTTGTCTCTCCTTGCGATTGAGGTGTTGATCGGGTGAAGTAGTTCGTACTCGGTCTACTAGGTCGGTAGTCCGATCGTTGAGATCACTTCACCATTACCCCGGCGCCATGGCATTGTCTCTCGAAATGTTCAACTGTTTCCCATTTTCGGCGGCTGAGTTAGATGCTCATGGACACCGGGGAGCTTTGCTACGTTTGGAGATGGGCGGGTGGAAGCGCTGACCTCAGCCGAATCGCTCCTATTACGTTATGCGACACAACGGTGGACGATCTACAGACCCGGAGCTGCTCGTGCTGACGAGCCTCGCCGACGGGCCGAAGCACGGCTATGCGATCATGCAGGACGTGGAGGAGCTGGCCGGCGTGCGGCTCGGGCTGGGGACGCTGTACGGGGCGTTGGCGCGCCTGGAGGGTAAGGACCTGATCGAGGGCTGCCGGCGGAGGCGCGTCGGCGTCCCTACCGGCTGACGAGCGCCGGCAGCGAGGTTCTGACGGGGCAGCTCGAGAGGTTCGCGCGCGTGGCGCGCACCGGCCTGCGGCGACTGCGCATGGGCGAGGCGAGCGCATGAGGCTCGCCCGGCTCGCGCTCGCGCTCTACCCAATGGCGTTCCGCCGCCGCTACGGCGCCGAGCTGCAGGCTCTGATCGAAGAGCAGCCGCTGCGCGCCGCGGCCGTGCTCGATCTACTGACGGCGCACTGCGCGCGCATCTGCGCCCAGCGGCGGGCCTGGCCGGCGAGCTCGACGTGGGAACGCGGCTGCGCCTCGGGCTTGGGCGGCGTGCTCGCGTGCTGGGTCGCGATCGGCGGCGGTCGGCTTTGGCTTCTACGAGACGACCGAGAACCACCCGCTCGGCGCCCATCCGCTGCTCGGCGACGCGCAGCTCGCCGTGCAGCTAGCCGCAGGGATCGCGTCGCTGGCCGTCATCGCAGGTGCGCTGCCGCTGATCGCCGTCGCGCTGCGCCGGGCATGGGGCGAGCCGGACAGCCTACGGAAGCTGGCCGGCTTGGCCGGCGGCCCCGTCGCCGCGCTGCTGCTGTTCGCCGTGGCGACCGTGCCGCTGCGCACAGCGCCCACGGCGCGCACGCCGCCGGCGATCCGGGCACGGCGGCACAGGGGGCGTTCGTCGCCTGGGCACTCGGCGGACTTGCCTGCGGGGCGATCTGCGTCGCCGCTGCACGGCGGGCTTTGTTCAGGATCGACGTGCCCCAGCCGTGGCTACTCGCAGCGCTCTGCCTGGCCACGCTCGCCGGGACGATGGTCGCGATCGCGCTGGCCACGGCGCTGTACGCAATCGCCCTCCCGTTCGACGCGCCTGCGCTGGCCGGAGCCGGCAACGGGCCGTTTCAGCTGGTGAGCACCGGCATTTCGCTGGCAGCCGAGGCCGTCGCGATGGCGGGGCTCGGCCTGGTGGCGCTGTTGAGCACACGGCGCACATGGCTTGGCATGCGCGCCGATCACGTGCAATCGAGCTAGGTTCGTCTTCTTGTCAAATTAAATATTGATGTCGTTGTGCTTGACACGTTGCTAGTGTTGCGTAAAGTAGCCCTTGACGGCACCCGACCGCAGGAGGAAGCCACCCATGTCAGCGCCTGCAGCAACGACGACCGCGCCGATCGCACAGGCACGAGTCGAGGCCCCCGGCACCGAGGAGTCCGTCTCGTGGCGGGACCCCAAGCGCTACCTCTGGCTGCTCGGCCTCGTCGTGCCCACGCTGCCGTTCCTCGCGTGGGGGCTCGTGGAGCTGACCGGCCTCGGAGTCTTCTGGTTCTACGGGCCCGTGCTCGTGTTCGGCATCTTCCCGCTGCTCGACCTCGTCGTCGGGCTCGACGCGCGCAACCCGCCCGAGTCCGTGATCAAGGCGCTCGAGCAGGACCGCTACTACCGCTGGTGCACCTACGCCTACATCCCCGTGCAGTACGCCGGGCTGATCTTCGCCTGCTGGGAGTGGTCCTACGGCGACCTCTCCGTCGTCGAGTCGATCGGCCTCGCGTTGACCGTCGCGATGGTCTCCGGGATCGCCATCAACACCGCGCACGAGCTCGGGCACAAGCGCGCCAGCCTCGAGCGCTGGCTGAGCAAGGTCGCGCTCGCCCAGAGCGGCTACGGGCACTTCTTCATCGAGCACAACCGCGGCCATCACGTGCGCGTGGCCACGCCCGAGGACCCCGCCAGCTCGCGCCTCGGCGAGAGCTTCTACCGCTTCTGGCCGCGCACCGTGAGCGGCAGCCTGCGCTCCGCCTGGGAGCTCGAGCGCTTGCGCCTGGGACGGCTGCAGAGCTCGATGTGGACGCCGCGCAACGACATCCTCAGCGCCTGGGCGATGACCGTCGTGCTGTTCGGCGCACTCGTCGCCGTGTTCGGCGTCGTCGTGCTGCCCTACCTCGCGATCCAGGCCGTGCTCGGCTTCTCGCTGCTCGAGGTCGTCAACTACCTCGAGCACTACGGCCTGTTGCGCCAGCGCCGCGAGGACGGGCGCTACGAGCGCACGCAGCCCGAGCACAGCTGGAACTCGAACAACACCGCCTCCAACGTCCTGCTCTACCACCTGCAGCGCCACTCCGACCACCACGCCAACCCAGTCCGCCGCTACCAGGCGCTGCGCCACGTCGAGCAGGCGCCGCAGCTGCCGACCGGCTACGCCGGGATGATCCTCGTGGCCGCTTTCCCGCCGCTGTGGCGGCGGATCATGGACCACCGCGTGCTCGAGCACTACGAGGGCGACGTGAGCCGCGCCAACCTGCAGCCACGGATCAGCGCCCGCCGCCGCCGTCGGCTGGAGGCGAGTGCGTGAGCGCCTACCGCTGCACCGGCTGTGGCTACGTCTACGACGAGGACGCCGGGCACGCTCGCGAGGGCTTCCCGCCCGGCACGCCGTGGAGCGACGTGCCCGACGACTGGGCCTGCCCTGACTGCGGCGTACGCGACAAGGTCGACTTCGAGCCGGTCGTGGAGCCCTCGGCGTGAGCGCCGCAGAGCCGCGGGTGCCCTACGCCGTGGCCGCGCGCGAGCTGCTGCGCAACACGCTGCTCGACGGCGCCAACCGCGAGCTCGGCTCGCGCCCGTGGTCGGAGATCACGATGAGCGACATCGCGCGCGCCGCCGGCGTCAGCAGGCAGACGCTCTACAACGAGTTCGGCTCGCGCGCCGAGTTCGCGCAGGAGCTCGTGCTGCGCGAAGCCGGGCGCTTCATCGACGCCGTGCAGAGCACGATCCGGGTGAACGCCGACGATCCGCGCCTCGCCCTGCGTGCGACGTTCGAGCTGTTCCTGACCGTCGCCGCCGAGAACCCGCTCGTCAGCACGATCGTCTCCGGCGACGGCGCCGACGAGCTGATCGCGCTGTTCACCACGCGCGGCGAGACGCTCGTCGAGACCGCCGGCGCGCGGCTGACCGAGGTGCTGCTCGCCAGCTGGCCCGCCGTGGCCGTGCGCGACGCCGAGCTGCTCGGCGAATGCCTCGTGCGGCTGGCCATCAGCTATGCCGCGCTGCCGAAAGGGGAGCCCGCCGAGACGGCCGAGGCCGTCGCTTCGCTGCTTGGGCCGTATGTTCAGCGGCTGGTGGCCGACGCCACGGCCGCCGCGGCCGCGTGAGGGTCGGCGCTCAGCCCTCGAGCGACTCCGACGCCTGAAGCCACGATGCCTCGAGTTGGTCGCGCTCGGCGACGAGCTGCCCGAGTTCGTCCTGTAGCTCGGCGAGCTTTGCGTGGTCGGTGGCGACGGCCGCCATCTGCTCGCTCAGCGTCGCCTCGCGCTCGGTCAGGCGCTCGATCGCGCGTTCGAGTCGCTTGACCTCGCGTTCGGCCCGTTGGGTCTCCTTGCGCTCGGCCCGCAGCCTCGCCCCCGGCGCTTCGCCGTCCTTGCGCGGAGCCGCCGCCGCTGAGCGGTGCTGTGCGGCGTCGCGCCGCTGCTCGAGATACTGGTCGATCCCGCCCGGAAGGTGACGGATCCCGCCGCCCGGCGTGAGCGCGTGGACGTCGTCGCAGACGCGCTCGACGAAGTAACGGTCGTGGCTGACGACGACGAGCGTGCCCGGCCAGCCGTCGAGCAGGTCCTCGAGCGCCGTCAGCGTGTCGATGTCGAGGTCGTTCGTCGGCTCGTCGAGCAGCAGCACGTTGGGCTCGGCCATCAGCAGGCGCATCAGCGCCAGGCGCCGGCGCTCGCCGCCGGAGAGGTCGTCGACGAGCGTGCGCGCCTTCTCGCCGCGAAAGCCGAAGCGCTCGCAGAGCATCGCCGCCGTGATCTCCTCGCCGCTGCTGAGCGTCGCATGGCCGCGCACCTCCTCGAGCGATTCGAGCACGTTGAGGTGGCCCGGGATCTCGACGGCGTCCTGGGAGAGGTAGGCGACCCGCACGGTCGAGCCGCGTTCGATCCGGCCCGAAGTCGGCTCCAGCTCGCCCGCGAGCAGCCGCACGAGCGAGGTCTTGCCCGAGCCGTTGACGCCGACTACGGCGACGCGGTCGCCCGGGCCGAGGCGCCAGGTGACGTCGTGCAGCACCTGCTTGCTGCCGAGCGTGAGCGACACGTCGACCGCCTCGAGCACCTTGTTGCCGAGGCGCGCGCCGGCGAAGCGCAGCAGCTCCGCGCGGTCGCGCGCCTGCGGCGCGGCGGCGATCAGCGCGTTGGCGGCGTCGATGCGGAACTTCGGCTTGCTCGTTCGCGCCGGCGGGCCGCGGCGCAACCAGGCGAGCTCCTTGCGCAGCAGCTGCCGGCGGCGGCTCGCGCTGGAGGCCTCCTGGCGTTCGCGCTCGGCGCGTGCGAGCACGTACGCCGCGTAGCCGCCTTCGTACTGATGCACCTCGCCGTCCGCCAGCTCCCACGTGTCCGTGCAGACGGCGTCGAGGAACCAGCGGTCGTGCGTGACGACCAGCATCGAGCCGCGCCTGGCCGCGAGGTGGTGGGCGAGCCAGTCGACGCCTTCGACGTCGAGGTGGTTCGTCGGCTCGTCGAGCAGCAGCAGCTCCGGCGGGTCGAGCAGCAGGCGCGCCAGCGCGATCCGGCGGCGCTCGCCGCCGGACAGGCCCGCGATCGGCGTTTCCATTCCTTTCGCGAAGAGGCGCAGCTCGACGCCGCCGAGCAGGCCGTCGAGCACGTTGCGGAAGGCGCTGTCTCCTGCCCACTCGTGCTCAGCGCGCTCGCCGACGAGCAGCTCGCGGATCGTGCGACTCTCGTCGAGGTCGTCGCGCTGGCCGAGCAGGGCTACGCCGACGTCGCCCGCGCGGGTGAGCGCTCCCGCGTCGGGCTGCTGGATCCCCGCGATCAGACGCAGCAGCGTTGACTTGCCGCCACCGTTTTGGCCGACCAGGCCGATGCGCTCGGCCGAGGAGATGCCGAGGGTGATGTCGTGGAGGACGGCTCGGCTGCCGTAGGACTTGGCTACGGCGTTGAGGTTGACCAGGTTGCGGGGGGCGGGCATGGGGAGATCATCCTGGCGGATTGGCAGGCCCGGATGGGCGCGAGCGGGCCGCACAACGGAGTCCGCATTCGTGCAACAAGCCGATCAGCATGGCGCGAAACGTGGGGCACTGTGTGGCCCTGCTACGCATAAAATCCTCATTACTACGTGCTTGATTTTCTCTGCTACGTGTGATTTTATGCGTAGCCAGCCTGACGCACAGGGTCTCGAACACAATTTTGAGGAGGTTCAACCTATGGAAGTCCTGCTCCAAGCCAACGCCCTCCAAATGGGCAGCCGCACGATGTACGCCACCGCTGGACCGGCAGCGTCCGTCATTCGCCTGATTGATCAGCCCTCGACTTGGGATCCACTTGCCAAACAGCCGCACGGCAACCGCGTGCGTTCGAAGGACCACGTCGCGGCGATTAAGGAGTACATCGAGCACGAGGAGAATCCGATCCTCAACTCGATCGTCGTATATGCCAGGAACAGCGACGTGACGTTCGCCCCAGCCGACGGCCTCCCTGACGTCGGTCACCTCAAAGTCAAGATCGGCGCACGTTTCGACGTCGGCGACGGACAGCATCGCTGTGCCGCTCTCGCGGAGGCGCTCGCCGAGCTCGACGACGTCGACGATGACGACCCGCGCCGCGTTCGTGTCACGAACCTCTCGGTGCCTCTGCTGGTCGTGATCGATGACGACCCTGCGCGCCGTGCCCAGGATTTCGTCGACCTCCAGCGCAACGCCAAGCCGCCGTCCGGCAGCCTCGGTTCTTCCATGGACCGCCGGCACGCGATTAATCGCTTCACGCTCGACGTCGCGAAGAGCGCTGACCTGACGAACGGTGGTCAGCGCGTCGAGTTTCTGAAGGACACCATCGGCAAGCTCTCCGGGAAGCTCTACACGTTCCAGGCGTTCCGGCAGTTCGTGACAATGCTCATCATTGGCTCCTCGCAGCGGACCCGCGCCGGCCTTGAGAAGGCAGCGGACGAGGCTGTGGGCAACGGCGGTTACGAGGAGGAGTTCGCCCGCGTACTGAACGTCTTCAACACGGCGGCGCACACGATGCCGGGTTGGGCTGAGATCATGGATGGTTCGATTACCGTCGCAGAGTTTCGCGCCGATTACTTGCTTGCAACTGCCGCCGGCCTCTACACACTCGGCGTCGCCCTTTACAAAGTCCATAGCGAAAACGGCGATGTCGAGCAAGCGATCGCCAAGGCCGCGGAGATCGACTGGCGCCGTGCACCGGTCGCCGATGACGGCAAGTCGTTCTTCGACGACACGCTGATCCTCAAGGTGGAGAACGACGACGGCACTGTCGAGCGGAAGATTGGCTCGGGCCGGCCCGCATGGGAGGCCGCTGGAGAGAAGCTCTACGACGCAGTCAAGTAGGGGGCAGACCTCGCGCCGCCTCGGCGGCGAACGGGTCGAAAAGGCCACCCGTCGACCGCACGGCGCCGGCACCGTGCGCGCTGGGCCGAGGAGGTGTCGCGCGATCTCAAGGACCGAGCGTACTCCAGCGGGGGCACCCGCCGCAGAGTCGAAAATCCCATGCAAAGGAGGCCGCGTGCCTCCCCAGCTCCAGCGCAAGCTAATCGGGGCGCCGAGATTCGAACTCGGGACCTCACCGACCCGAACGGTGCGCGCTACCAGGCTGCGCCACGCCCCGATGTGCCGCCAGTATTCCATACGGCCGCGCATACAGCAGGGTCCACGGGTTATCGCCTAGCTCGGCGCGTCCGTCGCACGTCGCCTAGCGAGCACCGCTATCGTCGCCACGTGCCCGCCCCCACCGCCGACATCCTCGCCGAGCTCGACGCCCTCCTCGAACCGGCCCGCTTCGAGGACTACGGCCCCAACGGCCTCCAAGTCCCAGGCGCGCCCCAGGTCGACACGGTCGCCACCGGCGTCTCGGCGAACCTAGAGCTGTTCGAGCACGCCGCCGCCGAGAAAGCCCAACTGCTCCTCGTCCACCACGGCCTCTTCTGGGGCACGAGCCCAGGCCCGATCGACGCCGCCCTCAAGCGCCGCCTGAAGATCCTGTTCAACGCGGACATCGGCCTCGCGGCGTACCACCTCCCCCTCGACGCCCACCCCGAGCTCGGCAACAACGCGCTGATCGGCAAAGCCCTCGGCGCCGAGTCGCTCGAGCCCTTCGCCCTGCACCACGGCGAGCCAATCGGCTTCATCGCGACGCTCACCGGCGACCGCGCAGGCGAGGACGACGGCATCCCCGCCCAAGCCCTCTTCACGCGCGTGCGCGAGCTGACCGCCCGCGACCCGCTCGTCTTCGACGCCGGCCCGCCCAACATCCGCCGCCTCGCGATCGTCTCGGGCGGCGGCGCGGACTACATCGCCGACGCGATCGCCGCCGGCGCCGACGCCCTGCTCACGGGCGAACCCGTCGAGCGCGTCATGTCCACCGCCCGCGAGGCCGGCATCCACTTCATCGCCGCGGGCCACTACGCGACCGAGACCTTCGGCGTCAAGGCCCTCGGCGAGCACGTCGCCCAGCGCTTCGGCGTGCGCCACGTCTTCCTCGACGTCCCCAACCCGATCTGAGCCACCCGGACCAGGTGCGCACCCCGGCCCCGGGCCGTGGGCAGCCGCATCGCCCGCCCGGCCCCCGCATCCTCGCAAAGTGCGCTCCCTCGCTCTAACATGGGCTGGTCGGCGGCTAGCCGGCGGAAAGCTTGATTGTTCGACAGGAGGAGAGTCCTGATGGAGGCCACCGCGACGGCGTCGACCACTGGGTCGGCAACGGGTTCGCAGACCATTGCTGACCTGATTCCGTGTGCCGCCGCGGCGCACGGCGAGAACACGGCGATCCGCTACAAGCGCGACGGCACCTGGCACGACGTCAGCTACTCGAAGCTCGCCGAGGTCACCCAGGAGATCGGGCTCGGCCTGATCGACGTCGGCCTCGAACCGGGCGAGCGCATCTGCATCCTCGGCAACACCCGCCCCGAGTGGTCCTACGCCGACATGGGCGCCACCTCGGCCGGCGCCACGGTCGTACCGATCTACCAGACCAACTCCCCCGAGGAGTGCCTGTGGGTGATCTCCGACTCCGACGCCTGCGCGATCGTCTGCGAGGACGCCGAGCAGCTCGAGAAGATCGCGGCGATCCGCGACCAGGTCCCCAACCTGCGCACGATCATCGTGATCGACCCGCCCGAGGACGGCTCGATCGCCGGCGGTCCCTCCGAGGCCGTGCAGGCGCTGAACGCGATCCCGCTCGAGGAGGTCCGCGAGCGTGGCCGCTCGCGCAACGTCGAGGAGCTCGAAGCGCGCCGCAGCGCCGTGCGCCTGGAGGACCCGTTCACGTTCATCTACACCTCCGGCACGACCGGCCCGCCGAAGGGCTGCGTGCTCACGCACGGCAACTACCGCGCGATCATCGACATGGTCGGCGAGGCCGGCGAGATCCAGGGCGACGAGGTCATCTACCTCTACCTCCCACTCGCGCACTCCTTCGCGCTGCTGATCCAGCTCGCGGTGTTCGATCTCGGCGGCACCCTCGCCTACTTCGGCGGAGACACCAAAGAGATCATCCCCGAGCTGCAGGAGGTCAAGCCGACCTACCTGCCCTCCGTCCCGCGCGTGTTCGAGAAGATCTACACGCTCGCGCACGGCGCGATCCAGGCGATGAAGCCGGAGGAGCGCAAGGAAGCCGAGGATGCGATCGCTCTCGGCGTGAAGGTGCGAAACATGGTCAACGAGGGCCAGCCGGTCCCC
>DATINR010000079.1:0-22153 GCA_035473995.1 Solirubrobacteraceae bacterium
GGCATCCTCGCGGACGTCGCGCCGACCGTGCTCGAGCTGCTCGGCGTGGAGCAGCCGGCGGCGATGACGGGCCACTCGCTGCTGCGCGGCGAGCACGGCGCAGACGCGGCGGAGGACGAGCGACGGTGAGCATCTCGCGCAAGCTGCTCGCAGCGTTCTGGGTCGGCTCCGGCGTCAACCACTTCGTCTCACCCCGTTTCTATCGCGCGATCGTGCCGCCGTCGCTACAGCACGAGGCCAAGCGCGTCGTCGAGCTCAGCGGCGTCGCCGAGATCGCGGGCGGCCTCGCCGTGCTCTCGCCGCGCACGCGCCCGGGCGCCGGCATCTACCTGATCGCGCTGCTTGCTGCCGTGTTCCCGGCGAACCTCTACATGGCGCGCGAGCCGGAGCGCTTCGAGCGCGTGCCGCGCTGGGCGCTCTACGCCCGTCTTCCCCTGCAACCGTTGATGATGTGGTGGGCGTGGCGGGCCACGCGCGACTGATCTTCCAGTCCCGGTCAGCGATAGAAGACGCTGCTACATTCGGTTGAGGAGGATCTGGGGTACAGATCGTTATGTCAACCGCCACCGCCGTCAAGATCGAAGCTGGGGAGCCCGAGACAGCCGTCTCCGATGACGGCCCTGCGGTTGCCGGCGAACGCCCCGATGCCGGTCAGGCCGCATGGCGTGGCCTGCTTCGCGCGCATGCCTGCCTCGCCAAGCGCCTCGACGCGGCGCTCGACCAGGCCCACGGCCTGCCGCTCAGCTCCTATGAGGTGCTCGACCACTTGGAGGACGCAAGCGGGGGACGCATGCGCATGTGCGATCTCGCCGAGCAGGCCCAGATCTCGCGTAGCGGCCTGACGCGGCTCGTCGACCGGCTCGAGCGCGAGCAGCTGCTCGAGCGCTGCTCCTGCGAACACGACGCGCGCGGCTCGTTCGCCTGCCTCACGGCTGGCGGCCGCGAGCGCCTGCAGGAAGCCCGCGTGACGCACATGGCCGTCGTGCGCGAGCAGTTCTTCTCGCGCTTCTCGGAGGCCGAGCTGGGCCTGCTGGCCGACATGTGCCAGCGCATCGCGCCGTGCAGCGGCGCCGGCTCCTCCGGCTGCTGAACGCCCCGCGCGCTGCGTGCGCGCCCACATCCCTCGCCGCCGTGGTGCTGCGTCCATGTTCGTGTCGCGTCCCATGCGCACGCCCGACCATGCGCAAGCTCACGTCCCGCCCGAAGCGGCGACCCTCGGATCGCCGCCCGCTCGCCGTCCTATCTCTTTAAATCAATATAAATAACTTGACATCAATGGGCTTAGATTTTATACTCGTCGTGTCAGAGAATCTTGGATTTGCTTGGAGGTGAAGCAGCATGGCAGTGATCAGATGGGAGCCCGCCCGCGAGCTCCAGTCAATCCAGCAGGAGATGAACCGTCTGTTCGGCACGTTCTTCGACACGCAGGCCGGAAACGGCAACGGCGGTGCCTTGCGCCGCTGGGTTCCGGCGATGGATCTCGTCGAGGAGGGCGACCATTTCGTGCTCCGCGCCGATCTGCCGGGTGTCGGCGAGAGCGACGTGCAGATCGAGCTCGAGGACGACGTGCTCACGATCTCCGGCGAGCGCAAGTCAGAGCACGAGCAGCGACGCGACGGCTATCACCGGATCGAGCGCTCCTCCGGGCGTTTCTCGCGTTCGCTCACGCTTCCCGAGGGGGTCGACCCGGACGGCATCGACGCGCGCTTCGAGAACGGCGTGCTCGAGCTGAAGGTGCCCAAGCCCGAGCAGCGCAAGCCGCGCCGCGTGGAGATCAGCGTCGGCGAGCGGCCGGCCGTCGAGGCGACCGCGAGCGAGCCCCGGACGGGCGAGGGGCAGACCGCCGGTGTCGCTGCTGAGGGTGCAGCCGAGCAGGGGTCCGGCGCCTAGCGCAGGCCGAGATCAGCGGCGCGCGTTGCCGGGAGGCGCGCGCCGCGCTTGCTCGTCGCTCGGGGACGCCGGCGCCGTCTCCTCGCCCGGCTCATCGGGCGAGTCGTGGTGGCGATGGCGCGCCGCGCGGCGATGCAGCACGACCGCGCCCACGACCGCCGCCACGGCGGCGGCGAGTCCGTAGATGCCGAACGTTTCGATCGCGTTGCCGGCCGAGTTGCCGAGGAAGTACGCGAGCAGGCCGATCCCGGTCGCCCAGCAGATCCCGCCGAGCGCGTTCCACACGACGAACGAGCGCCAGTGCATGCGCGTGGCGCCGGCCAGCCACGAAGCCCACACGCGCAGGCCGAGGATGAAGCGCCCGAAGAACACCGCCTTCGGTCCGTGGCGCTTGAAGAACGGCTCGCCGATGCGCAGCACGTCCAGTCGCTGGCGGTGGAAGCGGCCGGGGCGCTCGAGCAGCCAGCGCCCGCCCTTGCGCCCGATCTCATAGCCGATGTTGTCGCCGACGATCGCCGCCGCGGCGGCCAGCGCGATCACCCACTCGATCTGCAGCTTGCCGCGGCTGGCGAGCACGGCCGCCGTGATCAGCGCCGTCTCACCCGGGATCGGCGCGCCGCCGGACTCGGCCATCACGAGCACGAACAGCAGCGGGTAGCCGGCGACTTCGACCAGGTGGTCGACGTTGAGCAGCGCTGCCAGGATCACGGCCGCCGCCGCGCTATTTGGTGTTTTCCGAGACGAGCTGCTTGAGCGCCGAAGCGGCCTGCTGCACGTCCGAGTAGACGACGTTGCGCAGCTTGACCTGCGTCGGCGCCGGTGCCGTGATCACGACGACCGCGACGATCACGAGCGCCAATGCGAGCAGCGCGAGCAGCGCGAACGTCAGCCTGTTGCGTCCCCGCTGCCGCGCTCGCGCTGCCGGGGCGGCCTGCGGCTCTGCCACGGGCGCCGCTCGCGCGGGGCCCGAGCGAGGTTTGCGCGGCGTGACGGCGCTCGTGACCGCCGTGCGGCCCGGCTCGCGCGCCGGCGCGCGCCGCCCGGCGCTGAGCACACTCGTCGCCTCCGTCGCCGGCGCCGCGCGGCCGCCGGGGCGCGCCGCCGGGGCGATCCCGTCGGCGCCGTCGCTCAGCGCCCGTCCCATCTCGCGCGCCGTCTGGTAGCGGTCCTCGGGGTCGAGCGCCAGCGAGATCGCCACGGCCTCGGCCAGTTGTGGGGTGACGGCCGCCACGAGCGTGTCCAGTAGCGGCGGCGTCTCCTGCTGCTGCTTGAGCGCCAGCTCGGTCAGCGAATTGGCCTCATACGGCAGGCGGCCGGAGATCAGCTGATAGGTGACGACGCCCAGCGCATAGAGGTCCGCGCGCGGGCCCGCCTCTTCGCCGCGCGCCTGCTCGGGCGCCAGGTAGGCGGCCGTGCCGAGCACCGAGCCGACCTGCGTGATGCTCGACTGCTCGGTCGCCTTGGCGATGCCGAAGTCGGCCAGCTTGACGTCCCCTTCGCGCCCGCGCAGCAGGTTGCCCGGCTTCACGTCGCGGTGCACGACGCCGTGGCGGTGGGCGTAGTGCAGCCCCTCGCACGCCTGGTCGATGATCGCGATCGCCTCGTCGACGTCGAGCCAGCCGTCGTCGCGCAGGATCTCCGCGCACGACTGGCCCTCGATGTACTCCATCACGATGAAGTACTGGCCCGTGGTCTCGTCCTGGCCGGAGTCGAACACCTGCACGATGTTCGGGTGCACCAGCCGCGCCGCCGCCTGCGCCTCGCGCTGGAAGCGCGAGACGAACGTGGGGTCCTCGGCGAGGTGCTCGGCCAGCAGCTTGACCGCGACCTGGCGCTCCAGGCGCAGGTCGAGCGCGAGGTGCACGGTCGACATGCCGCCGAAGCCCAGGCGGCCCTCGATCCGGTAGCGGCCGGCGATCTCGACGCTGCTCATTTGCCGGCTTCTTCTCCGACGCCCGGTTCGGTCCCGCCGACCCCGCCGCGTTCCTTGTGGTCTTTGCCGCCGCCTTCGCCTTTGCCGAGGCCCGGGCCTTCTTCTTCGCCTTCTTCGCCGGGCGCCGGCGTGCCGCCGCCCGGCCCGGACGGGCTCGGCGTCGGCGTCGGCGTGGTTTCGGTCGGCGTCGTCTGCGTTTCGGTGGGCGTCGTGTCGGTGCTCGTCGTGCTCGTCGTCGTCTTTGGCGTCGTCACGGTCGATTGCGGCAGTGGCTGCGTGCACAGATCGAGCGCGTGTTTGCGCAGGTTCTCGATGCCCTGACGGATCGTGTTGCGCAGTCCGCTGTCGACGCTCGGCGGCAGCGCCGCGAAGTCCTGTTCGGTCTTCAGCAGCGCGCTTTCGGTGCTCGTGCACGAGCCGTCGCCGGTTTCGGCAGCCTGGGCGACGGCTTCGAAGTCGCCCTGCAGCGGTCCCGCGTCGGCCACCGGGATCAGCCCCTTGCCGCTGCCCCCGCACGAGATCAGCACGGCCGCGAGCACGCCGAGGGCGCCCGCGAGCACGGCCCGCAACAGCGGCCGGGCGCGACGCGTAGCAGCTGTGCGCGGCGCGTCTTCGCCCCCCGCGGGCGGACGTGGCTGCCGTTGCTGGGCGAGCATCGTCACTGACCGTACTCCAGGCGCTCCGCGAGCGAGTCGGGCAGCCGTGCGGCGCGGATCGCGGCAGCCGCGCCGGGGATGTCGTAGTCGGTGCGCTTGAACGACGCCGTCAGGCCGTCGAGGTCCAGCAGCAGCCACGATGCGCGCGGGTCGCTGTCGCGCGGCTGCCCGACGCTGCCCGGGTTCAGCAGCCACTCGCCCTCGGCGATGTCGAGGAAGGTGCCCTCGCGGCGAGGTTCGCCCGTCGCCAGCTCGCCCTCGCGGCGCACGAACGAGAGCGCCACGTGGGAGTGGCCGACCAGGCACACGCGCTGGGTCTGCTGGTCGAGGCACAGCTCGGCCAGCAGCGTCGAGAGCACGTACTCCCACACGGGGTCGCGCGGACTCGCGTGGTAGAGGCCGATGCCGGCCTCCTTGCCTTCGGGCTTCAGGCCGGCGAGGAACTCGACGTTAGCCGGCGCCATCACCTCGCGCGTCCACTGGGCCGCAAGGCTCGCGCCGCGCGAGAACTCATCGAGCGGGATCTCGCCCGTGACGGCGAGGTCGTGGTTGCCCGCCAGGCAGACCGCGACGTGCTCGCGCGCGAGTTCGACGCACGCGTCCGGGTCGGCGCCGTAGCCGACGAGATCGCCCAGGCACCACAGCTCGGCTGCATCGCTCGCGGCAACCGCCTCGAGCGTCGCCTCGAACGCCTGGCGGTTGGCGTGGATGTCGGAGATCACCGCGACCTTCATCGTGCCGCCGCTGCCCGCGCCCGTGCGGTGCTACTCCTCCTCAGCCCCGGCCTCCGTGCCGCCGTACTCGGGGAGGTTCTTGATGCCCTCACGGGTGCGCCACTTCGAGTAGTTGTCCTCCATCGCGTCGATCAGCTCGCGCATGAAGCGCGGGGAGATGTTGACACGCGAGACGACGACGCCCGGCACCTCCTCGGCCTCGACCTCGTGGTCGACGCGGGCGAAGGTGACCGTGAACTCGTAGTCGGAGTGGCTGACGTTGGCGAAGTTCGAGTAGACGCCTCCCATGATCTCGGGAGACAGGTGGATGTTGATGTGGCGCTCTGCGCCTGAGTCTTGGTCGTTCACGTGGCTAGTATCGCAATCGCCGAGCGGGAATCCCATGAGCGACCCCATCACCAGCGATCAGCAGGCCCACGACGGGCTGCCGGACGAGTCCGCGGAGATCTCTCCGGGCGCTCTGCGCGCTGCTGTGATCGATGCCGCCGCGGGGCTGATCGGCGCGGCCGGAGACGGCGCGCAGGGCCCGCCCGGCGAGGCCTTCTCGGCAGGCTCGCGCGGGGGGATCACGCTCGAGCGCCCGCCGCGCCCCGACTTCGGCGACTACTCGACCAACGCCGCGCTGCTGCTCGCGCCGCGCCTGCGCCGCTCGCCGCGCGAGGTGGCAGAGCAGCTGGGCGATCGGCTCGTGGAGGGTCTCGGCGGAAGCCTCGAGCGCTTCGAGGTCGCCGGGCCGGGCTTCGTGAACCTGTTCGTCGCCGACGGGTGGCTGCGCCGCGGGCTCGGCGGCGTGCTCGAGGCGGGCGAGGACTACGGTGCCGACCGCGGGTCCCCCGAGCGGATCATGGTCGAATTCGTCTCGGCCAACCCGACCGGCCCGATGCACGTGGGCCATGCCCGCAACGCCGCTTACGGCGATGCCCTGGCGCGCATGCTCGAGCTGCACGGCGCACGCGTCGAACGCGAGTTCTACGTCAACGACGCCGGCTCCCAGGTGCGCACGTTCGGGGAGTCGATCCAGGCGCTGGCGCGCGGCGAGGAGGTTCCCGAGGACGGCTACCAGGGCGACTACGTGGCCGAGCTCGCCGCGCGCATCGAGAACGCGGCCGAGCGCGACGCGGCGGACGTCGGTCGCGTGGCCGTGGCGCTGATGATCGAGCAGATAAAGACGTCGCTCGCAGCGTTCGGCGTGGGCGGCTTCGACTACTGGGCGTATGAGAGCCGGCTGCACGAAGGCGAGCCGAGCCTCGTGGATCACGCTTTGGCGCGCCTGCACGAGCTCGGGCACACCTACACCTCCGACGGGGCGCTGTGGCTGCGCAGCACGAGCTTCGGCGATGACAAGGATCGCGTGCTCGTGCGCTCCAACGGCGAGTTCACCTATCTCGCATCCGACGTCGCCTACCACGAGGACAAGCGCGAGCGCGGCTTCGATCGGCTGATCGACGTTTGGGGCGCCGACCACCACGGCTACGTGCTGCGTCTGAAGGCGGCCTTCGCCGCGCTTGGCGGGAACCCAGACGATCTCGAGCTGTTGATCATGCAGCTCGTGCACCTCGTGCGCTCGGGCGAGCGCGCGCAGATGTCAAAGCGCGCCGGCGAGTTCGTCACGCTCGACGAGCTCGTCGCCGAGATCGGCGTCGACGCCGCCCGCTGGTACCTGCTGGCGCGCTCGCACGACACGACCGTCGATCTCGACCTCGACCTGGCGCGCAGCCAGTCAAACGAGAACCCCGTCTACTACGTGCAGTACGCCCACGCGCGGATCTCCTCGATGCTGGACAAGGCCGGCGCCGAGCGCGTCGACGCCGCCGTCGCATCGGTTGCTGCCGGCACGACGGCCGACGGGGGACCGGCTGGGTCATCCGCGCCGCTTCACGCCAGCGAGCGCGCGCTGATCAAGCAGCTGCTCGACTTCCCCGGCGAGCTCGCCGCCGCCGCCGAGCGCCGCGCGCCGCACCGGATCGCCTCCTACGCGCTCGAGCTGGCGCAGGGCTTCACGGCCTTCTACCGCGACTGCCGCGTGCTCGGCGCCGAGCCCGCCGAGGTCGAGTCCGAGCGCCTGGCGCTGTGCGTCGCCAGCAGGGACACGATCGCGCGCTGCCTCGACCTGCTCGGGGTCGGCGCGCCGCAGGAGATGTAGGACACCGGCCGGGCGCGGGCAGGGTCGGGCCGGCGGGGGCCAGGAGCTCAGTCGAAGCGCTCGAGGTCGGCCTCGAGCCGCTGTGCGTCGGCGGCGCCGAGCGCCGGTGCAGGGGTCCGTTCGCGGGCCTGCGTCCGCGCCCGCCTGCGCCAGCGTGGCAACAGCAGGGCGAGCGCCGCCAGCAGCGCCAGCAGCGCCGCGAGCGGCACCAGGTAGGCGGCGGCGTCGAAGCCGCTGTTGCTCGGCAGCGCGAGCGCCGTGCGGCCGTACTGGCCGACGAGCGCATCCTTGATCTGCGCTTCGCTGCGCCCCTCGTCGATCAGCGACTGGATGAACGCACGCTCGCGGTCGGCCTGCGGCGACTGCGCGACGTTGAGCGGGATCTTGCACGTGACGCACATCACTTCGCGTTCGATCTCCGGCAGCGAGGCGCGCGGGGTGGCGCCAAGGGCAACGCTCGTGCCCGATGTCCCGGGCAGGGCACACGCGCACAGCGCGACGCACGCGACCAGCGAAGCGAGCGTGCGGCGTGTGCTCGGGCAGGCGTTGTGATCGGTCCTCATGACCGCTGCGCCAGCGCGATCGCGCGGTCGAGGAACTTCTGGTTGAGCTCGCCGCGGGAGATCGCCGCGATGTGCCCGTCGCGGTCGATCACGAAGCTCTCCGGCAGCTGGTCGGTGCCGTATGAGTGCGCGAAGTCGCCCGTGTTGTCGCGCAGGTTGGGGTAGGTCAGGTGGTAGTCGCGCACGAAGCCCTGCGAGTCGGGAGAGGCGTCCAGGTAGGTCACGCCGAGCACCGTGCCGTCGTGACGTGCGAGCACGCCCTGCGCGCGCTCGAGCAGCGGCGCCTCGACCTGGCACGGTTCGCACCACGAGGCCCAGAAGTTGAGCACGACGACCTTGCCCTTGAGCGAGGCGAGGGAACTCTCGCCGTGGCCGCCGAGGATCGGCAGCGCGCGAGCCGCGTCAGGCGCACGCGGGCGTTCGTCGCGGGCCACGCGCTCGTCCAGCGTGCGACTCGCCGACTTGGCCGTGACGCCGTATATCAGCAGCCCGATCAGGCAGGCGCCCGCCAGCGAGGCGAGAATCGGCAGCAAACGGCGTCTCACGGCCTCAAGGGTAGACCCCGGTTGCGTACTATCTGACCGTACGCGGCGGTAGCTCAGTTGGTAGAGCGCGAGCTTCCCAAGCTCGAGGTCACGGGTTCGAGACCCGTTCGCCGCTTGTAGGTGCAGCGCCACCCCTGACTCCGGGAAGCGCGACCTAAGTCAGCGCGCGCGCGAAATGCAGGCTCGTGATCGTCATCCGCTCACGAAAGTAAAAGCGGTGCGCGTCCTCTCGGGATGTGCCGGAGTCGAGATCGATCGCCGTGCAGCCTGCCTCGCGCGCGCGTCGCTGAAGCTCGCTCAAGAGTGCGCTCCCTACACCGCGGCCGCGCTGACCCACCGCCGTTACGAGGTCGTCGACGTAGAGCTTGCGCCCCGCCACCGTCGTCGCCATCAGGCGCCACCCCGCCACCCCCACACAGCTCTCGCCGTCGTATGCCGCAGTGAAGCGCAGCCCTTGCGGGTGGCCCTCGGAATAGACGTCGCTGAACTGCTCCGCAGTGAGACTTGTGCGTAGCTCCTTCAGGACTGGGAAGACGTCGCTCGTCAAGCGGGCATCCCCCGGAGCGAGGTCTACGAAGCGCATGGGCGAGCCAGCCTAACTCAGCGTCATCTGCTGCGTCTGGCTGGTGC
Organism: Solirubrobacteraceae bacterium; assembly: GCA_035473995.1. GTDB lineage: Bacteria > Actinomycetota > Thermoleophilia > Solirubrobacterales > Solirubrobacteraceae > Palsa-744. The sequence continues at coordinate 9,095 of DATINR010000079.1, forward strand.
CGGCCGCGCCGGCGCTTCGCGCGGCCGAGGGCAACTTCCGCGCGCAGGCGGTGCTTAAAGGGACAGAGGAAGAACGCGGCCCCTGCCACCCGGCGCCGGCCGCCAGCCCCCTAGCAGGGAGGAACCATGAAGCAGCGACTTGCCATCCCGGCGGCGCTCTGTGCTGCCGCCGTTCTGTGCATCCCCGCGGCCGCCTCGGCCGCACCCACGGTCACGTTCAAAGCGAGAGCCGTACCGATACCGAAGCCTGGCGGGGGCACCTATCCCCACACGGGCAACATCCTCGGCGCGGGCGCTGCGCTGCAGGCCGAATACCGGATCTCCGGGTCCGGCTACGGAGCGACGCCGCAGAACCCCGCCGGCGGGGTTCCGCCGCTGGCCGGCGTGAACTTCTTCCTGCCGGCCGGCGCGAAGATCAGCAGCAGGGGCTTCGGCTCGTGCGCCGCGAGCACGCTGAAGAACATCGGCCCGAGCGGCTGCAAGCGCAAGGCCATCGCCAGCCCCAAGGGCAGCGCGCTCGGCGAAGTCACGTTCGGCACCGAACGCGTCCCCGAGGCCGCCACGCTACAGGCGTTCTTCGCCCCCGGCAAAGGACTGCTCTTCTACGTCAACGGCAGCAGCCCCGTCTCGCTGGAATTCGTCTCGGCCGGCTCCTACGTCAACTCCGGCCAGCGCCCCTACGGCCTCGAGCTGAAGACCGAGGTGCCCGCGATCGCGACCGTTCCCGGCGCGCCGCTCGCCTCGACGAGGACGATCAACGTCAAGGTCGGCGCTGCGGTCAAGAAGGGCAAGCGACTGCTCTCCTACGGCACGATGCCGAAGAGGTGCCCCAAGGGCGGGTTCCCGGTCAAGTCGGAACTCATCTTCGGCGGCTCCTACGGCGGCGAACGCGAATTCGGCATCCCGGCCGAAACGGTCACGGTCACCGGCAAGGCTCCGTGCCCGCGCAAGCACCGCAGGCATCGCTGACGCCGGCCCAATCTCGCGCCGATGCCAGGCGGCCGCGCACCGGCTGGCTGGCACTCGGCGCGTTGGGGGTAAGCTGGTTGTCGTGACCACAGACGCAATCGGCCTTCTCGTACGGCGCTTGGCTCGCCCTCACGCCTCCGGCGGGACGGTGATCGAGCGATCGGTGATCCTCGCCGAGGGGGCCGACTCGGGGGCGATCCTGAACTGGATATCCGAGCACGACGGCGTGGCCGACTCCACGGTCGCCCCAACGCGCAGCAGTGGCCTGCATGGGTCGCGGGAGGCTGTTCGTCTCGAGTCCGCACCGGCTCGCCGGTTCGTACTGCCGGCCCACGCCTTCGACTGAGCCGGCGGCGATCGGCGCCGGGCTGCGCGGCCCCGGCTCTCGCCGGCGCGTTTAGGACTTCGAGGCCCGTTCGCCGCTTCTCGCCCGTGGCCGTCCGCGCGTCGTTGCTCGTTGGCGCGGCATCCGGCTGTCGCCCGGCCGGGGCGGCACGGGCGCGTCGAGACCGTCGGCGACGCTGCGGTTGCGCCCGAGTCCCTTTGCTCGGTAGAGCGCGCGATCAGCGGTGAGCACGAGCATCTCGCACGTCCCGCCGTGCTCAGGGTAGGCGGCGACGCCGAAGCTCATCGTCAGCGGCTGCGAGGAGACGTGATCGAGCTCGGCGACCGCGTTGCGAAGCCGCTCGGCGATGGCGAACGCGACGCGTATGTCGGCGTTCGGCAGGATCGCGGCGATCTCGTCGCCGCCGATCCGGGCGACCAGATCGGTGTGGCGCATGATTTCGCGTGCGCGGGCTCCGACGGCGCGCAGAGCCGCATCTCCGGCCGGGTGTCCGTCGCGGTCGTTGAGCTCCTTGAAGCTGTCGATGTCGGCGAGCACCAGCGCGAGCGGCTCGCCGGTGCGGCGTGCGCGCGCCAGCTCGCGCTCGAAGCGCTCGTCGAAGCCCTGGCGGTTGAGCAGCCCCGTGAGCATGTCGGTGCGCGCCGCGTCGAACAGCTCGCTCATCAGCCGGTCGTTGCGTCTGCTCAGCACGTGCACGAAGCACGCCGCCACCGAGACCATGCCGACCGTGATGAACCAGCGCGTGAAGCCGACCTGCCCGGGCGCGATCGCCAGCAGCGTCGCCGCGTAGCATGCGGCGATCACGACGAGCTGGGCGATCATCTGCGCGCGCGTGAAGAAGTAGCCGGCGTAGAGCGCGATCCACAGGTACAGCACCTCGTTGTCCGCCGCTCGTCCTCCGTGGCGCTCGCCGTTGAAGTAGACGGCGAGCGAGACGACCGCGCTGCCGAGGGCGATCACGACCGGGTAGGCCGAGCTCGGCAGCCGATCGCGCAGCGCGAACAGGGCGAACGAGGCGGCCGCCATGCCCGCCGCCAGCAGCCAGAACCCGGTTACCTGGGCTTGCGGGGAATGGGGAAAGACGATCGCGAGGACCGTCGTCACGGTGCCGACGAGGTACAGCAGCCCGGCGACCTGTCCCATCGTCGACGGAGAGACCGTCATGGATCGGTTGGCAGTGCGCATCGGGGCGTATCGGAGGCGGATCGCCGACGGTTGACAGTAGGCTCACAAATTGGCCAAAAGTGCACAATCCACGCGAACGTGGCCAAGCTGCGTGGCTCAGCTGAGCGCTGCCCGCAGATCCTCCGAGCTGATGCCCTCGACGCGGACGACCTTCTCGCGCGAGCCGGCACCGCGCACGATCGCGACCCGTCGCACCCCCACGCGGGCGCGCTTGGCGATCAGGCGGCAGAGCGCCGCGTTGGCCTGTCCTTCGACGGGCGCCGCCGTGACGCGCACCAGCAGGACGCCGTTGCGCTCGCCCGAGATCTCATTCGCCCGGGCGCGCGGGATCAGCTTGACCGGCACCTCGCCGCTGTCCATGCCACTCATCATCCGGCATCCGCGTCGCCCTGCGTAGAAAACGCACTCGCAGATGGGGGATTCCACCGATGCGCCGCTCGCCGGGCCTGACCTAGCGTGGAATGGTCGCCGTTGCGCGCGAGCTTGGCGCAGGCGGCCAATGTCGGAGACCCGACCCAACACCGACCAAAGGCAGGCACCCGAGATGAAGGCTCTCGTTTATCACGGCCCAGGCGAGCGAGGCTGGGACACGGTCGATGACCCCACGATCCTCGAGCCGACGGACGCGATCGTGCGGATCGACAGCTCGACGATCTGCGGCACCGACTTGCACATCCTCAAAGGGGACGTGCCCGAGGTCAAGCCGGGCACGGTGCTCGGTCACGAGGCCGTCGGCACGGTGCAGGAGGTCGGCGCGGCGGTCACCACGGTCGCCCCCGGCGACCGCGTGCTGATGTCATGCGTGAGCTCGTGCGGGCGCTGCCGCTTCTGCAAGGAAGCGCGCTACGGCCAGTGCCTCGGCGGCGGCGGCTGGATCTTCGGACACCTGATCGACGGGCTGCAAGCCGAGTACGCGCGCGTGCCGTTCGCGGACAACTCCGTCTACAAGGTCCCTGACCAGCTGAGCGACGAGCAGGTGCTGTTCCTCGCCGACATCCTGCCGACTTCCTATGAGGTCGGCGTGCTCAACGGCATGGTCGCGCCCGGGGACGTCGTGGCGATCGTCGGCGCCGGGCCGATCGGGCTGGCCGGGATCTTGACCGCCAAGCTGTACACGCCGGGCACGATCGTCGCGATCGACCTCGCCGACAGCCGTCTCGACAGTGCTCGGCTGTTCGGCGCGGATGAGACGATCAACAACGGCCGCGAAGACGCCGTCGCGCGGGTGATGGAGCTGACCGACGGGCTCGGCGCCGACGTCGCCTTCGAGGCCGTCGGGGTGCCGCAGTCCTTCGAGCTCTCAGCCGAGCTGATCCGCCCCGGCGGACGAGTCGCGAACATCGGCGTGCATGGCTGCTCGGCGGAGCTGCACCTGGAGAAGCTGTGGATTCGCGACGTCACGATCACCACCGGATTGGTCGACACGTTCAGCATCCCCCAGCTGATGAGGCTGATCGCGAGCGGTCGCCTGGACCCCTCGCTGTTCGCCACGCACCGCTTCGCACTGGGCGACACGATGGCCGCCTACGACACGTTCGCCGACGCCGCCAACAGCGGCGCGCTGAAGGTCGTGCTCCAGGGTGGGGGCGGCAGCTCGCCGTCGGTCGAGACGGGACGGATCGCAGCCGTGGCGTGAGCGGCCGTTACTCGAGGTTCTCGAAGATCTCGTTGGCGCGCGACCACTGACCGGGCGGGGCGACGAGGTAGACGTCGCCGCGCCCGTGGCGATCCAGGGGGTGGTCGGCGACGCATGCCGCGTCCACGCCGAGCGCTCGCAGCTGGTCGCGCCAGGCCAAGGCCGTCGCCTGGTCCTCGAAGGTGCCGACCGTCTCCCAGCCGTCGAAGCGCGGATCGCCGATTGCGACCGGCAGGTCCTTGGCGGCGCGTCCCCTGCCCCGAAACAGTCTCACGCCACGAGCGTAGCCGCCCTAGACGCGAGCGCTCAGCCGCCGTTGTAGGAGGCCGGCGCCGGCGGGTCTGAGCGCGTGCCGGCGATCAGCGCGAGCAGCGCCTCACCGGAGGTGCCGCCGAGCACGCGCAGGCGGTGCATGCGGTAGGGGTCTTCTTGCGGGTGCGCCCAGCCGGGCACGACCGTCGTCGAGCCCTTGTAGCCGGCCGCGCGGACCTCGGCGAGGACGTTCGCGTCGTAGTGCCCCGACGGGTAGCAGAACCAGTTGACCGGCACGTGGAAGTGGCGCTGGATCGTCTCGCGTGCGCCTGCCACCTGTTCGCGCAGCGCGCCCGCGCTGAGCGCGATCAGGTCGGCGTGGTCGATCCCCTGCGTGTCCAACTCCCAGCCGGCTGCCACGAGCCCCTTGATCTCGGCTTCGCCGAGCCCGCCCTGCGACGGCGGCAGCCCGGTCAGCTGGATGTTCTCCTCGCCGACCCAGCCGAGTCGCCGCAGCACGGGCAGCGCCTGCGTGTACTGGGATCGATAGCCGTTGTCGAAGCTCAGCACGATCGGTTTGCCGTGCGGCAGCGAGATGCCGCGGCGCCAGTACGCGTCGACTTCGTCGGGCGTCACCGCCGTCCAGCCGGCGCGTTGCAGCGCGTGCATCTGCTCGGCGAACTCGCCCGGCGGCACATACAGGCCCGGGAACGGCGCGCCCGGCGGCGGCGACGCGATCACGTGGTACATCAGGATCGGGACGGCGCGCGTGCCGGGCCGCCCGATCGCGACGCCGCCGCCGTGCTCGCTCACCCACCTGGCTCGGTTGCCCGAAGCCCGAGTGGCGCCGGTATGCCCGGCAACGCGCTTGCCGCCCGTTCCGGCGGTACGGCCCGCGCTGCGCTCACCGCGACGATTGCCGCCCGAGCCGCCCGAGCTCGCCACCAGCACAACGACGACGATCAGCGCGGTCAGCGCAACCAGCGACAGAGCCGTGCGCTGCCTGCGCCGACGGCGCTTCTGGCGCTGGGCCTCACGCCTGCTGTGTCGCGCCTCGACGTCCATCGCACTCGTCGGGGAGGGGGTGCTGCTCGCGCATGCCGATCATCATCGCCGCCGAGCATAGTCCGCCCCACAACGATGAGATAAAGTCTTTTATGAGAATAGATCTCAACTATATGTTAGGCTCGCGCCATGTCGCGGAGACGCCGATCGAGGCTCCTTGTCGCGCTTGCCGCCGGGACTGTCGCGCTCCTGGCAGTGGCACTGCTCAGCGGCTGCGGGCGCTCCGGCACGCCCGCCGGGGCGGAAGCTCGCGGGCGCTTGCAGGTCGTCGCGGCCGAGAACTTCTGGGGCAGCATCGCCGCGCAGCTGGCCGGCAAGAAGGCGGACGTGACGAGCATCATCGTCAATCCGGCGACCGACCCGCACAGCTACGAACCGACGGCGCGCGACGCGCGCACGATCGCCGGTGCGCAGATGGCGATCGTCAACGGACTCGGCTACGACGCATGGGCGCCGCGGCTGCTGCGGGCGAGCCCCTCGGGCGACCGGGTCGAGCTCGACGTGGGCAAGGCGCTCGGTCTCGCCGAAGGGACCAACCCGCACCAGTGGTACTCGCCGAGCGCCGTGCGCCGGGTGATCGACGCGATCGTCGCCGGCTACGACCGGCTCGAGCCGAGCGCCGCCTCCTACTTCGCGCAGCGGAAGCAAGCCTTCCTGGCGCACGACCTCGCTCGCTACGACGCACTGCGACGTGAGATCCGCGCCCGCTGGGCCGGCACCCCGGTCGGCTACAGCGAGAGCATCTTCCAGCCGCTCGGCGAAGACCTCCGGCTGAAGCTGCTGACCCCCTACAGCTTCGCCGAGGCGATCGCCGAGGGCAACGACGTGACGGCCCAGGACAAGCAGACCGTCGACGATCAGGCGCGCAAGCGCCTCATCACAATATGGGTGTTCAACAGCCAGAACGTGACGCCCGACGTACAGCGCGTCAACGAGATCGCGCGCGAGCAGCGGATCCCGATCGCGACCGTGACCGAGACGCTCGCGCCCGCCGGCGACAGCTTCGAGCAGTGGCAGTCGGCGCAGCTCGAAGGCCTCGCGCGAGCGCTGCACGAGGCGAGCGGTAGATGAGCCGGGGCGCACCTACAATTTCACCCGTGAGCACGATGCCCACCGAGAAGTCGAGCTGGGCAGCGCAGGCAGCCGATGCGCTGAGCGCCGCCGGCTATCGCCGCGGCGGTGCGCGCCGGGCGATCCTCGAATTGCTCGATGAGCAGTCGTGCGCGCTGTCTGCCGTCGAGATCGAGGACGCGCTGCTCGCGCGCAAGCGCGAGGTCTCGCGCGCGAGCGTCTACCGCGTGATGGACGAGCTCGAGGAGATCGGGCTCGTGCAGCGCGTCGAGATCGGGCAGGGGATGGTCCGCTACGAGCCCGTGCGCGGGGGTCCCGGCCATCACCATCACCTCGTCTGCGACCACTGCGGGCGGCTGGAGCCGTTCACCGACGACGGGCTCGAGCGCGCCATCCGGCGGCTCAGCGACCGACTGCCGCTGCGCGTCTCAGAGCACGAGATCGTGATCCACGGCGCTTGCGAGACCTGCGCATCCGGCTGAACGACTGAGCCGGGCCGCACGCTCTGGCAGCGCCGTCCTTACTGCGCGTCAGTCGCCGGCGAGGCTCGTCGGCAGCGGCAGCCCGCGGGGCGGTGGGTCGTCGGCGAGCAGCCGCGGGACCGTGACCAGGTGAAAACCCCGCGCGCGCAGCTCATGGATCACCTGGGGCAGCGCCGCGACCGTCTGTTCGCGGTTGCCGCCGGCGTCGTGCAGCAAGAGGATCGCACCCGGCTTGGCGCCTTCGATCGCGCGTTTGACGATCGTTTCCACGCCCGGCTGCTCGTAGTCGTCGGTGTCCGCCGACCACAGCACCATCAGCATCTTCATCTGATGCAGCTCGTGGAACGTGGTCGCGTTGAACGATCCATACGGGGGGCGGAACAAGCGTGGCTTGCGCCCGCCGAGCAGTTCGATGCGAGCGGCCTGTTCGAAGAGCTGTTCGTGCTGGTCGTGCGCCGAGAGCTTGGCCAGCTCCGGATGGTTCTCCGTGTGGTCGCCGATCACGAAGCCGTCGCGGATCTCCCGTTCTGTCGAGGCGCCGAAGTCGTGGATCTCCTGGCCGACCACGAAGAACGTCGCCGGAACGTGTTCGCGCTCGAGCACGTCAAGGATCTGGGGCGTGTACGGTCCCGGGCCGTCGTCGAACGTGAGCGCCACGTCCTTGCTCTGCGTGGAGCCTTCTTTGACGAACGGCGTGTAGGAGAGCACCGAGTTCACGCCTTTTTCTTCGCGCGCGAGCTCGTCCACGGGCGGCGGCGCGAGCGCCGCGACGTGCGGGCGCGTCCGCGTGCCCGCCGAGGAGGTCGCGCCGCCGCCGTGTGAGCCCGACAGCACCGCGATCAGCACGACGACGAGCGCCACGAAGCCCGCCAGTGCGCCGAGCCGGCGGCGGCGAATGCGCGCGCGCGGGTCGTCCGGGTCGCGCGGCTGCGGTCTCGGGGCGGGCACCGTGGGTGAGGCGCCGGCCTTGCGCGAGGCCCGCTGCTCGTCTTCGAAGTCCCAGTTCCAGCGCGGGCTCATGGACGGATGCTAGACAGCCGCGCCGTCGGCCGGGCGGGCTGTGCTCCGATCTCGCGATGGCCGCCGTTTGCAGGACTTCTGCTGCTGGCTCTTGCTTCCCTCTCGCAGGGACCGAAGCGGCCAGGCTGAGTCGACGGATAGGATCAGCCGACGAGCGGGCGGCGCGATGCCGTCCGCCGAACTTTTCGGGAGAATCACCAAATGCACGTGACAGCAAAGGCCGACTACGCGGTGCGCGCCGTGATCGAGCTTGCCGAGAGCAAGCAGGACGCGCCGCGCAAGGTCGACGACGTGGCGCAGGCGCAGGGGATCCCGGTGTCGTTCCTCGAGAACATCCTCACGCAGCTGCGCTCCACCGGGATCGTGCGCAGCCAGCGTGGCCCCGAAGGCGGCTACTGGCTGGCGCAGCCCGCCGGCGAGGTCAGCCTCGCGCAGATCATCCGCGCCGTCGAGGGCCCGCTCGTCGGCGTGCGCGGTCAGCGCCCCGAGGAGATCGAGTACGTCGGCTCGGCCGAGTCGCTCCAGCAGGTCTGGATCGCGCTGCGCTCCAACCTGCGCAAAGTGCTCGAGAACGTCAGCGTCGCCGATGTCGCCGCCGGCAAGCTGCCCAAAGAGGTCATGGCGCTGACGAAGGCCGAAGAGGCCTGGGAAACGCGCTAGGACGACGATGGGCGGCGTGCTACGGCGTCCTCGCTCGCTCGTGTGCAATGCACACTTCGCTCCCTGCGTCCTTGTATCACTTGCCCCTCGCCGCTCCTAGTTGCGTGAGGCGGCCTAGCCTGGCGCTTCTCGTGGCTCGTCGCTAGGCGGCCGGCGCAAACACGCGCGGCTGGGGGAGGCGGACGGCGAGGATCTGGCCGTCGGCGAGTTCGAGCTCCTCGGCGGCCGAGCGCGTGACCTGCGCCCAGATGTCGCGACCGTCGGGCAGCGTCAGCTCGACGCGGACCTCGAAGCCGAGGTGCACGACGCGCTTGACGAGCGCCTCGATCGTGCTGCCGTCGTCCTCGGCGAGGATCTGCACGTCGTGCGGGCGCACGAAGGCGTTGCCGATGCGGTTGACGGGGCCGATGAACGACATCACGAACTCGTTGCTGGGCGACTCGTACAGTTCCCGCGGCGTGCCCGTCTGCTCGATCTTGCCGGCGTTCATCACGACGATCTGCTCGGCGACCTCCATCGCCTCCTCCTGATCGTGCGTGACGAAGATCGTCGTCACATGGATCTCGTCGTGCAGCCGGCGCAGCCACTCGCGCAGCTCGCCGCGCACCTGCGCGTCGAGCGCGCCGAACGGCTCGTCTAGCAGCAGCACTTTCGGCTGCACGGCGAGCGCGCGTGCGAGCGCCATGCGCTGCAGCTGACCGCCCGAGAGCTGTGACGGGTAGCGCTCGGCCAGGCCGTCGAGGCGCACGAGCCCGAGCAGCTCCTTCACGCGCTGCTCGATCTCGCCCTTCGGGCGCTTGCGCACGCTGAGCCCGAAGGCGACGTTGTTGTGGACCGTCATGTGCTTGAACGGCGCGTAGTGCTGGAAGACGAAGCCGACGCCGCGACTGCGCGCAGGGGTGTCCGTGACCTCCTCGCCGCCGATCACGACCTCGCCCTCGTCGGGGCTCTCCAGCCCGGCGATGATCCGCAGCAGCGTGGACTTGCCGCTGCCGCTCGGCCCGAGGAGCGCCATCAGCGCGCCGTCGTCGACCGTCACAGAGACGTCGTCGAGCGCGGCGAACTCGCCGAAGCGCTTGCTCACGTGGCGGGCCTCGATCGCCATCAGACGGCCGTGTCCGCGCGCGTGCGCCGGGTCAGCAGGTTCATCGCGATCAGTGTCGCAAACGCGAGCAGCGCCAGCACGACGGCGGCCGTATAGGCGCCGGTCGCGTCGAAGTTCTCAAAGCGCGCCTGCACGAACAACGGCAGCGTCTGCGTCTGGCCCTCGATCCGCCCCGAGACGATGCTGACCGCGCCGAACTCGCCGAGCGCGCGGGCCGTCGTGAGCACGACGCCGTAGACGACGCCCCAGCGGATCCCCGGGAGCGTGATCCGCCAGAACGTCTGCCAGCCACTCGCGCCGAGCGTCGAGGCGGCCTGCTCGGCATCCGTTCCCAGCTCGCGCAGGACCGGGATCGTCTCGCGCGCGACGAACGGCAGCGAGACGATCGCCGTCGCGAGCACCATGCCGGGGACCGAGAAGATCACCTGGATGCCGTTTTCGGTCAGCCAATCGCCGAGCCAGCCAGTCTTGCCGTAGGCGAGCACGAGCGCCAGGCCGATCACGACCGGCGAGATCGCAAACGGCAGGTCGATCAGCAGCCCGAGCAGCCACCTGCCCCTGAAGCGGCCGCGCTCGAGCAGCAGCGCCATGCCGATCCCGAAGACCGTGTTCAGCGGCACCGAGATCGCGACGATCTCGAGCGACAGCCAGAAGGCGTGCTGCGCGTTGGCTTCGGTGATCGAGTGCCAAACGGGGCTCAACCCGTGTTCGAAGGTGCGATAGAAGATCATCGCGACCGGCGCGAGCAGCAGTAGCGCGAGGTATCCGAGGGCGATCGTGCGCACGCCGTACTTGCGCGCGCGCACGGCCCGCTCCGAGCCCGGAGCGCCGCCGCGCGGCGCCATCCGTGCGGCGGGCGCGGGGGAGAGGGCGAGCGATCCGGATGCGCTAGAGGACATGCTTGGACCGCCAGCGCGAGAGCAGCGTCAGAGCGGCGAGCACGATGAGCGCCGCCACGAGCAGGACGACCGACACGGCCGCAGCCGCCGGCAGGTTTTCGTTCTGAATCTGCCCGAACACGTAGACCGAGCCGACCTCCGTCTTGAACGGAAGGTTGCCCGTGATCAGCACCAGCGAGCCGAACTCGCCGACGGCGCGCGCGAAGCTCAGCGCGACGCCCGAGATGATCGCCGGCGCGAGGCTCGGCAGCACGATCCGGCGCAGCACCGTCAGCGGTGAGGCGCCGAGCGACTCGGCCGCTTCCTCCATCGAGACGTCGAGCTCGTGCAGCACGGGCTGGACGGAGCGCACGACGAAGGGCAGCGTGACGAACAGCAGCGCCAGGCCGATCGCCGTTCGCGTAAAGGCCACGTCGATGCCCACGGGGCTGCCTTTGCCGTACAGCGCCAGCAGCACGACGCCGGCGACGATCGTCGGCAGCGCGAACGGCAGGTCGATCAGCGCGTTGACGATCTTCTTGCCCGGGAACTCGTCGCGCACGAGCACCCACGCGATCAGCGTGCCGAACACGGCGTTGATCGCCACGACGATCGCCGAGACGATCAGCGTCAGCTTGATCGCGGCGACGGCCTCGGGGTTTGAGACCTCGCGCCAGAACTGCGCCGTGCCGCCGCTGCCCGACTTGGCCAGCAGCGCCGCGACGGGCAGCAGCACGAGCACCGACAGGTAGATGCCGAGCAGCCCCTTGCCGAGCACGCCGCCGCTGCGTGCGCCCAGGCTGGGCGCACGCAGGCGCTTTACCGCAACCGATGCGCCGCTATTTGGCAGTGGAGACTCCCAGCGATTGCTCGATCTTCGTGACGATCCCCGTTTCGGGTTCGAAGAAGTCCTTCGTGACCTCCTTCCAGCCGCCGAGCGTGTCGATCGTGAACAGGCCCGGGGGCGTCGGGAAGTTGGCCGCCGAGACGCCCGAGATCACCGGGCGGTAGCCCTGCTTGGCCCAGATAGCCTGGGCGGGCGGCGAGGTCAGGTAGTCGACGAACTTCTGCGCCGTGGCCGCCGCCGCGCCTTTGCCGACGACGGCGATCGGGTTCTGGATCAGGATCGTGTTCTTCGGGATCACGTATTCGACCGGTTCGCCCTTCTGCTTGTCGGTGATCGCCTCGTTCTCGTAGTCGATCAGCGCGTCGCCACGACCGGAGACGAACGTCTGCAGCGCGTTGCGCGCCGAGCTGTCCTGGCTGACCACGTTCTTGAACAGTTCTTTCAAGTACGTTTCCGCCTGCGCAGGCGTCTTGCCCTCCTTGATCTGCGCGCCGTAGGCGGCCATGATGTTCCAGCGCGCGCCGCCCGAGGTGAACGGGTTCGGCGTCACGACCTGCACGCCGGGCTTGACCAGGTCCGCCCAGTCCTCGATGTGCTTGGGGTTGCCCTTGCGCACGATGATCACAGCGACCGAATCGCTGACGAACCCGTGCGTGGCGTTCTGGTTCCAGTTCGCGTCGACGAGGCCGGCCTTGACGAGGCGTTCGACGTCGGGTTCGAGCGAGAAGTCGACGACGTCGGCGTGCAGCCCGTTGGCGACCGCGCGGCTCTGTTCGCCGGAGGGGCCGTAGGACTGCTTGAAGCTCACTCCCTTGCCATCCGGAGTGCCCTGGAAGGCCGGTATCAGCGCTTCGAAGGCCGGCTGCGGCGTCGAGTAGGCGACCAGCGTGAGGTCGCTGCTCGAGCCGCCTCCGCTGCTCGATGAGCCGCAGGCGCTGAGGCCGGCCGCGACCGCTGCGAGCGCCAGCAGGACTGCGAGGGAGTGCTTTTTCATGGGACCTTTCTTCATCGAATGAATGAACAAAATCGAAGACATCGAAATGATTGGCCTCGTGATGGTAGAGGAAAGCAACCCGGTAAACAAGATCGGAATTACCGCATTAGATCGGGGAGGATCGCCGACTCCGCTCGGGCCGCCGCGCAGCGGGCAGATCAGGGGCACGGCGGCCGGTGATCGGAGACAGCACTTGCGGCCGCGCGCGCGGCCCTCTTGACTTGGTATGAGCCGGACGCCTCCCACACGACGATGACCTCGTTTGGAGTAACCTCAAAACGGGTAACTTGATTGCAACGCGGGTTTCGTCGCGATGACGCCCCGGTATTCCCCCTCTCGATCCGTCCCCAAGCCGTCACAGGAGAACAGCTCGATGCCAGCATCCCCAGCGCCCTCTACCGTCGCCGACCCCCCCACGACCGCCACCGCAGAAGCCGCCGTCGACGCCATCGCCGGCGCCGCCGCCCAGGAGGCCCCCTTCTCACTAGCCCTCAGCCAGGAGCAGAAGGACATCCGCGAGTGGGTGCACGGCTTCGCCGCCGACGTCAT
>DATINR010000080.1:0-8919 GCA_035473995.1 Solirubrobacteraceae bacterium
GAACCCCGAGATCCCGTTCGCCAAGTCGATGCCCGACTACATCATGCGCTGGCTGGCCTCGCGCTTCCTCGACGCGGACGCGCAGGAGGAGCTCGGCATCCTCACGCCCGCTGTGCGCGCGAAAGCGGCCGCGCAGGAGGCAGCGCAGTCGGTCAGCTCGTCCGACACCGCGGGCCCTGCTGCGAGCGTCGAGGAGAGCGAGAGCACGCCTCGGGCCTCAGGCGGAAATGGCGGCAACGGCGGGGGCGGCAACGGCGGCTCCGGCGCACCCTCGGCGTCATTCACCGACACCCCGCCGGTCGTGCCCGCGCGCCTGCAGGGACTCGACCTCGGCCCCGCGTGCAGCCAGTGCGGCGGCATGATGCAGCGCACCGGCTCGTGCTACACGTGTTCATCGTGCGGCAACAACACCGGCTGCGGCTGACCTGAGTCGCCCGCCCTACGCCGCGACCAGGTGGTCGGGCGGGACAAGCAGCACCGAGGAATCGGCCTTGTGCACGGTGTGCCGGCTGACGCTGCCGATCGCGCGCGGGCCGTGCAGCCGGCGGCTGCTCATTACGATCAGATGAGCCTGCACGTCGCGCGCGACCTCGGCGATCGCGGTGCGTGCGCTGCCGGACTCGATCCTCACGCTGCTCGATCCTTCGAGCGCCAGCTCGAGCGCTCGCCCCTGCTCGGCGATCCGGTCGCGGCGCCCGCGCGAGCGCAGAGTGGCGGCGTGCAGCAGATGAACGTCGGCATCCTGCGCGTTGCCGAGCCGCGCCGCCAGTTCGACGAGCTGCTCGGAACCGTCGAGCCCGTCGCTTGCGACGAGGATCGCCCCGTCACCCCACGTGCCCTCGCTCGACAGCGGGCGCGCGGCAAGCAGCGGCGTGCGCAGGGCATCGACAGCGCTGGCGGTCGGGCCTCCCGCGAACATCCCGGCCGGCCAGGGGGTGCTCGGGGCGCCCATCGCGAGCAGGTCGTGCTCGGCCGCCCATTCGAGGATCACCTCGGCCGGTGGGGCCGCCGGGTCGACCTCGACGGTCGTGCGCACGGATGCCTGCTCGGCGATCGCCACGGCGCGGTCGAGTATCTCCTTCGCGCGCAGCGGTCCGATCTCCGGTGACCGAGACGCCCCGGCGGACCTGAAAGAAGTCACGAGCAGCAGCGTGATGCGTCCGTCCGGACCCGTCAGGCGCGCCGCCTGCTCGACCGCCGCGAAGCCGCCGGGCGATCCATCGACGGCGCACAGCACGTCGGTGAACAGAGCGCTCGCTGCGTCGCTCTCGACCGCCGCATCCCCGCTGGGGGTCGTGCTCTGGGAGACGTCGGTCGCAGATGTTTCGGCCATGCCCGGAAGCTACGCCACCGCCGCGTGCCGGAGTATCCGTGCCAACTGCGGTAGTGCGACCGTGGAGGACCGCAGACGCGAGCCGCACCGACGCCTCGCTCCCGCGCGCCGTCTGCGTAAGTTTCGCGGATGTCAGCGCACCGCCAGGGACGTAGATTGACGCAGTCGCATGCGGCGGGGCAACGACCGGCACGAGGGAAGTGAGGAGACGACGATGAACGGGGACTCGGGGCCGCGCGCGACGCTTGGGCATGTGCCGCTCGAGCTTCTCTCGCTCGAGCGCTTCAGCGACGTGCTCGAGCCGGCCCAGTGGCAGGCCGTCCGCGAGGGGATCGAGCGCGCCGGCAGCGTGCTCGCCGGGCGCACAGTGTGGAACGTCAACTCGACGGCGTACGGGGGCGGCGTCGCGGAGATGCTCCACTCGCTGCTCGGCTACGCGCGCGGCGCCGGAGTCGATGCCCGGTGGGTCACGGTCAGCGGCGGTGCGAGTTTCTTCGAGGTGACCAAGCGCCTGCACAACCGCCTGCACGGAAGCGCCGGCGACGGGGGTCCGCTGGGGGCGACCGAGCGCGCGAGCTACGAGGCGTCGCTGGGCGAGTACGCGAGCGCGCTGCTCGAGCTTGTGGGCAGCGAGGATCTGGTGATCCTGCACGATCCGCAGACGGCCGGCCTGATCCCGCTGCTGCGCGAGAGCGGCGCGCGCATCGCGTGGCGCTCACACGTCGGCTACGACGGCCCGAGCGAGCTCGCGCTCGAGGCGTGGCGCTTTCTGCTGCCCTACGCGCAGGAGGCAGACGTCTGCATCTTCTCGCGCCCCGGCTACGCGTGGGGCGGGCTGACGGCGGAGCGTCTCGCCTTCATCCACCCCTCGATCGACGTCTTCTCGGTCAAGAACCAGGAGCTCGACGCAGACACGGTGAGCGCGATTCTCGCCGCCGGCGGGATCGTCGAGGGCGAGCGGCTGCAGCCGGCGAGCTACACACGGGCGAACGGGCGAACGGGCAGCGTCGAGCGCCAGGTCGCGCTGGTCGAGGAATCGCGCCTGCAAGCGGAGACGCCGCTCGTCTTGCAGGTCTCGCGCTGGGATCGCCTGAAGGATCCGCTCGGCGTGCTCGACGGCTTCGTTCGTCACGTCCTCGCCGGCTCGCAGGCGCACCTGATGCTGGCCGGGCCGGCGACGGACGGCGTCGCCGACGACCCCGAGGGCCCGGAGGTGCTCGCCGAAGTGCAGCAGGCGTGGTCGCAGCTCGACCCGAGCGCTCGCGCGCGCGTGCACCTCGCGTGCATCCCGATGGACGACCCCGACGAGAACGCCGCGATCGTCAACGCGCTGCAGCGCCACGCGTCCGTCGTATGCCAGAAGAGCGTCGCCGAGGGCTTCGGGCTCACCGTGGCCGAGGCGATGTGGAAGTCCCGGCCGATCGTCGCGACCAGCGTGGGCGGCATCCAGGATCAGATCGTCGACGGCGTGAGCGGGCTGCTGATCGGCGACCCACACGACCTGCCGGCATTCGGTGGCGCCGTCTCGACGCTGCTCGATCGCACTCGCGACGCCGCGCGCATCGGCGGCGCGGCGCACAGCCGCGCGCGCGAGCTGTTCCTCGGCCCCGACCACCTGCTCGAGTACCTCGCGCTGTTCGAGCGGCTGCTGGCAGAGCCTTCGGCCCAGCGCCGCCAGCCGTAGTTCCTAAGAGCCGCCCTTGCCGCTCCGGCGATCGGCGGAGACGGTGGCGACTTCGCCTTCTGCACCGGCGATGGGAGTCGGCGATGCCCCACTCGTCTGGTCGGTCACGGACGTTGTGGAGGAGTCAGCGCCCGAGCCGCTCGAGTCGGCGAGCAAAGCGTCGGAGCCGCCTGAGCCGCCCCCGCCCGACCCATCGCCACTCGAGCCCTGCCGTCCGCCCGAGCTCTGCCCTTCGACGCTGCCTGCCCCGCTGCCGCTCGAGTCGCGCCCCCCGCTGCCGCTGACCGAGTCTCCCGAGCCCGAGCCATCACGCCCTGCCGATCCGGACGAGCGGCGGCCACTGCCGTCGCCGGAGGCGAGCACGTCGTCGTCTCCACCTGCTTGGGCGGGCTCGCCGCCGCGACGCTCGCCCGAGCCGCCGCCGTGCCGATTCCCGTCGTGTGAGGACCCGCGACGGCCGTACCGGCCCTCGCCCGAGCGCTCGTGCCGGGCGGCGGGTCGGGAGAGGCCCGCAAGCCCACGCGGGAACTGCGAGTCGGAGGCGAGCGCGAACGAGCCTGTAGAGGCTGCGAGCTCAGTGCTCGCGTCGTGCGCCCGGGCTGCGTCGGGGCGGGCACGATGGTGCACGCTCAGCACGCTCGTGCCGGTGGCCACGGCCCCGGCGGTGACGGCTACGACGGCGCCCTTGAAGAGCAGCCCGGCGAGCCCCGCCGCGCCGCCGCCGGCGCTCAGCTCGGCGAGTCGCTCGGCGCTCGGGCCGCCCGAGCTCGCTCCTGCAGATGCCCAGGCGAGAAGCGGCGGTGGGGTCAGCGCGGCGGCGGCGCTGCGCAGGGTGCTCCTGGCCCGGTAGAGCAGTCCGCGCAGAGCGCCTTCGGAGATCCCAAGCACGCCGGCGACCTCGTCGTGGCTCTGCCCGTCGACGGCCGTGAGGAAGATCGCCTGCTGCTGCATCCGGGGCAGCGCGGCGACGTCGCTGAGCGCATCGCGCATCGCGATCGTGCGCTCGAGGTTCGACACGCCGGCGAGCCCCGCCCGATCCTCCACGGCCTGCGTCAGCTCGCCGTGCGCCTCGCCGGCGGGACCGCGCATGGCGTTGACGGCGACGTTGTGCACGATCCGGTAGAGCCAGCTGCGCACGTCGTTCACGCTCGCTCCGCCGGAGAGCGCGATCCACGACTGCATGAACGACTGCTGCAGCACGTCCTCGGCGCGCGCCTCGGACAGGCGCATGCGCCGCGCGTAGCGGAGCAGCGGGCGCCGGTAGCGGTGCACGAGCGCCTCGAAGGCGCGCTCGTGGCCCTCGCGGGCGAGCGCGACCAGGCGCTGGTCCGATTGGGTCGCCAGCAGGCGGATCGAGATTCTCGGGCTCATCGTCGGATTTGCATTCCCTTCGTCTGTGAAGACGCCGGAATCGCCCGATCCTTACCCCGGCCCGAGAATCTCGAGTGCTGCCTACAGCTCGACCTTGACCCAAGTGGCGCCTTCGCCGCCGACGCTGAGGAAGGCCTCCTTGACGCTCGCTCCGGGCACGAGCGCGGCGCTCGTGCAGTGCTCGGCCGCGTCCTGGCCGTTGTCGTCCTGGCCGTTGTCGTCATGGCCGGAGCGGCCGTCGGAGGGGCCCGATTGGCCGCTGCCGTCGTTGCCGCGGTCGTCGAAGCCGTTGTCATCGCCGCCGTCGTGGCCTGAGACATCGGCTGCGCTCGCGCTCATGCTCGGCGCGGGGCACTCGATCTCGGTCCGTTCGGTGACTTTGCCGCTGACGGTCGAGCCGTCGTTCAGCGTGATCGTGAGCACGCCGCCCGTGAACGAGGCGATCGTGCCTGCTTTGTCCTCCGAGGCGGGCGCCGAGCTGGGCGAGCTCGTGCCGCTCGTCGAGCTCGCGGGCGCCTGCGCGTGGAAGGCGAGCACGTGGGCGTGGCGGTGGTGGCCACGGTGGTGGTGGTGGCGCTCGCCCGCGCGATGATGCTCGCCGTTGTGTGCGAGGGCGGCGCTCGGCGCAGCCAGCGACACGGTCGCTACCGCGGTAATGATCATCCGTCTCATCTGTAAAGCCTCCTTCGACCGCAATCGGCGGTCGGTAGGTTGTCGATGTCCTTGAGACACACCGCGAAGCACGAACTTCACGCGCCCGATGAAAAATCTTTCGCGGCTCGTGTGGCCTACGCGGCGCTCATGCAGACGCGGTCGCGCCCGGACTTCTTGGCCTCGTACAGGGCGGCGTCGGCGCGCGCTGTGACCTGCTCGGAGGACTCGCCGGGGCGGTGCACGGCGAAGCCAACCGAGCACGTGCGGTCGTGGTAGACGGCGCCGCGCAGGCGCTCGATCACCTCGCGCACGCGCTCGGGGTTGCAGTTGAGCAGCAGCAGCCCGAACTCCTCGCCGCCGAGGCGCGCGAGCAGATCGCCCGAGCGCACCTGCTCGCGCCACATGGCGGCCGTCTCCTTCAGCAGGCGGTCGCCGGCGGGGTGGCCGTAGGTGTCGTTGTACTGCTTGAAGTGGTCGAAGTCGAGCATCGCGACGGTGAAGCCCGCGCCTTCGTCGAGCGCCTCGGCCACGCGCGCATCCCAGGCGCGGCGGTTGGGCAGGCCGGTCAGCGGGTCGGTCTGGGCCTGGTCGCTGAGCGCCGTGAGCGCATCGGCGCGGGTCAGCACGGCGGCGGCCTCGTGCGCGAGCAGCTCGACGACCCTGATGCGCGGGCCGTCGGCCTTGACGTCTCCGGGCCAGCCGACGACGAGCACGCCGATCGTCTCGACTCCGCGCAGCAACGGCTCGTAGAGGACGGTCTGGGGCATGCCGGAGGCCGTCCACAGCTCGACGCTGCCGACCTGCGCGGCGACGTTCTCGGCGACCAGCAGCGAGCGGCCGCTGCGGAACGCGTCGCGCACGGCGCTGGGGCGATCGAGTGAGATCTCGCTCTCGCCGAGCTCGGGCCGTCCGTCGTCGGGCCCGGTGAACGCGCTCGGGCGCATCGCCGAACCGCCGGGCAGGGGCTCGAACAGCACGGCCACGCTCGCCCGCCCGATCGTCTTGGCGGCGGCGCACACGTCGGCGCGCGCCTGCTCGCTGGCGAACAGGCCGCGCGCGACGGCGCTGAGCTCCTCGAGCATGCGCTCGCGCTCGCGCGCCTCCTCGGCCCGCTCGCGCACGGCGGCGACGAGGCGCTGCGTGGCCAGGCCGATGATCGAGCTGACGGCGACGACGAGCAGCGCGGCGCGGTACTGGGTGTGCGGATAGGCCGGCGGCCCGACGATCAGGATCGGGGCGATGTAGAAGACGGCGAGCCCGCCGAGCAGCACATACAGGTCGCGGCGCGACTCGCTGTGCAGGGCGACGTAGAAGATGGGCACGATCGCGACGGCGCTCGCACCCGAGGCGGTGCCGCCGCCGGCGTCGCGCAGCAGGCCGAGCGCGGCGAGGAAGATCAGCTCGGGGACGATCCGCCCGATGCCCCTGGGCAGGAGCTCGTGGCAGATGCCGCACAACACGAGCAGGGCGGCGGCCAGCGCGTACTCCGTCCAATCGACCGAGGTCGCGATCGGCACGGTGACCCAAGCGAGCAGGGCGGCGACGGCGAAGGGGGCGCTGCTGCGCACGGACGCGAAGCGGGCGCGCTCGAGAGCTTCCATGCCGCTTTTTCGGCATTTGCAGCGATCTTCTGTAGTCCGCTGCTTGCTCGCCGTCCTTTAATTATTTATTGAAGAGATGATGTTTGGCGTGAGAGCTCCCGCGGCGGTGGTGTTCGACAACGACGGGCTGCTGCTCGACACCGAGGAGGCGTGGACGCGCGCCGAGCAGAAGCTGTTCGCCGGGCTCGGGCGCACGTTCACGCTCGAGCACAAGCGCATCCTGATCGGCTCCTCGCGCACGATGGCGGCCGCCAAGCTCGAAGTGCTGCTCGAGCGCGCGGGCGCGGGCGAGGCGCTGATGGACGCGCTGCTGGCACTCGTGATGGAGGAGGCGCTCGCCGGTGTGGAGCCGCGACCGGGCGCGCGACGGCTGCTCGAGCGGCTGAGCGAGGCGGGCGTGCCGCTGGCGCTCGCCTCCAACTCCGAGCGCGAGTTCGTGCAGCGCACGCTGGAGAGCGCCGGCCTCTACCCGGACGGGCCGTTCGCGGCGGTCGTCTCGGCCAACGACGTCGAGCACCCGAAGCCGGCGCCCGACATCTACCTCGAGGCGTGTCGCCTGCTCGGCGTGAGCGCGGCCGATGCCGTCGCGCTCGAGGACTCGCCGATCGGCGTCGCCTCGGCCGCGGCGGCCGGCATGTTCGTGATCGCCGTGCCCTACTTCGCCGGCACCGAGGTCGCCGGCGCGAGCATGCAGGCGGACAGCCTCGGCGACGCGGCGGTCGCGCAGGCGCTCGGCCTGGACGCATAGGATCGCGCGATGGCCGACGCCCGTCCCCCCTCCCCGCAGTCGCCATTGCAGGGCGGCTGCCTGTGCGGCGCCGTGCGCTTCGAGCTGACCGCGCCGCTGCTCTCGGCCGGCTACTGCCACTGCACCCGCTGCCAGCGGCGCACGGGCACGGGCTCCTCGGCCAACGGCCGCGTGCCCCGGCACGGCTTCGAGCTGCTGCAGGGCGAGGACGTGCTGGCCGCGTTCACGCCGCCCGACGGCAAGCCCAAGCTGTTCTGCTCGCGCTGCGGCTCGGCCGTGTTCAGCGGCGATCCGCTCGCCGACGAGCAGGTCGCGATCCGCCTGGGCACGCTCGATGGCGACCCGGGCATCCGCCCGAGCCATCGCCAGCACGTCGCCTCGGCGGCGCCGTGGGAGCCGATCCCGCAGGACGGCCTCGAGCGCTTCGACGGCCCGCGCGGCTAGCGGGGACGTCGGCCGGGCGCGGCGCTAGGCGAGCTCGGCGGCCATCGACAGGCCGGCGGCGAGCACGGCGCCTGCGCCGGCCACGGCCGCGGCCGCCTCGGCTCGCTTGGCACGGACGCGCCCGCCGATCGCCCGCGCGCGCTCGCGAAGCCAGGCCAGCGACTGCGGCTCGCCGCAGCGCTTGCGCCATCCGTCGAGCGCCTGCTCGAGCCGCTCCTGCTCGTCGACGATCGCGAGCACCTCGACGCGGCCGCCGCCCTGCTCATGCGGGCCGAGGCGCACGAGGTACAGCTCGCCCGTGTCGCGCACCCACGCGGCGCGGTGCAGCGGCCCGTCGGCCGACTCGCGCCACCACAGGCCGACGTCGCACTCGCGCGAGTGCACGCGGCGCTGGTCGGCCGAATAGAAGCTCTGCAGGGAGTCGTAGCGTGCGGCTGGGGCCCTGCGCCTGCGCTCTGTCTGTCTCATGCGGCACCGCCCGGAGGTTTGGAGGGAAGCTGTCGCGCACAGCCTCCCGCGCCGGCCTAAACGCCGGCTTAGCGAGCGAGAAGAGCTTGCGCTCGGTGCGAGCAAGCGCCCAGCGAGTGCCCATCGCCGTCAGCTCCGCGCAGGGCCCTCGAGCGCTACGGGCTTGGCCGGCTGGGCGCCTGCGGCACCCAGAGGTCGCCGGTCCCTATACGGGCCGGGCGACCTCTGGGGATCGCGCCAAGCGGGCGATCAGCCGTTGAGGCGCTTCTTCAGCGCGCTCGCCGCCGAGAACTTCGCAGCCTTGCTCGCCGCGATGTTGATCGTCTCGCCGGTCGACGGGTTGCGTCCTTGCCGCGCAGCACGGTGGCTGACGCTGAACTTGCCAAAGCCGGCAAGAGCGACCTCACCCCCAGCGGCAAGCTCGTCGGAGACGACGTCGATGACGCTCTCCACCACCTGTCGGGCCTGACTGGCTGCCAGTCCGTTTCGACTGGCGACCTGCTCGGCCAGCTCGTTCTTGGTCATACCACTCCCTTCATGGGTGTCGTTACTGCGAGCAGGCTAACCGCTCGGGAGGACGACGAAACCAATAAACACGGGACATCGGCCCACGGAA
>DATINR010000081.1:0-10387 GCA_035473995.1 Solirubrobacteraceae bacterium
CCCTTTGACAAGCCCTAAGTACGGGCGTTTTGGACAGTTGGATAAGAAATCGGTCGCGCATTGACTTGGCGTCATTTTGGGTTTACTTTGCGTGAAGAGAAGGGGCGCCGGGAGGACGTGAGGCGGGGGAGTGCACACCGCATTTCGGGTTTTCGGCGATTGGCGATGCGAGACAACTGAAGGGATGGACCTCCGACGATGAGTCCGCTGCAAGCGATGGATCGCGCAACGGCGACCGCATCATCCAGGGCAGTGACGGCGCCGAGCGCATCGGTGCTGATCGCTCGCCGCCGGCGTGTCCTCACGGGGACGGCGCTCGCGACGGCGCTGCTCGTGCTGGCGCTGACGGTGGCGCTGACGACAGGCTTCGGTCCGTCGATCGGCGAAGGAGGTGCACCGGCACGCTCGGCGAGTTCCGCGACGGCGAGCATCCCGGCGGCTGCTCGCGCGGAGGTCTCGGCGGCGCTCGGCGCGGCGCGACCGGCGTTCCACGTCCACGCCACAGCTCACGTCGGTCTCGCTGCGAGCAACGCAGCGCAGGGACTCGGTGCGCGCTTCGCGACGAGCGGTGTGACGGTCAGCAAGGCAGCCCTCAACCTTCACCTGAGCTTGCGCTCGGTGGGCTTCGGCGAGGGCACGCGCGAGACGGCTGCGGCGGCCACTCCGACGGCGTACTCGAACCGCGCGACTTACGCGCGCGGCGCGGTGAGCGAGTGGTACGCAAACGGCCCGGCGGGCCTCGAGCAGGGCTTCACGCTGCTGCGTGAACCGGCGAGGGCGCGGACGGCTGCGCCGGATGCGCCGCTGACGGTCGAGCTGGCGCTGGCGGCGAACGCCCGCGCGCGGCTGGCGGCGAACGGCCAGAGCTTCACGCTTCAGCGCGGCGAAGCGCAGCTGCGCTACGGCGACCTGCTGAGTACGGACGCGAGCGGCCGGGCGCTGCCCACGCGGCTCGCGCTGCGAGCCGGTCACCTGCTGATCGAGGTGGACGCGAGCAACGCACGCTACCCGCTGCGGATCGACCCGCTGGTGCAGGCCGGCACAAAGCTGACGGCCGGCGAAGAGGAAGGCGCGGGACTGTTCGGCACGAGCGTGGCGCTGTCGGCGGATGGCAGCACGCTGCTGGTGGGCGGCCCGCGCGATCAGAACCCGAACGACGGGGCGGCATGGGTGTTCGTGCGCAATGGCTCCTCCTGGGTGCAGCAGGGACCGAAGTTGACGGCGGCGGAACCGCCGAAAGGCTTGAGCCTGGAAGAACAGTGCACGGAAGAATCTCCCGAAGAAGCGGGCGAATGCGCATTCGGCGCCAGCGTGGCGCTGTCGGCGGACGGCAACACGGCGCTGGTTGGGGAACCGTCGGCGACGACGACGCCGGGCAGCGCCGTGGTGTTTACCCGCACGGGCTCGACGTGGACGCGCACGGCTGTGCTCAAGGGAACCTCGGGCGCCGGCGAAGGTCGCTTCGGCCGCAGTGTGGCGCTGTCGGCGGACGGCGAAACGGCGCTGGTAGGCGATCCTTCGGCGGTCTCGCAGCGAGGCAGCGCATGGGTGTACAAGCATGAAGGCTCGGGCTGGCTGGCCGACGGGCCGGCGCTGACCGACTCAGAACAGAGCCGCATCGCCCACTTCGGTCGCAGCGTGGCGCTCTCGAGCGACGGCAAGACGGCGCTGATCGGCGGTCCGGGCGACGCGGGCTTCGTGGGCGCGGCGTGGGTGTTCACGCGTGGCGCTTCGAGCTGGAGCCAGCAGGCGGGCAAGCTGACGGGGGAAGGTGAGAGCGGCCCAGGGCACTTCGGCAAGAGCGTGGCGCTTTCGGGCGACGCGACGGAGGCGCTGATCGGGGGTTTGACCGACGCGGAAGGTCAGGGTGCTGTGTGGCCGTTCGGGCGCTCGGGCGGCTCGTTCGCGCAGCAGGCAGCGAAGCTCACGGGCGGGCCGGGCGAACTGCACTTCGGCTACAGCGTGGCGCTGTCGGGCGACGGCACGCTCGGCGCGGTCGGCTCGCCGCGGGCGGAAGCGACCGGCCTGGTGACGGTGCTCACGCGCTCGGGCTCGAGCTGGCAGGCCGAAAAAGAACGTCTGGGAGGCCGAGAAGGGGCGGGGAATGGCCGAAGCTGGCAGGGCGCGGCGGTTGCGATCTCGAAAGACGGCGGGGTTCTCGGCGTGGGCGGTCCGCACGACGACAACAAGGTCGGCGCAGCGTGGGTTTTCCTGCCGGGCCTGACACTGCCCCCGCCGGCTGTCGCGAACGTCGTGCCGGGCTCAGGTGAAGCGGGTATCACGGTGACGGTCAAGGGCGAAAACTTCACGGGAGCGGAACAGGTGTTCTTCGGCTCGACGCCGGCCACGTTCGAAAAGGTCTCGGCGCTGACGATCGAAGCGGTGGCACCGCCGGGTCTGACGGGCACGGTCGACGTGACTGTCAAGACACCGTCGGGCGTCAGCCCGATCAACAGGCCGGGCGACCAGTTCCACTACACGAGCAAAGGCAAAGACCCGCTGCCGGGTGGAGGCGGGGACGGCACGGGCACCCAGACGACGAGCGGCGCCGGCGGCCCGAAGCTCGCGGGCGGCGGCGTGCTGGGCACGACGAGCTCGGGCGGGGCGTGCGTGCTGAGCCTGCGCAGCAAGCGCTTGGCTGTGACCGGCTCGCGCACGGTGGCGCTGCGCCTGCAGCGCACGGGGGCGGGGGCGTGCAGCGGCAAGCTGACGCTGAGCTTCAACAGGGCCAAGCGCGGCAAGCGGCCGAAGCTGCAGACGATCGGCACGGCGTCGTTCGCGATGGGCTCGGCGAGCAGCAAAGTGCTGAAGATCAATCTGAACAAGGCGGGCCGCAAGCTGTTCGCGAGCCACGGACGCAAGCTCAACGCGAGCCTGTCGGTCGTGCGCTCGGTACCGGCGCCGAAGCTGGCTCGCAGCGCGAGCGTGCGCCTGGCGTGGAAGAAAACGAAGAAGGTCACGCTCGGGCGCTGACGCTCACGCATGGGTACGGCGCCGTGCGGGGACGGCGCTGAGGCCCTCGTTCACTATTGTCGGGGCCGTATGGCCCCAATCCCGATCAACATTTCGCAGCTTGTGGGCAACACCCCACTGGTCGAGCTGGGCGAGATGCTGGCGGGCACGCCTGCGGCGGACAACGGGGTGCGCCTGTTCGCGAAGCTCGAGTCGTTCAACCCGGGCGGCAGCGTGAAGGACCGGATCGGCGTGGCGATGATCGAAGCGGCGGAGGCGGAGGGCAGGATCGAGCCGGGCCGTACGACGATCGTGGAGGCGACGAGCGGCAACACGGGGATCGCGCTGGCGTTCGTGTGCGCTGCGAAGGGCTATGACCTGGTGCTGACGCTGCCGCAGGGGATGAGCCGCGAGCGCGAGAGTCTGCTGCGGTTGTACGGGGCACGCGTGGAGGTGACGGAGTCGATGGGCGGCATGAGCGAGGCCGTGGAGGCGGCGCAGGCGATGGCGCGGGATGCGGACGTGTTCCTGCCGGACCAGTTCACGAACCCGGCGAACCCGGAGGCCCACCGCAAACACACGGGCCCGGAGATCGAGCGGGCGCTGGACGGCGATGTGGACGTACTGGTGGCGGGCGTGGGCACGGGGGGGACGATCACTGGCGTGGGCGAGTACCTGCGCCGGGGCAACCCGAAGCTGCGGGTGGTGGCGGTCGAGCCGCGCGGCTCGGCGGTGCTGTCGGGCGAGCGTCCGGGCCCGCACCGCATCCAGGGCATCGGCGCGGGCTTCGTGCCGCCGGTGCTCAACCGCGAGCTGCTCGACGAGGTGATGGCGGTCTCAGACGACGACGCGATCCACACGGCGTGGGCGTGCGCGAAACGGGCGGGACTGCTGGCGGGCATCTCGTGCGGGGCGGCGCTGTGGGCGGCGCTCGAGGTGGCGCAGCGGCCGGAGTCGAAGGGCAAGCGCATTGTGGTCGTGATGCCGGACTCGGGCGAGCGCTACGTCTCCCAAGCTTTCTTCGCCCCCTGACGGCACCCGGCGGCCACCCACGTGCTGGACGATCTCTGATCGGTAGCACGCGGCTGTCCACCGTGCACCGTCAGACGCGTGTCGTCAAAACGACGCTGTGGGCACGCAGCCGTAATGACCTTTTTGATGGGCCCCTCACGGGGCCGATGACCGCCGAGCGGACGGCGCGAGAATAGCTGCACGCTCAACTATCTCGTTGTTTCGGCGCTACGCTTCTGAGATGGCCGGCTTCGAGCTCGCGCGGGTCGCAAAGGAGCTGCGCCGTGATGTGCAGGCGGCGCGTACGCGCGATCCGGCGGCGCGCGACGTGGGGCAGCTGGAGATCCTCACGACGTGGCCCGGGATCCACGCGCTGCTGGCGCATCGCGTGGCGCATGCGCTGGACGCGGCGGGCGTGGCGCTGCTCCCGCGGATGATCTCGAT
This sequence comes from Solirubrobacteraceae bacterium, assembly GCA_035473995.1. Taxonomy (GTDB): domain Bacteria; phylum Actinomycetota; class Thermoleophilia; order Solirubrobacterales; family Solirubrobacteraceae; genus Palsa-744. Next base: position 4,408 of record DATINR010000081.1, read on the forward strand.
GCTGACGCGCATGCTGACGGGGATCGAGATCCACCCGAAGGCGTCGATCGGCGGTGGCCTGTTCATCGACCACGGCACGGGCGTGGTGATCGGCGAGACGGCGGAGATCGGCGACAACGTGACGCTCTACCAGGGCGTGACGCTGGGCGGCACGGGCTTCGCCACGGGCAAGCGCCACCCGACGGTGCAGGACAACGTGACGATTGGCTCGGGAGCGAAGCTGCTCGGCCCGATCACGATCGGCCACGGCGCGAAGATCGGTGCGAACAGCGTCGTGATCACCGACGTGCCGCCGAATTCCACCGTCGTCGGCAACCCGGGCCACCCGGTGCGCGTCGAGGGCCGCCGGCCGGAGGGGCCCGACGCCGACTGGATCCACCTGCCTGACCCGATCGCCGAGGCGATTCAAGGCTTGGCGAGCCGGATCGGGGCACTGGAACGGACGGTGGCTGAGCTGTCGGAGGACAGTCCGGAGCCGGTTGCCGAGGTCAGGCCGCTGCGGACGGTCAAGGGGCCGAACCCGGCGGGCGGCTGACGGCTGACGCCGGGCGCCCTGCGTAGCCAGTGAGAAACGCGTGTCAGAAGTCGGTGGCGATCAAAGCTGCGTATCCGCCTCGCCCGCTCGCCACGCGCCGGCTGGCCTCCTAATCATTCGGCGAGGGCGAAAGTCGGCTCGCCGCACACCTTCTCGGCAATCTCCACGTCAGCCCGCGCAATCGCTTCTGTAGCGTCCACGCCCGTATGCGCCGGGTGAGAATCGCATCGACCGTCATTGCGCTGCTCTGTGTACTCGCCGGATGTGGCGGGGGCTCGTCGGCAGGCCTGCGGCCCGACGCTCGACGCGCGCAGCGAGACATCGTTGCGATCTGTGGCGCGGGCTACGACACAGCGCTGAGATCGGCCGATTCGCTCGAAAGAAACGTGAACATCCTGATCGGCGAAGCCAAGCGAGGCCACGATCCGGCAAGCATGCGAGCGGCCGACGCGGCGCTGCGCAGGGGCAGTCCCGGCAGGGAGTGTGGATCGAACTACGCCGACCGGCTCGATATCGCCCTACTGCCTAGGACACCGCGGCAAACGGTCCGAGAAGCGGGCTTCATGGGATTTCGCTTGGGCGCGCACAGCTATTACGCCGCGCATTTCGGTTCAGGCGAAAATTCCGTCCAAGTCGAATGTGTGACAACCGCCGGTGGAATGTACGAAGACGAGGGGACGCTTGAGAACTTTCTGTACTTGCTGAAAACAGGCAATGCGCAGGCAAGGCGGCTCCTGACGCAGCTGCGACGCGATTGCAGAAACGAAGGCTTCTAGCGGGGACGATCCCCCGTTCGGGGACGACCGGCGGGCCGGGCGGTTGGCCGCCGGCACACCTATGCTGAGGCCATGCCCGCGAACCCCCACGCCGAACGTCTTCAAGAGCTGCTGGAAGGCCTCAACGAGCCCCAGCGCGAGGCGGTCACGCACGGCGAGGGGCCGCTCTTGATCCTGGCCGGCGCAGGCAGCGGCAAGACGCGCGTCCTGACCCACCGCATCGCGCATCTGATCTACACCGACGAGGCCCAGCCGAACGAGATCCTCGCGATCACGTTCACGAACAAGGCGGCAAAGGAGATGGCGGGGCGCGTCGAACGACTGCTCGGGCGCGCGACGCGCGGCATGTGGCTGATGACCTTCCACGCCGCCTGCGCGCGGATCTTGCGGGTCGAGGCCGAGCGCCTCGGCTACACGCGCCAGTTCACGATCTACGACCAGGCCGACGCGCGGCGGCTGACCAAGCGCTGTGCCGACGCCGTCGGCGTCGACCCCAAGCGCTACACGCCGGCCGTGCTGCACAACCAGATCTCGGCCGCCAAGAACCGCCTGCGCTCGGCTTCGGACTTGCGCGAAGACGCCGCCGACTCGCAGTTCGCGGAGATGCTCGCCGACGTCTACGAACTGTACGAGCGCGACCTGCTGCGGATGAACGCGATGGACTTCGACGATCTGCTGTTTCGCACGGTGAACCTGCTCGAGCTGTTCGAGGACGTGCGCGAGCGCTACCAGACTGCGTTCCGCCACGTACTCGTCGACGAGTACCAGGACACCAACTACGCGCAGTACCGGATGCTGCAGCTGCTGGTCGGCGGTGGGCGCGAGGAGCCGGCACGCGGAAACAGGCTGAGCATCCCCGGTCACCGAAATCTCGCGGTGGTCGGGGACGACAGCCAGTCGATTTACTCGTTCCGTGGCGCCGAGGTGAAGAACATCCTCGACTTCCAGGAGGACTTCCCCGACGCGCGCGTGGTCAAGCTCGAGCAGAACTACCGCTCGACCGAGACGATCCTGCGCGCCGCCAACGCGGTGATCGCGAACAACCGCGGCGGCATCGCCAAGCGCCTGTGGAGCGATCGCGGCGAGGGCGATCAGATCCACCTGCGCGGGCTCGACGACGAGCATGCCGAGGCGCGCTTCGTCGTCGGCGAGATCGAGCGGCTCGTCGACGAGGGCGCCTCGCGTGAGGAGATCGCAGTGCTCTACCGCACGAACGCGATGTCGCGCGTGATCGAGGACACGCTCGTGCGCCGCGAGATCTCCTATCAGGTGATCGGCGGCACGAAGTTCTACGAGCGCGCCGAGATCAAGGATGCGATCGCCTACCTGCTGTTCCTGGCCAACCCGTTCGACGTGGTCAGCTTCACGCGGATCGCCAACTCGCCGAGGCGTGGGCTCGGGCAGACCTCGCTGGCGCGCGTGCTCGCGCATGCCGACGCCGCCGACATCTCGGTCTGGCAGGCGGCGGCTGCGCCCGAGGAGGTGCCCGGGCTCGGCACGGCCGCGATCAAGGCGCTCAGGCGCTTCATGGACACGATGGCCGAGCTGCGCAAGCTCGCCGGCACGGCCGACGACGACGGCACGCCCGAGCGCGAGGACGACGAGCTCTCCCTCGACATCGACGCAGCGAGCGGCGCGAGCGGCGACGGCGTGCCGGTCGGCGACCTGATCGAGGCGGTGCTCTCGCAGACGGGCTACGTCGAGGCGCTCGAGGCCGAGCGCACGATCGAGGCGCAGGGGCGGATCGAGAACCTCGAGCAGCTCGTCGAGGTCGGCCGCGAGTTCGACGCGACGGCCGAGGCCGAGAACGACACGCTGGAGGTCTTCCTGCAGGAGGTCGCGCTCGTCGCCGACGCCGACGCGCGCAGCGACGACGAGGGTCTCGTCACGCTGATGACGCTGCACAACGCGAAGGGCCTCGAGTACCCGACGATCTTCATCGCCGGCTGCGAGGAGGGCGTCTTCCCACACTCGCGCGCGCTCGACGAGGGCGGCCTCGAGGAGGAGCGGCGCCTGTTCTACGTCGGCGTGACGCGTGCCATGCGCGAGCTCTACCTGACCTACGCCCAGCGCCGCGCCGTGTTCGGCGCGCAGACGATGGGCCTGCGCAGCCGCTTCCTCGGCGAGATCCCGGCCGAGCTGCTCGACGAGGTAGAGCCGAGCGACCGTCTGCGGATCGGCGCGTCGAGCGGGCCGATCGCGGCCGGCCTCGGCCGCGGCAGGCGCGCGACCGCGCTGCTCGGCGGCTCGGGCTCCGGCGGCGACAACGGCTCCACCGGCGGCGAGTGGGCTGCCTCCGGCTCGCCGCAGACCGCCGTCGCGTTCCGCCTCGGTGAGGACGTCGTGCACGCCGCCTTCGGCGAGGGCGTCGTCACCGGCGTCGAGCCCGACGGCGTGATCGTCGTGCGCTTCGCCGGCGATGGCTCCGAGCGCAAGCTGATGGCTGAGTACGCACCCGTCAGCCGCCGCTGAGCGAGCGATGCCGAGCCGCCAGTCCGACGCGTAGCATCACGCCCGTGAGCGCTCAGATCATCGACGGCAAGGCCATCGCGGCACGTGTACGCGCCGAGGTGGCAGAGCAGGTGAAGCTGTTCAACGAGCTGACCGGCCGCGTGCCGGGGCTCGCGACGGTGCTCGTCGGCGACGACCCCGGCTCGGCCGTGTACGTCGCCGGCAAGCAGCGCGCCTGCGCCGAGGTCGGGATGAAGCCGTTCGACGTGCGCCTGCCCGCCGACTCCTCGTTCGAGGCCGTGGCCGCAGAGCTCGCTCGATTGAACGCCGACGAGGACGTCAGCGGCATCCTCTTGCAGCTGCCCGTTCCCGAGCAGCTCGACGGCCCGACGCTGACGAACATGGTCCCGCCGGAGAAGGACGTTGACGGGCTCACACCCGTCAACACGGGGCTGCTCTCGCTCGGCCTGCCCGGCCTGCGCTCGTGCACGCCGCAGGGCGTGATGGAGCTGCTCGCGCGCACCGGAGTGCAGCTGGAAGGCGCCGAAGCGGTCGTCGTCGGGCGCTCGAACCTGTTCGGCAAGCCGATGACGCAGCTGCTGCTCGAGCGCAACGCGACCGTCACCGTGTGCCACTCGCGCACGCGCGACCTGCGCGAGGTGTGCGCCCGCGCCGACGTGCTGATCGCCGCCGTCGGGCGAGCGCGCCTGATCGGTGAGGGCTTTGTCAAGCCCGGCGCCGTCGTGATCGACGTCGGTATGAACCGCCTCACGCCCGAGCAGGCTCACAACAAGAGCGGGCTCGTCGGCGACGTCGACTTCGCCGCAGCCTCGCGGGTGGCCTCGTGGATCACGCCCGTCCCCGGCGGCGTCGGCCCGACGACGATCGCCTTCCTGTTGCGCAACACGTTGCAGGCTGCCCGGCGCCAGGCGGGAATCGAGCAATGACCGTCGAAGCACTCCCGACATGAGCCTCAGCAAGGTCCGCCTCGGCGAGCTGCTAGCGCTGGTGGGCGCCGCCTGCGTGATCGTCTCGCTGCTGGTGCCCTACTACGAAGGACCGACGACGGGCACGCTCACCGTCTGGGACACATTCGGCCCGACCGCCGCGTTGTTGCTGGCGGCAGCGGCGGCGGGCCTGTGCCTGTTCGCTACGACGCTGACCGAGCGCAGCACGGCGCTGCCCGTCGTGGCGACGGTTTGGGCCATTCCGCTTGGGCTGGCCGGCGTGATCTCGGCGATCGTGCGGCTGCTCGAGCGGCCCAATCACGCGACGACTATCTGCGCGGGGGCGTGGCTCGCGCTCGCCGGCACGCTCGCGATCCTCGCCGGCGCATGGCAGGCGATCCGCGACGAACGGCGCTCGAGGTACGCGCCCGCGACGCCCGCGACGCGCCCGAGCCCGACGGCCGGCGGGGAAGCGAACGGCCGGGAGGCAGGATGAGGCTCGACGCCGATCGTGCGCGCCTGCCCGAGCGCCTGCAGGCGGGGGGCGGGATCGCCCTGTTCGTCTTCCTCTTCTTCCTGCACTGGTACGGCGGCAGCATCACGGGGCTGCTGTCTGGGAGTCACATCAACGGCGGCACGATCGAGGTGACCGGCTGGGAAGCGTTCACGAGCAGCCGCTGGATCTGGCTCGGGACGATCGTGTTCGCGCTCGGCGGGGCGCTTGCCGGGGCGGTCGGCTACCGGCTCGAGGGCCCCGTGCGGCCCGGCGCGGTCGTGCTCGGCCTGGGCGTGCTGTCGAGCGTTTTGATCGTCTACCGGATCGCCTACCACCCGGGCGCCAATGCGAGCGGGCACGGCCTACACATCGTCTACGGCATCAAGTTCGGCATCTGGCTCGGCCTGCTCGCGGCGCTCGCGATCACGCTCGGCGGCTATACGCAGATGCGCGCCGAGGAAGGGGCGCCCCTGCTCTCGCTGCCCGAACGCAAACGCCGGGCGGAGCCGGAGCCCGAGCCGCCGAGCGACCGGCCGGAGCAGGCGTTCAGCGGGCTGACCGTCAAGCATTCCGAGCCCGACTCGGCTTCGCCGCCGCCCGATCGCGCCGGTTAGCTCGCGACGCCTAGAATCCGCGTCACTGTCATCGTCGGCCTTGCGGTCGGCGGCGACGTCCGACCGAGACGGTTGGTTCTCGGGCTGACGGCGAGCTGACTCATAGGCTCCGTGTCGACCCGAAGGTCTGACTCTCACGCGTTGTGTCGCTCGCCGCCGCC
>DATINR010000082.1:0-8606 GCA_035473995.1 Solirubrobacteraceae bacterium
CGCCGTCAAGTACAGCCCGCCCGGCGAGCCCGTCGAGATCGCGCTGCGCGGCGAGCAGCTGACCGTGCGCGACCACGGCCCCGGGATCGCCGAGGCCGATCTGCCGCACGTGTTCGACCGCTTCTACCGCGGCGCCGAGGCGCGCGGGCGGCCCGGCTCCGGCCTCGGCCTCGCGATCGTGCGACAGGTCGCCGACCAGCAGGGCGGGCGCGTGAGCGCCGAGCGCGCGCCCGGCGGCGGCACGCTGATGCGCCTCTCCTTCGCCCGCGCCGAGAGCGTCGCGCCCGACCCCGCCGAGGAGACCGCCCGCACCTTCGCCTGATGCGCGCGATGCGCCCGCGCCTGCTCGCGAAAGCGCGCCGGCGGCGTGCCGAAGCGCCGGCGAAAGACGCGCGCGAAGTGTGGCGCCTGGCGGTAGCCAACCAGCCGCGCCACGTCGCGCACCTGGATCGACGGCTGCTCGGCCAAGAGCTGCGCCGCGACCGACATGCGCCGCGCCAGCAGCTCCTCGTGGAAGCTCGTCTCACCGAACTGCGCGTATGCGCGCTGCAGCTGGCGCGGCGAGCTCGACACCGCCCCCGCCACCACCTCCAGCGTGAGCGGCCGGCGGTAGTGGCGCGCCACGACCACCCGCGCCAGCAGGTACAGCCTGCGTCTGCTCGCCAGCGTCTCTGAGCGCACACCCCTTTCTCCGACAGGATGCGCACGATGGGGACGCGGCGTGGGCGGCGCGAGCGACGATCTCCGCGCCGCGATGCGTGGCGGCCGGCCTCAGCCGGCGTAGCGCCTGGCCATCCGCTCGGCCGCCTGCACGTAGGAGCCGCCGAACAGCGCCGCGTGCACGAGCAGCGGCAGCAGTTGGTACAGGCCGACCCGCTCCTGCCAGCCCTCGGCCAGCGGCGCCGGCTCCTCGTACGCCGCGATCGTCCGCGCCGCGTCACCGAACAGCGCGAGCATCGCCAGGTCGACCTCGCGGTGCCCGCCGTACGCCGACGGGTCGATCAGCCACGGATGCCCGCCCGCGTCGCCCAGCACGTTGCCCGACCACAGGTCGCCGTGCAGCCGCGCCGGCGGCTCGGCTGGGCCGGCCAGCTCGCCGATCCGCCCGCACACGCGCTCGACCGCCTGCACCCCGGCCTCGCTCAGCGCGCCGCGCTCCTGCGCCAACCGCGCCAGCGGCGCCAGGCGACGCTCGGCGTAGAACGACGGCCAGTCCGGCGCAGGCGCGTTTGGCAGCCGCAACGAGCCGAGCCACGTCTGCTGCTCGCCCGCGAACGAGCCGAAGGCCGGCGCGCCCGCGCTGTGCAGCGCTGCCAGGCCACGCCCCAGCTCCTCCTCGCCCTCCGCGTCGAGCTGCCCCGGCTCGACCCACTGCAGCGCCAGGTAGCGCTCGTCCAGCTCGAGCACACGCGGCACGCGCAGCGCGCCCGGCTCCGCCAGCCACTGAAGGCCCGCCGCCTCCGCCGCGTACTCGCCCGGCGCCACGTCCTCGCGCGTCTTCACGAACGCCTCGCCGCCGTCCGCCAGCACGACGCGGAACGCTTCGTTGATGTCGCCGCCGCCCACCCGCCGCGCCTCGCGCGCGCCCGGCGGAAGCGTCACCGAAGCTCGCCCGCCTCGATCTGCGCGAGCAGCCCCCGGCAGGAGGCCTCAACCATGTCGAGCACACGCTCGAAGCCGTCGCCCGGGCCGTAGTACGGGTCCGGCACGTCCAGCTCGCCCGAACCCGCGCTGTCCGGGTCGAACTCGCGCAGCAGTCGTACCTTCTCGCGCCGGCGATCGTCGCCGGCCAGGTCTCTGAGATCGCTCAGATTCGCTGAATCCATCACGATCATCAGGTTGAAATCATCAAAATCGGCAACGCTCACCTGTCGTGCCGCGCCCTCCAGCGCGATGCCCCGAGCGGCCGCCGCGGCCGTCGCGCGCTCGTCCGGCGAACTGCCCACGTGCCAGCTTCCCGTGCCCGCCGAGTCGAGCTCGATCCGCTGCTCCATGCCCGCCTCGCGCACGAGCCCGCGCATCGTCCCCTCCGCCGTCGGCGAGCGGCAGATGTTGCCCAGGCACACGAACAGCACCCTGAACGGCGCAGGCGCCTGCCCCGCTGAAGCCTGCTCTGCCACGCGCCGCTAGTCCCCGTCGTCGCCGAGCTCGAGCACTGCGAGGAAGGCCTCCTGCGGGACCTCCACCCGCCCCACCTGCTTCATCCGCTTCTTGCCCTCCTTCTGTTTGGCCAGAAGCTTTTTCTTGCGCGTGATGTCGCCGCCGTAGCAGCCCGAGATCACGTCCTTGCGGAACGCTTTGACCGTCTCGCGCGCGATCACGTGCGCGCCGATCGCCGCCTGGATCGGCACGTCGTACTGCTGGCGCGGGATCCGCTTGCGCAGCTTCTCCGTCAGCGTGCGCCCCATCTCATACGCCTTGTCGCGGTGCACGACCATCGACAGCGCGTCCACCGTGTCGCCCGCCAGGAGCACGTCGAGCTTGACCAGGTCCGACGGCTTCATCCCGCTCAGCTCGTAGTCCAGCGACGCGTAGCCGCGCGTGCGCGACTTCAGCTGATCGAAGAAGTCGAGCACGATTTCCGCCAGCGGCAGCTCGTAGTTCATCTGCACGCGCTCCGGCGAGAGGTAGTGCATGCCCGAGTGCTCGCCCCGGCGTTCCTGGCACAGCTCCATCACCGCGCCCACGAACTCTTTCGGCGCGATGATCGACGCCTGGATGAACGGCTCGCGGATCTGCTCGATCGTGCCCGGGTCGGGCATGTCCGACGGGTTGTGCACCTCGAGCTCTTCGCCGTTCGTCAGCGTCACGTCGAACTCCACCGACGGCATCGTCGCCAGCAGCGCCAGGTCGTACTCGCGCTCCAGGCGCTCGCGCACGATGTCCATGTGCAACAGACCGAGGAAGCCGCAGCGGAAGCCGAAGCCGAGCGCGTCCGAGGTCTCCGGCTCCCACGACAGCGCCGCGTCGTTGAGCACCAGCTTCTCCAGCGCGTCGCGCAGGTCCGGGTAGTCGTCCGAGTCGATCGGGAACAGGCCGCAGAAGACCATCGGCTTGACCTCCCTGTAGCCCGGCAGCGCCTCCGTCGCTTCCGCCCCCGCCGCGCGGCTGCCCGGGCCCGACGTGCGCGTGCGCGTCGTGAGCGTGTCTCCCACACGCAGCAGCGTGACGTCCTTCAGGCCCGTGATCAGGTAGCCCACCTCGCCCGCCGCCAGCTGGTCCGTCGGCATCATCTGCGGGCTGAACACGCCGATGTCGTCGATGTCCGCCTCCGTGCCCGTCGCCATCGCGCGGATCGCCTCGCCCTTCTTGAACACGCCGTCCACCACCCTGATGTACGCGATCACGCCGCGGTACTGGTCGAACTCCGAGTCGAAGATCAGCGCGCGCGGCGGCGCCTGCGGATCGCCTGACGGCGGCGGCACGCGCGCGATCAGCTCCTCCAGCACCTCCGCCACGCCCTCCCCCGTCTTGCCGCTGATCTTCAGGATCCCCTCCGTCGGCTCGCCGATCAAATCGCTCACTTCGCCCGCCACGCGCTCCGGCTCTGCCCCCGGCAGGTCGATCTTGTTCAGGCAAGGGATCAGCTCCAGGCCCGATTCCACTGCCAGGTACGTGTTCGCCACCGTCTGCGCCTCCACGCCCTGAGCCGCGTCGACCACCAGCAGTGCGCCCTCGCACGCAGCCAGTGAGCGCGACACCTCGTACGTGAAGTCCACGTGGCCCGGCGTGTCGATCAGGTGCAGCTGATAGGTCTCGCCGTCGTGTGCCGTGTAGAACACGCGCACCGCCTGCGCCTTGATCGTGATCCCACGCTCGCGCTCCAGGTCCATCGAGTCCAGCAGCTGCGCGCGCATCTCCCGCGCCGCCACCGTGTGCGTCAGCTCGAGGATGCGGTCCGCCAGCGTCGACTTGCCGTGGTCGATGTGCGCGATGATCGAGAAGTTGCGGATGTGGGCCTGGTCCATGGACCGATACAGGGTAGCCTTGTCTCTCCGGCGGATCGCCAACTCGACTACGGGCCTCGCAGGTCCAACCGCGGCTACGCGCCGGCCTTCGGGCCGGCGGCCTGTCCAGGTGTCGGGAGTGTTAAGCCGCCCAGGCGAAACACACAGTCCTGGGACGTATGTAGTAAGCGGCGATCTATGTCGGTGCTGGCCGATCGGGGGTCTCTTTGGACCCCCGATCGGTCGGGTGGGCTTCGGCCCACCCGGCCTCTGCTCGGCCTCTTCCCTGGTCCGCCGCCAGCGTCCGCGTGACGCGGTGAGCGCCGCTACGCGCCTTCCGGCCTGCGCCCGAGCTGGTTGACGATCAACCGGTGCACCTGGTGCGCCTCGGGCACGCGCATCGCGAGCACAGCGCGGATGTACACGAACAGCCCGGCCAGCCCGGCGCCGCCGACGCTGACGATCTGCGCGACCAGCGACGTGCCGAGCAGGTCGTCGAGCAGCCGCCAGACGACCCACGAGACGCCGGCCAGCAGCGCCGAGGCGACGGCGATGCGCGCCGTGATCATCGTCGTCTGCCCGCCGTCCAGGCGGCCGTTGAGCCCCACGCGCAGGCGCTGCGCCTGCAGGAACGTCATCACGGCGTTGGCCGCGACCGTGCCGATGATCAGCCCGGCGATGCCCAGCGGTTTGTACAGCGCGATGCTCACGACGACGTCCACGACGATGTTCATCGCCGCCAGGCGCGTGGGGATCCACGGCCGCTGCACGGCGAAGAACGTGCGCGTCAGCAGCAGGTTCAGGCCGCCGAAGGGCAGGCTGAAGGCGAACCAGAACAGCGCCACGGCGACGATGTGCGTCGAGTGCGGGGTGAACTCGCCGCGCTGGAACAGCAGCCGCACGATCGGGTTGGGCAGCACGATCATGAACGCCGCCGCCGGGATCAGCAAGAGGTTGATCTGGCGCATGCCGATGCCCACCGCGCGGCGCATTGCCGTGACGTCTCGGCTGGCCGCCATCCGGCTGAGCGTCGGGAACAGCACCGTCGCGACGGCCACGCTGAACAGCCCCTGCGGCAGCATGTACACGCGAAAGGCGTTGTCGATCGCGCGCGGCGCCTGGTCGGAGACCAGCGTGCCGAACGCCGAGTTGATCAGCTGATCGAGGTTGACGATGCCGAGTCCGATCGTCACCGGCAGCATCAGCGTGAACACCTGCCTGATCCGCGGGTCGTGCCAGTCGATGTGCATCTGCAGGCGAAAGTCGATGCGCCCGAGCGCGGCCCCCGCCAGCAGCAACTGCACGAACGTCGCCACGAGGATCGCGATCGCGTACGCGTGCAGCTGGTTGCCTTCTTCGTAGCCGCCTTTGTAGTGCGGGCGCAGGACCACCAGCAGGATCAGGATCACGACGTTCCACACCGCCGGCGAGATCGCGGGGATCGTGAAGTGGTCGTAGGACTGCAGGACCGCGACGAGAATGCCCGTCAGGCCGAGCAGCAGGATGACCGGGAAGAGGATCTGCGAGAGCGACGCCGTGAGCGAGTTCAGCGGTCCGTTGAACGCGTCGCCGGTGAACAGCGGCAGGACCACGCCTGCCGTGAGGATGAAGAACGCCGTCGCCGCACCGAGGACGATCAGCATGATCCAGAACAGCGTCGAGGCCAGCCGGAACGCCTCTTTCTTGCGCCCCTTCTGCAGCAGTTCGGTGAACACCGGCACGAACGCCGCCGACAGCGCCGCGTTGGCGAACAGGTTGGCGAACAGGTTCGGCACCTGAAAGGCCAGCGTGAACGCCGATGCCGGCCCCTTCGTGCCGAAGAAGCTCGCCGCGACGATTTCGCGCAGCAGCCCGACCACGCGCGAGATGCCCGTGGCGATCGAGAAGATTGCCGTGTTGCGAGCGACGCCGCCGCCACCCGGCGGCGCCGGGGCGGCCGGTTGCACCGCCGCGGCTTCTCCGGACTCAGACAAGGCCGCTATAGTACGGCGCTCCGCGGCGCGCCCGAGCAGTTCTGAATCACCGGGCCTCGCGGCTTTTTCCATGGCCAACATCCACTCTCAGAAGAAGCGCATCCTGCGCTCCGAGCGCGAGCGCATCGAGAACCGCCAGTACACCTCGGCGATCAAGACGCACTTCCGCCGCCTCGAAACGCTCGTCAAAGACGGCGACGACGCCACTGCCGATGCGACGCACCGCGAGCTCGTCTCGACGATCGACAAGGCCGTCAAGCGCGGCGCGATTCACAAGAACAACGGCGCGCACAAGAAGTCCCGGGCTGCCCGCCTTCGCGCCGGCTCCTCCGCCTAGCCGATCAGTAGACGGCGCGCTCCGGCGTCCTCGGTCGCTCGCGTGCTACCGCACGCCACGCTCCCTGCGTCCTTGGATCACTTGTCTTCTGACCGGCTCGCCTTGGGGAATCTCAGGCGGTTATCTGGCGGATCGCGCTGACGGCGAGCGTGTCCTCGTCGAGCGCCGCGAGCGGGTCGCGGTCGGCTGCGATCATGGCGCCGCCGCGCGAGTCGAGCTCGAGGTCGGCCAGCGCGCCGAGCGCTGCGCGAAGCCTGGCGGGATCGCTGCGCGCGACGTCGGCGACGAAGCGCGTGGCAGCGCGCGGCGGCATGCGCAGACCGCGCTTGATGTTCACCTCGGACTCGCCGGCCTGCAGGCGCAGCGCGACGGCCAGCGCCTCGCGCAGGCGCGAGGCCATCAGGTAGATCAGCCCCGACAGGCGCTCGCCCTGCTCGCGCAGGCGCACGTAGGAGAGCGTCGCCTCACGCGCGTCGGCGCCGACGAGCGCATCGGCCAGCGCGAAGGCGCGGAACTCAGCCGAGTGCGCCGTGCGGCGCTCGATCTCCTCGACCGTGACCGCTCTGTGCTCGCTGCCGCTCGGAGACGTCGCCGAGGGGTCGGCCTCGCCTTCGAGCGCGAGCTTCTCGAGCTCGCGCAGCAGGCGCTGCTGGCGCTCGCCGACCTGCGCCACGAGAGCCTTGGCAGCGGCCGCGTCGAGCACGATGCCCAGGCGGCCGGCCTGCTCGCGCGCCCACTTGGGCAGATCCCAGGGCTTGACGGTCATCTGCGCGACGACCTGCCCGCCGGCCCGCTTGACCGCCGCGTGCAGCGCGTCCGGGGCCTTCGCGCGAGGCTCCTCGCGGGCGAACATGGCGAGCGTCGTCTCGGGTGGCATTTCGGCCATCAAAGGCGTCAGCTCCTTCTCGACGTCCCCTTCGCGCCAGCGCTCGACGCCTTCGACGACGATCACGCGGCGCCCGACGGCGAGCGTCATCGCCGACAGCGCGCCCGCCACTCCGGCCGGCGAAGCAGCGTCGCCCTCGAGCAGCTCGACGGCGGCTTCCGAGCCCGGCGCTTCGGCCAGCGCGCGCAGCCCGGCGCGGCGCTCGGCGACGGCACCGTGGTCGTCGCCGTGGATCAGGTAGACGGGCTTCAGCTCGGCCATCGCGGGTGAGTCTAGGCCGTCACACGGGCGGCGCCTCGTGCAGTAGCGTGCGAAAGGCGAGGGAGTCCCAGAGCCGACAGCCATCGAGGAAGCACGAAAGGGGAACGTCATGGCAGAGCTCCAGGCAAAGAGGTTCGAGTCACCCGACGAGGTGCGAGCGTTCGTCGGCGACCAAGGCAAGCTCGAGCTGGTGCAGCTCGGCGGCAGCGCCGTCGGGCGCGGCACGTTCGAGCCGGGCTGGCGCTGGTCGGAGCACGTCAAGCCGCTGTCGGGCACCGACACCTGCCAGGTCGAGCACATCGGCTACGTGCAGCAGGGTCAGATGAAGGTCGTGATGGACGACGGCACGGAGCTGACGGTCGGCCCGGGCGACGTGTTCCACATGCCCCCCGGCCACGACGCCTGGATCGTCGGCGACGAGCCCTGCGTGCTGCTCGACTTCGGCGGCCTCAGCGGCTACGCAAAGGCGGCGGGCTGAGCGACGGCGGGCGCGGGAGCGCGCCGGCTATCGGACGACAAGGTTGACGAGCTTGCCGGGGACGACGATCTCCTTGACGATCTCCTTGCCCTCGAGGTGCGCCTGGACGTTGGGGGTGAGGCGGCACAGCTCCTTGAGCTCGTCAGGACCGGCGCTCGCGGGCGCCTGCACGCGGTCGCGCAGCTTGCCGTTGACCTGGCAGACGAGCTCGTAGGAGTCGGACTCGAGCAGCTCCTCCTCGGCGTGCGGCCATGCGGCCTCCCACACGCGCGCGCCGGTCAGTCGCTCGTAGATGTCGGCGCAGACGTGCGGGGCGAAGGGGAACAGCAGCGACGCGCCTGTGGCCAGCGCGAAGCGCATCGTCTCGGCTTCGACGGAGTCGCGCAGGCGCGAGCAGTCGTTGAGCAGCTCCATCACGGCGGCGATGGCGGTGTTGAAGGCGAAGCGGCGCAGGTCGCCGCCGACCTTGTCGATCGCCCAATGGGTCTTGCGCAGCAGCGCGAGGTCGTCGCCGGTCATGCTCGGCGAGACGTCGAACCGCTCGCTGGAGGTGTCGGTGCGCTCGGCGGTCTCGGCGGCGAGCCGCCACAGGCGCCCGAGGAAGCGGTGCACGCCCTCGACCCCGGAGTCGGACCATTCGGCGTCCTGGTCGGGCGGGCCGACGAACAGGATGTAGCAGCGCGCCGTGTCGGCGCCGACGCGCTCGACGATCGAGGCGGGCGAG
>DATINR010000083.1:0-3553 GCA_035473995.1 Solirubrobacteraceae bacterium
GAGCGCCTTCTCGAACAGCGGCCCGGCGAGCGCGCCGAGACGCGCCATCCCCTTCGTGCGGCGCTCCAGGCGCTCCGGATGAGCCATCGCGCGCGCGTCTTCGTAGACGCCGCGCACGTAGCGCGGAATCAGCGCCGTGGCAGTGCCCATCCCGTAGTCGGGGTCGCGCTCGGTCAGCTCGTGCCCGAGCGAGCGCAGCAGCTCGACCGTCTCGCTCAGCGCACGCGCGCCGTCGTCGTCGAGCTTCGCCAGCACGCCCGGCGGGATGCGCGTGGAGTATGCGATCCGCAGGCGCCCGGGCGGGGTGGCGACCGCCTGCGCGAAGGACACGGCCGGCGCCGGCGCTTTGTCCTCGTCGACGTCGATCGCGCCCGAGGCGACGTCGTGGAACAGCGCCGTGTCGGCCACGCGGCGGGTCAGCACGCCGTCGACCGACAGTCCGTTCCACGCGCGCGGGCGCGGCGCCAGCGAGACGCGGCCGCGCTGGGGCTTCAGACCGAACAGGCCGCACCAGGCGGAGGGGATGCGGATCGAGCCGGCGCCGTCGGAGCCGAGTGCGGCGCCGACGAGCCCGGCGGCCACGGCCACCGCGCTGCCGCCGCTCGAGCCGCCGGGCGCGCGTTGCAGGTCCCACGGGTTGCGCGTCGCGCCGAACGTCGCCGTCTCGGTGAACGGCCACACGCACAGCTCGGGCACGTTGGTCTTGCCGATGATCACCGCCCCGGCGCCGCGCAGGCGGCGCACGACCTCGGCGTCGGCCGGCGCCGGCTCGCCGTAGGCGTTGCTGCCGAGCGCCGTCACCTCGCCGGCCACGTCGATGTCGTCCTTGACCGCGATCGGCACGCCCAGCAGCGGGCGCTGGGCGCTCTGCGATCCGTCACCGGCCCCGCGCCGCGCGTCGGCCCGCTCGGCTTCGAGCAGCGCGCGCTCGGCGAACACGACACGGAAGGCGTTCAGCACCGGCTGCATGCGCTCGATCCGCCGCAGGTACAGCCCGACGAGCTCGCGCGAGCTCAGCTCTCCGGCGGCGATCAGCTCGGCCTGGCGGGCGATCCCTGCGAAGGCGATCTCGGAAGTGTCCATCGTCGTCTTGAATCTATTGAAAATCACGCTCCGCCAGCCGATGCCCCGCGTAGGATGTCGCCGGGCGTCATGCGAGCTCGCGGGGTGTGGCGCATGGCCATCGAAAGAGCACGCATGGCGCGGCGGTCCCAACGGCCAACCGAAAGGGAGTGTGCACGTGTCCTACCCAGTGACCTTCGAGGTCGACTACGTCGAGCGGCGCAACCGCCTGACGACGTTCTTCCGCCTGCTGCTGGTGATTCCCGTGGCGATCGTGCTGTACGTGTTCGGGATCGTCGCCAGCATCGCGATCGTGATCGCCTGGTTCGCGA
Organism: Solirubrobacteraceae bacterium; assembly: GCA_035473995.1. Classification (GTDB taxonomy): domain Bacteria; phylum Actinomycetota; class Thermoleophilia; order Solirubrobacterales; family Solirubrobacteraceae; genus Palsa-744. The sequence goes on from DATINR010000083.1 coordinate 1,395, forward strand.
TCGTGATCACCGGCCGCTACCCCAAGGGCCTGTACGACTTCGTCGCCGACTTCAACCGCTTCCTCGCGCGGGTCACGGCGTACGCCGTGCTGCTGAGCGACCCCTATCCGCCGTTCAGCGGCGCCGACGACCCGTCCTATCCGGTGCGCATGCACTTCTCCGGGCCGCTCGAGCAGTACAGCCGGCTGAAGACGTTCTTCCGCATCATCCTGGCGATCCCGATCATGGTGCTGCGCTACGTGCTCAACCTGCTGCTCGAGGTCGGCGCGTTCGCGGCGTGGTTCGTGATCCTGTTCACCGGCAAGATGCCGCGCGGGCTGTTCGACCTGATGGTCCTGGCCAACTCCTACACAGCGCGCAGCGACGCCTACGTGTTCCTGCTGACCGAGACCTACCCGCCCTTCCAGGACGAGACGACGCGCAGCGCCGGCACGCCCGGGCCGACGATTCCCGAGGCGCCTTCGCCGAGCTAGCGCACGGCGCTCCGAGCTAGACAGGCGTCACAGGGTTGTGCTTGGCGGGCCACGTCCGCCGCTTCGAGGCAGCGTGCGCGAAGCGGCGGATCAGCTCCTCGCGCAGCGTCTCGGGCTCGATCACGGCGTCGATCACGAGCTCTGAGGCGAGGTGCAGGATGTCGATGTCCTCGGCGTACTCCGTGCGCAGCTGCTCGGTGCGCTGCTCGCGCTCGACAGGGTCCTCGATCGCCTGGAGCTGGTTGAAGTAGACGGCGTTGATCGCCGCCTGCGGGCCCATCACGGCGATCGAGGCGCTCGGCAGCGCCAGGCAGCAGTCGGGCTCGAAGGCGGGGCCGGCCATCGCGTAGAGCCCGGCGCCGTAGGCCTTGCGCACGACGACCGAGATCTTCGGCACGGTCGCCTCGCTGACGGCGCTGATCATCTTGGCGCCGTGGCGGATGATCCCTTCGCGCTCGACCTGCGTGCCGATCATGAAGCCCGGCACGTCGGCGAGGAACAGAAGCGGCACGTTGAACGCGTTGCACGCCCAGATGAAGCGCGCGGCCTTGTCGGCGGAGTCGCCGAACAGCACGCCGCCCTTGAACTTGGGCTGGTTGGCGACGATCCCGATCGCCTGTCCGTGCAGGCGTGCGTAGCCGACGATCAGCTCCTTGGCCCAGCGCGGGTGGATCTCCAGCAGCGAGCCCTCGTCGACGAGCGCCGCGATCAGCGCCTTCATGTCGAACGGCTTGTTCTCGTCGGCCGGGATCAGCCCGCCGATCGACTGCCCGTCGGGCAGGACGGCGGGATCGACTGGCGCGGCCTGCGGCGCGGCCTGCTCCCAGTTGCCGGGCAGGTATGACAAATAGCGGCGCGCCGTCTCGATCCCCTGCTCGTCGCTCTTGACGAGCTGATGCCCGCAGCCGGAGACGCCCGTGTGCATCTTCGCGCCGCCCATCTGCTCGAGCGTGACCTGCTCGCCGATCACCATCTCGGCCATGCGCGGCGAGCCGAGGTACATTGAGGCGTTGCCCTCGCGCATGATCACGATGTCGCAGAAGGCCGGGATGTAGGCGCCACCGGCGGCGCTCGGTCCGAACAGCACGCACACCTGCGGCACGACGCCCGACATCTTCACCTGGTTGTGGAAGATCCGCCCGGCGCCGCGGCGGCCCGGGAACATCTGCACCTGCTCGGTGATGCGCGCGCCGGCCGAGTCGACGAGGTAGACCATCGGCACGCCCAGCGAGAGCGCGCGCTCCTGGATGCGCAGGATCTTCTCGACCGTCTTCGGCCCCCACGAGCCGGCCTTGACGGTCGGGTCGTTGGCCATCAGCGCGACCGGCCGGCCTTCGATCTCGCCGACGCCGGTGACGACGCCGTCGGCGCCCAGCCCGTCCTCGTTCCAGTTGGCCAGCAGCGCCTCCTCGGCAAAGCTGCCGTCGTCGAGCAGCAGCGCGATCCGCTCGCGCACGGCGAGCTTGCCCTGCTCGCGCGCCTTCTCGCGGTGGCGCTCAGGGCCTCCCGCGAGCGCGCGCTCGGTCGCGTGCTCGAGCGCCGCCGCGCGCCGGCTGTCTGCGTCGTCGCCCATCTCGCCGAAGCTCATTTCCGCCGCGCGCAGCCGGCCGGCTAGAGCGCCGCGTTCTGCTGCGGCGCCTCGCCGGAGTAGTCGTAGAAGCCGATCCCGGCCTTGCGCCCGTACCA
>DATINR010000084.1:0-4128 GCA_035473995.1 Solirubrobacteraceae bacterium
CTCGCGCGGCACGATGTACTCGCGCTCGGGCACCGGCTGCTTGGCGATCAGCCACGGCGTGACGCGCTGGATCTTCTTCCAGTGCACGGCGTCCATGTCGACGATCAGGTCCTTGAGCACGGGCATGTTGCCCATCGGCTCGATCTCGATCACACCGTCGCGCGAGCCGGCGAGCGCGGCGTCGAGGTGCGTGTGGCAGGCGAGCGCCGGTTCGCCGTTGACGCGGATGCCGCACGAGCCGCAGATCGCCTGGCGGCAGGAGCAACGGACGCCGATCGAGCCGTCGAAGCGGTCTTTGGCCTGCAGGATCGCCTCGAGCACGGAGCGGTGCGGCTCGAGCTCGATCGTGTGCTCGTCCCAGTAGGGAGCCTCGCCCGACTCCGGGTTGTAGCGGCGCAGGCGCAGCTTGAACTCCTCCGGAGCTGCCGTGTGCGCCGCCGAGGTTGCCGTTTGCGTCTCAGCCATCAGTACTTCCTCTCCTCGGGCTGCCACTGGGTGATCGTCACAGGCGAATAGCTGACCTGCGGTCCGTCGCCGTCGAGCGTGATGTCGATGTGCTTCAGCCACTGCTCGTCGTTGCGCTCGGGGTAGTCGGTGCGGAACTGCGCGCCACGCGACTCCTTGCGCTCGATCGCGCCGACGACGGTGGCCTCGGCGCAGTCGATCATGTAGCCGAGCTCGATCGCGCCGAGCACGTCCTGGTTGAAGACGGTCCCGCGGTCGTCGATCCACGCCTTGCCGGCCTCCTCCTTCAGCCGCGCGATCGTCTCGCGCGCGCTCTGCAGGCCCTGCTCGTCGCGGAACACGGCGGCGTACTTGTTCATCATCTCGCCGAGCTCGTCCTTGATCTCCGAGACGCGCCGGCCCTCGCGCGGGCGGTTGATGATCGCGTCGATCGCATCCGAGTCGCGGCGCAGCTGCGCGTGCGTGTCGATCTCGGGCATCGCCATGCTCGCTGCCCGCGCCGCCGCGTGCTCGCCCGAGCGGCGGCCGAAGATCAGCGTGTCCAGCAGCGAGTTGGCGCCGAGGCGGTTGCCGCCGTGGACGGACACGCAGGCGACCTCACCGGCCGCATACAGGCCCTCGATCGGCGTCCGCCCGTCGATGTCGGTCTTCACGCCGCCCATGATGTAGTGCTGGCCGGGGCGGATCGTGATCGGTTCGCGCGTGATGTCGACGCCCGCGAAGTCCTTGCCGAGGTTGACGATCTCGCGCAGCGCCTCGAGCGTGCGCTTGCGCGGCACGACGGTCACGTCGAGGTAGATGCCGCGGCCGCCGGGCCCGACGCCGCGACCCTCGTTGATCTCGATCTGCTCGGCGCGCGAGACGACGTCGCGCGAGGCGAGCTCCATCTTGTTGGGAGCCGTCTTCTCCATGAAGCGCTCGCCCTCGGAGTTGAGCAGGTGCGCGCCCTCGCCGCGGGCGCCCTCGGTGATCAGGATGCCGGTCTCGACGAGGCAGGTGGGGTGGTACTGGACCATCTCCATGTCCATCAGCGGCGCGCCGGCGCGATAGGCCATCGCGATCCCGTCGCCGGTGACGATCAGCCCGTTGGTCGTCGGCTTGTAGGCCTGCCCGGCGCCGCCGCAGGCGAGGATCACGTTCTTCGCGGTGAACGCCTCCATTCGCCCCGTGCGCACGTCGCGCGCGATCACGCCGCAGCAGCGTCCCTGCTCGTCGCGCAGCAGCGAGGTCGTGAACCACTCCTCGTAGCGCTCGACCGTCTCGTGGTGCTTCATCAGCTGCTCGTAGAGCACGTGCAGCAGCGCCTGGCCGGTGATGTCGGCGACGTAGGCCGTGCGCTTCATCGAGGCGCCGCCGAACGCGCGCAGGTCCATCTCGCCCTTCTCGTTGCGGTGGAAGGTGACGCCGATGTGCTCGAGGTGCATCACCTCGGCGGGCGCCTCCGAGCACATCACTTCGATCGCGTCCTGGTCGCCGAGGAAGTCGGAGCCCTTGACGGTGTCGTAGGCGTGCGAGTGCCAGTCGTCGTCGACGCTGATCGCCGCGTTGATCCCGCCGGCGGCGGCGACCGAGTGCGAGCGCACGGGGTGGACCTTGCTCATGATCGCCACGCTGGCGCCCTCGCGGGCCGCGGCGAGCGCCGCGCGCTGGCCCGCAAGACCGGCCCCGATGATCAAGACGTCGTGTGCTGGCATGGCTCTCTGAGGTCGATTTACGTGGGGAAGTGGGGTCGCTGCGGGCGGGACTCTATAACGCCCGGGCGCTCGGACCCTCTCCCAGGCGCTCCCATGCTCAGGTCGCGACGCGCAGCGCTTTGCGAACCTCGGCCAGCGTCACGACCCCCTGGAGCACGCCGTCGCGATCGACCGCGACCATCGCGCCGAGGCGTCCGAGCCCCTCCGATCCGAGCAGCGATTCGAGCGGTTCGCCCTCGTCGATGCGCACGTGCATGTCCTCTTCGAGCACGTCCACGACGGGCAGCGCCGGGCGCCCGGCCGAGATTTCGGCGTCGACTCGCGCGGCGGCTACGACACCGAGGAAGTGGTGCCCCGGGTCGACGACCGCGAACCACGGCCAGCGGTAGCGCAGGAAGAACTGCTCGTGCGCATCGAGCAGCGTCGCGCTGGCCGGGATCGTCACGGGCTCGCGGTCCATGATGTCGGCGACCGTGATGCTCTTTATGCGCGCGCCGAGCACGCCCTGGACGACGGCCGCGCCGGCCGCCTGGTAGAGGAAGTAGGCGAGCAGGATGCACCACACGCCGGCCGTGCCGACGCCGTTGGCGAGCCACCACAGCCCGAGCGCGCCGAGCACGAGCGCGAAGCCCTGGCCGGCCCGGCCGGTCGCGCGCGTGGCGCGGTTGCGATCGCCCGTGCGCCACCAGATCGCGGCGTGCGCGATGCGCCCGCCGTCGAGCGGGAAGGCGGGCACGAGGTTGAACGCGAGCACGAGCACGTTGATCGTGGCCAGCCAGCTCAGCCACACCAGCGCGGGCGTGGCGTGGAGCGTTTCTTCGCCGAGGGCGAGCTTCGAGAAGGTCGAGCCGCTGGTCAGCAGTCGCCCGGCGAGAACGCACGCGACGATCACGACGAACGTCACGAGCGGGCCGGCCGCGGCGACGCGGAACTCGGTCTTGGGATCTTGCGACTCCTCGGTGCGCGTGATCCCGCCGAGCGCCCACAGGTCGATGCCGGCCACCTGCAGGCCGCTGCGCCGGGCGGCGAGCGCATGCCCGAGCTCGTGCAGCACGAGCGAGGCGAAGAACGACAGCACCGAGGCGACGGCCACCAGATAGGCGGTCGTGCGCGAGCCGCCGAGCTGGTCGTGGAAGACGGGCGTGACGAAGATGATGAAGACGAACAGGACGACGAACCAGCTGATGCCGACACCTATGCGGATGCCGAAGATGCGGGCCAGCTGGAAGTTCGTGCGCGGAGCCATTGCAACCCATGGTACGGGCCGGCGAGCCGGTCTCGGCGGCTATGCGTGATCGTGTGCCAGCTCGGCGGCGGCCGCCGGTGTGCGCTCGATGTCGGGCGCGCCCTCGTCGAAGGTCACCGTCCGGTCACGCCCGCTGCGCTTGGCCTGATACAGCGCGGAATCGGCCCGCTGCAGGCAGGTCTCGATCGCGGCCGGGGAAGCGCACACCGACACGCCGGCGCTGACGCGCACGAGCGGCGTCCCGTCGGGGTCGGTCGCGGCGAGCGCGCGCCGCACGCGCTGGGTGAACGCCTCGGCCTCGTGCGCGTCGGTGAGCGGCAGCAGCACGGTGAACTCCTCGCCGCCCACTCGCGCGGCGACGTCGGTCTCGCGCACGAGCTCGCCGATCACGGCACCCGTCCGCGCGAGCACACGGTCTCCCATCTCGTGGCCCCACTCGTCGTTGACGCGCTTGAAGTAGTCCAGGTCGAACGTGACGAGCGCCAGCGATCCGCCGGCTCGCCTGGTGTGCGCCTGCGCCAGTGCGGCGCGCTCGTCGAAGCCGCGCCTGTTGAGCAGTCCGGTCAGCGCATCGGTCCGCGACTCGGCGGCGAGCTGCACGACCAGCGACTCGTTGCGCTCCATCAGCGCGAGCGCGACCAGGGCGACGAGCGACGCGCCGGTCATCACGTCGACCCAGCGCGCCGAGTAGGAGCTGGCGGCCGGCAGCGAGATCAGCACAAG
>DATINR010000085.1:0-7066 GCA_035473995.1 Solirubrobacteraceae bacterium
GGGCGAGTCCCACACGGTGTCCTCGCCCTCCTTGTGCGCCTTCCACAGGGCGAAGTCGAGCGGGTCCTCCTTGCGCTCGGAGCCCTCGACTCCCTCCCCCTGGTCCATGTCGTCGATCTGACGGTGCGAGAGGCTGCCGTACTGCTCGTCCGAGCGAACGCGGAAGTAGACGTCGCCGTCGACCGCGTAAGCGTGGTCGCGGTCGACCAGCGACGCGATGTGCGCCACGATCTCCTCGATCGTCTCCGACGCCAGCGGCTCGTGGTCGGGACGGCCGAGACCCAAGGCGTCGGTATCTGCGCGGTAGAGCTGAGTCGTCTCGAGCGCAAGCTCGGCGCTGGGGCGGCCTTGCGCCACGGCGGCGTCGTAGATCTTGTCGTTGACATCGGTCACGTTGATCACGAGCTCCACCTCGCAGCCCTCGTACTCCAGGAATCGCTTGAGCAGGCTGAAGACGACGAACGGTCGTGCATTGCCGATGTGTATGCGGCTGTACACGGTGGGACCACATGCATAGATCCCGACGAGCGGCAGGCCCGCTTGGCCTCGCCGGGCGGGCTGCAGCGGCAGCAGCTCGCCACTGCGTGTGTCATGTATGCGGATACGGCGCATCGCGCGGCAACCCTAGCGCTCGCGCGCGCGGGGCTTGGGCTCAGGCGCCGTCGGTGAGAGCGCCCGGCGTGCTCAGCCCGGCGACGGCCAGCGCGGCGACGCCCTCGCCGCGGCCGACGAAGCCGATGCCCTCCCCCGTGCTGGCCTTCACGTTGACGCGCCTGAGATCGAGGCCGAGCACGCCGGCGAGCCGCTCGCGGATCGCCCGCCGGTGCGGGGCGAGCTTGGGGCGCTCCATCACGACGGTGCAGTCGACGTTGACCAGCTCGAGACCGGCGTTGTGGACGCTCTCGACGACCTCGGCGAGCAGCTGCATCGAGTCCGCGTCGCGCCAGCGCTCGTCGGTGTCGGGGAAGTGCTCGCCGATGTCCCCGAGGCCGGCGGCGCCGAGCAGCGCGTCGGTCACGGCGTGGGCGAGCACGTCGGCGTCGGAGTGCCCGTCGAGGCCGAGCTCGCCGGGGATCTCGACGCCGCCGATCACCATCCGCCGGCCGGCGAGCAGCCGGTGCGAGTCATAGCCGATCCCGACGAGCACGCTCACTGGACGGGCTCGCTCGCGCCGATCGGCTCCTGGCGGCGCCGGCGGCGCTCGAACACGCTCAGCTCGCCCACGCCGAGCTCGCCGAGCAGCTCCTGCGCGCGCTCGTAGTCGGCGCCGATGTCCGCTGGGCGGTGGGCGTCGCTCGACAGCGCCACCGGCGCGCCGGCTTCCAGGCACATCTCGAGAAAGGCCGGCGCCGGATAGATCTCCTGCACGCGCTTTCTCAGGCCCGCCGTGGAGACCTCGACGGCGATCCCCGACTCCGCGATCCCGTCGATCGCCAGCTCGTAGTAGCGGCGCAGATCGCCGCCGGGCAACGGGCGCTCGCCGCCCCAGACCTTCACCAGATCGGGGTGCGCGAGGATGTCGAACAGTCCGCTGCGCGCCGCCTCGCCGATCGTTTCGAAGTAGCGCCGCCAGATCTCCTCGACGCTGCGCCCGGAGTCCCACACGCTGTAGTCGTCCATGTCGACGGCGCCCTCGCGGATGAAGTGCACCGAGCCGACGACGTAGTCGAAGTCGCGCGCCTCGAGTACGTTGGCGAGTCGATCCTCGGCCCCCGGTACGAAGTCGGCCTCGATCCCCAGGCGCAGGTCGGTCTGCTCGCGCACGAACGCACAGTAGGAGTCGATGTCGTCGCGGGCGAACGGAAGCCAGAACGGGTGCTGCCACACGTCGAGCGCCTGCTCGAAGCGGTAGATGTGTTCGGAGACGCCCAGCTCCGCGATTCCCCGCTCGCTCGCCGCCGCTCGGTAGCGCTCGAAGTTGGTCGGCGTGTAGTACTCGTCCGGGCGCGCGTCGAGATCGTCGGGGCGCAGGTGGAGGTGGTAGTCGGTGAGCATGTCGATGTGGCCGTCGGCCGGCCGGCGCTGCGATTCAAGCAGGATCGCTCGCCACATCGCGAGCCCGGCGCGACAGGAGCTCCCCCGCGATCTCCAGATCGAGCGGCGTGGTCACCTTGAGGTTCTCTGCGGCAACCGAGGCCACGACCACGCGGCCGCCCGCGCGCTCGATCAGCCAGGCGTCATCGGTCGCTTCGCCGAGCACGTTGGCGGGCTGCGCCAGCGCGCGTTCGAGCGCCTCGCGGCGGAACACCTGCGGCGTCTGCACGGCCCACAGGCTCGAGCGATCGAGCGTCTCGAGCACGCCGCCGTGGTCGGCCACGCGCTTGATCGTGTCGGTCACCGGCGCCGCCGCGATCGCCGCGTCGGCATCCACGTCGGCCGCCAGCGCCGCGAGCACCTGGCGGACGATCGCCGGCGTCAGCAGCGGCCGCGCGGCGTCGTGCACGAGCACCGGGTCGCCCTGCTGGGCGATCTCCAGCGCGCAGCGCACCGACTCCGAGCGCGTGGCGCCCCCCTCCACGCCGATCACGCGCTCGCCGGAGACCTCGGGCAAGCCGGCGCCGGCGGGCAGCGCCACGACGACCTGCTCGATCTCCGGCGAGGCCGCGAGCGCCTGCAGCGACCAATCGAGCATCGGGCGCCCGGCCAGCTCGACGAGTGCCTTCGGGCGTCCTGCCCCGAGGCGCTCGCCGCTGCCGGCGGCCACGATCAGCGCGATCGCCATCTGCTCACAGCTCGTCCATGGCAATCGCTGCGGAGACTGTCGCGCACGCTCCAGGCGGGCCCCGCCGCTGAAGCGTGCGCGAAAGCCCGTTACTCGGCCGCTGCTCCGGCCATCTGGCTGGTCGCCGAGGCTGCGAGCAGCTCGTCGAGGTAGCTCTCGGCCTCTTCCTCGTCCTTGTCGAGCGCGTACATCAGCTCGGAGGCGAGGATCTTCTTGGTGCGCGTGAACATCTGCTTCTCGCCCGTCGAAAGGCCCTTCTCGCTCTCGCGCAGCGAGAGGTTGCGCACGACCTCGGCGAGCTCGTAGATGTCGCCCGTCTTGATCTTGTCGCGGTTGTGCTTGAAGCGGCGGTTCCAGTTCTTCGGCATCTCCGAGACCTCGTCGCGCAGCACGTCCAGAACCTTCTTGACGGTTTCCTCGTCGATCACCCGGCGCAAGCCCGCCAGCGCGGCGTTCTCGGTCGGGACCCTGACCGTCATGTCGTTGTGGAGGATCTTGATCGTGAGGTACTCGCGACGTTCGCCGAGCATCTCCATCTCCTCCTTCTTCAGCACCTTGCCGGCGCCGTGATGGGGATAGACGACATGATCGCCGAGCTCGAACTCGATGAACTCGACTTCGCGTGTGACCTCGAGCTCGACGTCGAGCTCTTCCTCTTGCGTTGCTTGTGGCGGAATGGTGTTCTCCTTTGTTCGGCCGGCCCCAAGGGCCGGCCAGTCTTCAAGTCTGCAGGTAACGATCCACGAGGTTGATCTCCTGCAGCCTGCGCAGTCCCTCGCGAATGTCCTTGGCCCTTATCTCCCCGACTCCCTCGACTGACTCGAGCTCGGCATCGGTTGCCGCCAGCAGCTCGTCGAGGCCGCCGAACACGCCGACGATCTCGGCGACGACAATCTTCGGCAGCCGCGGAATGCGACCGAGCACGCGATAGCCGCGCGGCGAGACCGGGTAGTCGAGCGTGTTCAGCTTGCGGTCGTAGCCGAGCAGCTCGGCGAGCCGTCCGAAGTCGAGCAGGTCCTGGTGGGCGAGCCGGCCGATCTCCTCGAGGCCCGCCGCGAACGCCTCGTCGGAGTAGTCGAACAGGTAGTCGCGCACGAGCGCGGCCTTCTCGGCCGCCGTGCCGACGGTCGTCTCCTCCAGCTGCATCTCGATCAGGCGCCCCTCGCTGCCGAGCTCGACGATGTAGCGCTCGATCTCGACGGCCATGCGCGTGACCAGCTCCGAGCGCTGCAGCACGGTCAGCACGTCGTGCAGCGTCGCGCCGCCCTCGAACTCGAGCGCCGTCAGCCGCGTCGAGACCTGGTCCAGGCGTGTGCGGTACTTGTCGAGCGTCGCCAGCGCCTGGTTGGCCTTGGCGAGCACGACCGGGATGTCCTCGAGGATGTACTTGGCGCCGTCGACGTACAGCGAGACGACCTCGCGGCGCTGGGAGACGGCGATCACGAGCGCCTCGGTCTGCTTGGAGACACGCTCGGCCGTGCGGTGCCTCGTGCCCGTCTCGTGCGAGAGGATCGTCGGATCGGGCATCAGCTGGACGTTGGCCATCGTGATCTTCGTGGCGCTCGCGTTGAGGATGATCGCGCCGTCCATCTTCGCCACCTGGTAGAGGAACGCAGGCGTGTAGTCGATGTCCAGCTTGATCCCGCCGGAGTTCAGGAAACTGAGGTCTTCGGGCTCGCCGATGACGATCAGGCCACCGGTGCGTGCGTGGAGGATGTTCTCGATCCCCTCCCGCAGCGCGGTGCCCGGAGCGATCATCTCCAGCGCCTTCATCAACCCCGGCTCCGGCCTTACTTCAGTATGAAAATCTTCGCCGGATCGTAGAGCCACTGGCCCTATTCTAGGGCATTTAGCGTTGCTTTAGCGTCACGGCACGCACCCGTGCGGCAGCTCAGGCCACGGCCTCCGTCAGGCGTCTCGAGCCCGACGGCAGGGCCAGCGCGAGCGCCTCGCGCAACGTCGTCGCCTCACACGCACCGCCACCGCTGTCCGGAGGGGCGATCACGTCCGCGCAGCCGTGCTTCGCCGCCTCTTCCAGGCGCCGCTCCGGGTGACCGACCCAGCGCAGCTCGCCCGTCAGGCCAAGCTCACCGAAGCAGGCCCTGGGAGTGCCCATCAGCGGCACCCCGCGGCTCGCGCTGGCCACGGCCAGGGCGACCGCCAGATCGCACCCCGGCTCGTCCACGCGCACGCCGCCGACGACGTTGACGAACACGTCCGCGCCACCCGTGCCGACGCGCCCGTGGCGCCCGAGGATCGCCAGCACGAGCGCGAGGCGATTGCGGTCAAGGCCCGAGACCACGCGCCGCGGCTGCTCGAGCTCCGACGGCGCGACGAGCGCCTGCACCTCGACGAGCAGCGGGCGCGAGCCCTCCATCGCCGCCAGCACGACGCTGCCCGGGGCCCGCGTCGCCTCGGCGACGAAGCGAGCCGAGGCATCGAGCACCTCGACGAGCCCCCCCTGGCGCATCTCGAACAGCCCCGCCTCGTTGGTCGAGCCGAAGCGGTTCTTCAGCGCACGCAGCTCCCGGTATGGCCGCTCGCGCTCACCCTCGAACTGCAGCACGCAGTCGACGAGGTGCTCGAGCACGCGAGGGCCCGCCAGCGCCCCCTCCTTGGTCACGTGGCCGACGAGGATCACGGCCGTGCCTTGCGCCTTGGCCAGCTCCATGATCCGCCCAGCGACCTCGCGCACCTGACCGACAGAGCCCGGAGCGCCCGACAGCTCACCCGAGTTGAGCGTCTGCACCGAGTCGATCACGCATGCCGCCGGTCGTTCGGCGGCGATCGCGTCGAGCACTGTCTCGAGGTCGGTCTCGGCGAGAATCGGCACCTTCAGCGCCGCATTGACCGGACCCGAGCCCAGCCGCTCGGCGCGCAGGCGAACCTGCTCGGCCGACTCCTCGCCGCTGACGTAGAGGGTTTTGTGCCCCGCCTCCTGCAGGTTCCCGAGCGCCATGTTCGTGAGCGTCGACTTGCCGATGCCCGGCGAGCCGCCGAGCAGCACGAGCGAGCCCGGCACGAGCCCACCGCCGAGCACGCGGTCGAGCTCGCCGATGCCCGTGGACATGCGCTCGATCGGCGCCGCGCCGACGTCGCGCAGCGGGCGCGCGGCGAGCGTCGGGTGCCGCTCGCGCCCTCTCGGGCCCGCGGCGCCGCCACCCACGCCGCGCTTGCCCGCCGCCCTGCCACGGCCGCTCGCGGAGGCCGGCACGCGTTCCTCGACGAGCGTGTTCCAGGCCTCGCAGCCAGGGCACTTGCCGTGCCACTGGGCCGACTGCATGCCGCACTCGCTGCAGCTGTAGGCGGTCTCGCGAGCCACCGGCCCAGACTACGGGCCGGCGGGGACGCCGCGGCTACTCTCCGTCGGGCTCAGCGATCTCGGGCGCGTCGTCCGCCGGCGCACCCTCGCCCTCGGTCAGCTCCTCCGGCGAGCCGCCTTCGGCGCCGACGCCTACCGGCGTCTTCTGCTTCTTCGGCTTGACGATCGTCAGGCGCACATCCTCGGCGTCGTCCGGCGAAGGATCGACGACGATCGTCGCGCCCGGCACGACCTGCTCGCGCAGCACGAAGTCGGCCAGCGGGTCCTCGATGTAGCGCTGGATCGCGCGGCGCAGCGGGCGTGCTCCCATCGATGGGTCCCAGCCCTTCTCGACCAGCAGGTCCTTCGCCTCGCCCGTCAGCTCGAGCTGCAGCTCGCGTTCGGCCATCGACTCGCGGATCCGCAGCAGCAGCAGCTCGACGATCTGCTTGATCTCGTCCTTCTGCAGCTTGTGGAAGACGATCACGTCGTCGATGCGGTTGAGGAACTCCGGGCGGAAGACCTTCTTCAGCTCGCCCATGATCCGCGACTTCATGTCGTCGTAGGTGATCCCCGTCTCGTCCTCCGAGACCGCGAAGCCGAGCGGCGTGTTGCGCGCGATCTCCGAGGCGCCGATGTTCGAGGTCATGATCACGATCGCGTGGCGGAAGTCGACCGTGCGCCCCTGCGCGTCGGTCAGTCGCCCGTCCTCGAGGATCTGCAGCAGGATGTTGAACACGTCCGGGTGCGCCTTCTCGATCTCGTCGAGCAGCAGCACGCTGTAGGGCTTGCGCCGCACGGCCTCCGTCAGCTGACCGCCCTCGTCGTAGCCGATGTAGCCCGGGGGCGAGCCGACCAGCCTGGAGACGGCGTGCTTCTCCATGTACTCGGACATGTCGATGCGGATCATCGCGTCGTCGTCGCCGAACAGGAACTCGGCGAGCGTGCGCGCGAGCTCGGTCTTGCCGACCCCGGAAGGGCCGAGGAAGATGAACGAGCCGGTCGGGCGCTTGGGGTCCTTCAGGCCCGCGCGCGAGCGGCGG
>DATINR010000086.1:0-3193 GCA_035473995.1 Solirubrobacteraceae bacterium
GCTGTCGACGTCCTGGATCAGCTCGAGCTGCAGCGGCGGCGCCGGCGGTCGCGCGCCGCCCGTCATCACGCTGACCACGTCGCCGAGCACGGCGCTCGCCGTCTGCCGCCCGCCCGCGCCCGGCCCCGACAGCGTTATCTCGGTGATCGTGTCCGACTCGACCGTGACCGCGTTGAACGGGCCCGTGACCGACGCCAGCGGGTGCCCCGAGTAGAGGAAAGTCGGGTGCACGTGCACCGACATGCCGCCCCCGCGGCGCTCTGCCGTGCCGACCAGCTTCAGCCCCAGGCCGAGCTCTCGCGCGTACTCCAAGTCGTCGGAGTCGAGCTGCTCGATGCCCTCGTAGCGGACCTCGTCGAGGTGCACCGGCGAGCCGAACGCCAACCGCGCGAGAATCGCCATCTTCGCCGCCGCGTCGCGCCCGGAGACGTCGTCGGAGGGGTCGGCCTCGGCGTAGCCCACGCGCTGGGCCTCGGCCAGCGCCTCCGCGTAGCTCTTGCCCCCGGCCATCTCCGAGAGGATGAAGTTGGTCGTGCCGTTGACGATCCCGTGGATGCGCTCGATCGGCGTCGCCGAGAGCGATTCCTCGAGCACGCGAACGACCGGCACCGCGCCGGCCACGGCCGCCTCGAAGCGCAGCCGCACGTCGTGCTCGCGCGCCGTCTCGAACAGCTCCTCGCCGTGCTGGGAGAGCAGCTGCTTGTTCGCCGTGACCACGTGTTTGCCGCCGCGCAGCGCCCGCAGCAGGTACTCGCGCGCCGGTTCGATGCCGCCCATCACCTCGACCAGCAGGTCCGAGTCGGCGAGGATCTGCTCGAAGTCGCCACGGGAGCGCGTCAGCACACCGCAGATCACCGGACGGCGGCCGTTGAAGCGCTCGATCTCATCGGCGCGCTCGTCGAGCAGCGCCGCGAACGCGCCGCCGACCGTGCCGTGACCGAGCAGGCCGACCTGGAACGGGCGCTTGCCGCCGGCGCTCGCCGCGCCCGTCTGCTCCGCCGTACTCGCCTCAGCCGACATCGCGCGCCGTCAGCTCCTCGAAGCGCTCGCGCCTGACCGCCAGGCGCGCGTCGCCGTCCTTGCAGAAGATCACCGGCGGCCGCGGCACGCCGTTGTAGTTGTTCGCCATCGCATAACCGTAGGCGCCCGTCGCCGGCGTCACGATCACGTCGCCCGGGCGCGGGTCCGCGAGCAGCGCCTCGCGCACGATCACGTCGCCCGACTCGCAGTGCTTGCCGGCCAGCTCGCAGCGCGTGTCGCCGTCGAAGCGATCGGCCACGTGCGCTTCGTAGCGCGCCCCGTACATCATCGGGCGCAGGTTGTCCGACATGCCGCCGTCGACGGCCACCCAGCGCGAGACGTTCTGCTTGACCGACTCGACTGTGTACAGCGTCACGCATGCGTTCGCGCACAGCGCGCGTCCCGGCTCGATCAAGAGCCGCCTGCCCGGCGCGCCCATGCCGTGCGCCGAGGCCCCCGCGAGCAGCGTCGATACATACTCCTCGATCGACGGCGGCTGCGGCTGATCGGCCGTGTAGCGCGCGCCGAGCCCGCCGCCGAGATCCCACACCTCGAAGTCGCCGAGCTTGGCCAGCTCCGCGACCTCGCGGCGAAACGGCTCCAAGTCGAGCAGCTGCGAGCCGATGTGCGCGTGCAGCCCCGCCAGCGAGAGCCCGTCGACGGCCTGCACCCGTTCGATCGCCTGCGCCGCGTCTGCGACCGAGAAGCCGAACTTGGAGTCCGCCTGGCCCGTGGAGATCTTCTCGTGCGTCTCGCCGCGCACGTCCGGCGTGACCCGCAGGAGCACGCGCTGGACATCCGAGCTGCCGCCGGCTCCGCCCGCGCCGTGCGACTCCACGAGCCGCTGCAATCGATCGATCTCATCAAAATTATCGATCGCGATCAGGCCGACTCCGCGCTCGAGCGCCGTTCGGAGCTCCACGGCCGACTTGGCGTTGCCGTGCAGGACGATGCGCTCCGCGGCGAAGCCCGCGTTCAGCGCCAGGTGCAGCTCGCCGCCGGAGGCCACGTCGCACCACAGGCCCTCCTGCGCGAACAGCGCGAGCACGGCCGTGCAGGGGAAGGCCTTCGAGGCGAACACGACGTGGAAGTCCTCGTGGCCCGACTGCCGGCCGGCTTGCCGGCCGGCGTCGAGGAAAGCGCGTGCCCGCGAGCGCAGGTCGTCCTCAGCGACGACGTAGGCCGGCGTGCCGAACTCGCGCGCCAGCTCGATCGTGTCGCAGCCGCCCACCTCCAGGCGGCCGGCCTCGTTCAGCCGACTGCCGAGCGGGAACACGTCGGAGAGCATCGTCTCGGTCGCCATCGACGCGGATTATCGCGTGCCACGGCGAGACAACGCTCGCGCGGGCGCTCGGCGGCGCTATGCAGGCGAGGCGCGCAGCGAGGCCGCACCGCCTCTTCGCGCCATCAGCGCCAGCCAGGCCAAGCCGATCGCCATCAGCCCGACGCTCTCCAGCTGCGGCGTCGTGAGCCCCGCGAAGACCTCCGTGTTGCGGCGGATGAACTCGACCAGGAAGCGCTCGAAGCCGCTCAGCAGCAGGTACAGGGCGAACACGACCCCCGGCCTCACGCGATCGCGCAGCTGCCACAGACCCCACGCCACGAGGCACATCGCGATCGTCTCGTAGATCGGCGTCGGCTGCACCTTCACGCCCGGCGGCGTCGGCAGCGTGCCGTGCGGATAGCCCATCGCCCACGGCAGGTTCGAGCTGATTCCGTAGTCGCCGTCGCCCGAGACCTGGCAGCCGATCCGCCCGATCGCGTAGCCCAGCGCGAGCGCTGTCGCGCACATGTCGAGCATCCGCAGTTCCAGCACTTTGCGCCAGCGCATCCAGCCGAGCACGCCGATCGCGCCGCCGATCGCGCCGCCGTACCAGACCAGGCCCGAGCCCGAGAAGATGCTGCCGAGCAGGTCGTGCTTGGCCGTCGAGAAGTTCTGGATCACGTAGTAGGCGCGTGCGCCGACCACGCCGCCGACGAGCGCCGCGAAGGTGATCTCGTACGCCCAGTCCACCGGGCGGCCCAGCTCGCGCAGGCGCCGCGCGACGACCGCGCCGCACGCCACGAAGCCGAGCGCGAACGTCACGCCGAACGTCTTGATCGAGATGCCGAGGAAGTGGATCTCGGGCTTCATCGCGGGCTGGTGTCGAGGATCATCGGCGTTGGCAGCGCA
>DATINR010000087.1:0-68594 GCA_035473995.1 Solirubrobacteraceae bacterium
CCTCACGCTGATCCGCGAAGCCGTCGACGTGCCGCTCGTGCTCGACGCCGGCGTCGGTACGGCCTCTGACGCGGCGCTCGCGATGGAGCTCGGCTGCGACGCCGTGATGGCCGCCTCGGCGATCTCCCGCGCAGAGGACCCTGTGCGCATGGCGCGCGCGATGCGCGCCGCCGTCGAGGCCGGCCACCTCGCCCGCGGCGCCGGACGCATCCCGCGCCGCACGTACGCCACGGCCTCGACGCCCGAGCAGGGCCTGCCCGACTTCGGCTAGTGACCTGAGTCGTTGATCCGCTGGCAGTAGCCGGCGAGGCTGTCGAGGATCTCGTCGGCGCTCTTGTGCCAGACGTAGGGTTTGGGGTCATCGTTCCAGGTGTTGATCCAGGTGCGGATGGATGCTGTGAGGTCTCGGACTGAGCGGTGTGCGCTGCGCTTGATCCATTTCGTGGTCAACTCCGCGAACCAGCGCTCGACGAGGTTCAGCCACGAGCTGTAGGTCGGCGTGAAATGCACGTGGAAGCGCGGGTGGCGCAGCAGCCAGCGCTGGATCGAGGGGGTCTTGTGCGTGGAGGAGTTGTCGAGCACGACATGGATCTCCAGGTGCTCGGGCACGTTTGCGTCGATGGTGTTCAGGAACCGGCGGAACTCCTCAGCACGGTGGCGTGAGGTCATCTCACTGATGACCTGTCCGGAGGCGACATCCAGAGCGGCATAGAGGTTTGTGGTCCCGTTGCGCACGTAGTCGTGGGTCGCTCTTTCGGGCACGCCGGGCATCAGCGCCAGCACCGGAGCGGTGCGATCCAGAGCCTGGATCTGGGACTTCTCATCGACGCACAGCACGACCGCCGCTTCGGGCGGGTTCAGATAGAGCCCCACGATGTCGCGGACCTTCTCGATGAACAAGGGGTCCGGGGAGAGCTTGAAGGTCTCCGTCTGGTGTGGCTTCAGGCCGAAAGCTCGCCAGATCCGGCTGACCGCGCTCTGGCTCATCCCGGTTGCGTGCGCCATCGAGCGCGTCGACCAGTGCGTGGCGTCCCTCGGCTTCTCCTCGAGCGTCTTGACGATCACCCGCTCGACGTCTTCGTCTGAGACCGAGCGCGGTTTGCCCGGGCGCGGCTCATCGTGCAGCCCATCCAGGCGCCGCTGCGCGAACCTTCCTCGCCACTTGCCGACGGTGTTGGGATTGCACCCGAGCGCGACCGCAATGTCCTTGCTCTGCTGCCCGACCGCCGCCGCCAACACGATCCGGCAACGCAACGCGAGCGCCTGCGAGCTCTTCGGGCGCCGCGCCCACCGCTCCAAGACCTCGCGCTCCTCCTCAGTCAGAACGATCTCCGCGCGCTGAGCCATAGCCGCCTCCAATCGTCGTGGATGACGACGGACTTCGCGGCTATCTCGGATACACCTGCGAACTAACGACTCAGGTCACTAGCCCTGCTCGCGTCTAGCTGACGACTTCGATCGTCCCGTTCATCGAGGCCGGGTGAATCGTGCACTCGTAGTTGATCACGCCCGGCTTGAGCGCCTTGATCTGGAACTTCCCGCCCTGGGTGAAGTCCTTGGAGGCGAACTTCTGTGGCCCGCCCTCGCTCGTGACGTTGTGCGCGATTTCGTCGAAGTTGGTCCACTCGACCGTGCTGCCGACCTTCACCCTGACCGTGTCGGGGGCGATCGCGATGTTGCGGTAGGCGATCCGCACGGTGCCGCTGCGCACCGGCCCCGTCGCGGTCGCGAACTTGGGCGTGGTCGTCACTTTCAGGCCGCCCTTGTTGGTCGTGCTCTGCGCCGGCTTGCCCGACGTGGTGGCCGGCGAGGACGAGCTGCTGGATGACGAGCTGCTCGAGCTTCCGCAACCGGTGAGCAGGGCAAGCGCCGCGCATACGGCCGGGATCGCCAAGTGTCTGCTCATCTGCCTGCGGACCCTAGCCTAGACTGGCTCGTCCATGCCGCAGCACTTCCTCACAGGGGCCGAGCTCTCGGCGGGCGAGCTCGACGCGCTGCTGAACCGCGCGCTCGAGCTGAAGGCCGACCCGCTCGGCTCGCGCGCGCTGCAGGGCCGCAGCGTGGCGCTCGTCTTCGAGAAGCCCTCGACGCGCACACGGCTGTCGTTCGACGTCGGCGTGCACGAGCTCGGCGGCCACCCCGTCGTGCTGCGCGCCGACGAGCTGCAGCTCTCGCGCGGGGAGCCCGTGCGCGACACGGCGCTCGTGCTCTCGCGCCACGTCGCCGCCGTGGGCGTGCGCACGGGGCCGCACGAGATGCTCGAGCAGCTGGCCGAGCACGCCACGATCCCCGTGATCAACATGCTCACGGCCGAGCACCACCCGTGCCAGGCGCTGGCCGACCTGCTCACGCTGCGCGAGGCGCACGACTCGCTTCACGGGCTGCGTCTGGCGTATGTCGGCGACGGCAACAACGTGGCTCGCTCGCTCGCGATCCTCGGCACGCTCGCCGGGCTCGACGTCGCGATCGCATCGCCGTCGGGCTACACGCTCGAGCAGGACCTCGCGCTGCCCGACGACGCGACGGGGACGCTCACGCTGCTCGAGGACCCGCGCGACGCGGTCGCCGGCTCGTGCGCCGTCTACACCGACGTGTGGGTCAGCATGGGCGACGAGCAGACCGCCGAGCACCGGCGTGAGGCGCTCGCCGGCTACCGCGTCGACGACGCGCTGCTCGACGCCGCCGCGCCGGGCGCGTTCGCGTTGCACGACCTCCCGGCGCACGCCGGCGAGGAGATCACCGCCGAGGTGCTGTACGGCGCGCGGCAGCGCATCTGGGACCAGGCCGAGAACCGCCGTCATGCGCAGAAGGCGCTGCTCGAGATGCTCGCCGGTGCGCAGCCATGAGCACGCTGGATCTCTCTCAATCAATTGATAAAGATGAGAATCCCGCCGAGGACTTCGTGCGTCCACAGCGGGGCGACGAGCTCGAGCTGAGCATCGAGTCGCTCGCGTTCGGTGGTGAGGGGGTGGCGCGAATCGGCGACGGCGGCTACGTGGTGTTCGTGGCCGACGCCGTGCCCGGCGATCGCGTGCGCGCGGTCGTGCACAAGCGCAAGCGCAGCTACGCGCACGCGCGCACGCTCGAGGTGCTCGAGCCGAGCCCCGAGCGGATCGCGCCGCTGGCCAAGCATCCGGGCGTGCCGTGGCAGGTGCTCCCCTACGAGCGCCAGCTGCAGATCAAGCACGAGCAGGTCGGCGAGGCACTCACGCGGATCGGCCATCTCGAGGGCTTCCAGCTGGACGCCATCGTTCCGGCCGTCGAACAGTGGCGCTACCGCAACAAGCTCGAGTACTCCTTCGGCGAAGACGGTGACGAGGGCGCCGGGGGCGAGCTCGTGTGCGGCTTCCACGCCCCCGCCGGCGCCAACAGGGTGCTCGCGATGGACGACTGCCTGCTCGCTTCCGAGCGCGGCAACCTCGCGCGCAAGCTCGCGCTCGATTGGTGCCGCGCCGAGGGGCTGACCGCGTGGGATCGCGGCCGGCGCTCCGGCGCAGGCCCGGCCGGGCGCCGCGGCGGGCACCGCCGCGAGGAGCGCATCGGCCCGGCCGCCGACGGTCGCGCCCGCCTGCGCAACCTCGTCGTGCGCGAAGGCCGCCACACGGGGCAGTTGCAGGTCCGCGTCGTGACCAGCGAAGGCGAGCTCGAGGCCGGGTCGCTCGCCGCCGCGCTTCACGAGGGACTCGGCGACAGCCTCTCCGGCGTGCTCTGGTCGCGCTTGGGCAGCCTCGCCGAGACGACCTCAGGCGGCGAGACAGAGCTCGTCTGGGGCGAGGCCAAGCTGCCCGAGCGCCTCGGCGAGCTCGACCTGCAGATCTCGGCCGAGGCCTTCTTCCAGACCAACACCGAGATGGCCGAGCGCCTGTACGGGCTCGTCGTCGAGTTCGCCGCGCTCGAGGGCTGGGAGCGCGTGTACGACCTGTACAGCGGGATCGGCTCGATCGCGCTCACGCTCGCCCCCCGCGCCGGCGAGCTGTGGGGCATCGAGCTGATCGAAGCGGCCGTCGCCGACGCGATCGCCGGCGCCCGGGCCAACGAGGTCACCAAGGCCAACTTCTTCGCCGGCGACGTGCGCCTGGCTCTGCCCGAGTTGCTGCAGCGTGCCGGTCGCCCCGACGTGCTCGTCGTCGACCCGCCACGCGCCGGGCTCTCCAAGAAAGTCGTGCACCGGATCATCGA
Source organism: Solirubrobacteraceae bacterium (assembly GCA_035473995.1). Classification (GTDB taxonomy): domain Bacteria; phylum Actinomycetota; class Thermoleophilia; order Solirubrobacterales; family Solirubrobacteraceae; genus Palsa-744. The sequence continues at coordinate 4,180 of DATINR010000087.1, forward strand.
CGCCTCGCCCAAGCGGATCGTCTACGTCTCGTGCAACCCCACCACGCTCGCCCCCAACGCAGCCGAACTCGTCGAGGCGGGGTGGACGCTGCGCCGGGTCACGCCTGTGGACATGTTCCCGCAGACGCATCACATCGAGTGCGTGGCGCTCCTAGAGCGAAGCTGACCCTCGTCCCGCTCGCTTGCGCGACTGAGTCTCGAGCGAAGCTGACGTTCGTCCCGTTGGGGCGCGAGTAGGCTGCACGGCATGCGCGCTGCGACGATCCGCGAGAAGGAGATCGTGATCGAGCAGCATCCCGATCCGGAGCCGGGGTCCGAAGAGGTGCTCGTGCGGGTGCGCGCCGCCGGGCTGAACGGCGCCGACATGATGCAGCGGCGCGGGCTCTACCCGGCGCCGCCCGGCTCGCCGCAGGACATCCCCGGGATGGAGCTCGCCGGCGAGGTCGCCGCACTCGGTCCCGGCGCCGAACGCTTCGCAGTCGGCGACCGCGTGATGGCGATCGTCGGCGGCGGCGCCCAGGCCGAGCTTTGCACTGCGCACGAGCGCGTGCTGATGCCCGTGCCGGAGGGTCTCGATTGGCCCGCCGCCGGGGGCCTACCCGAGGTGTTCGCCACCGCGCACGACGCCGTCTTCACCCAAGGCGAGCTGCGCAGCGGCGAGCGCCTGCTCGTGCACGGCGGCGCCGGCGGCGTCGGCACCGCCGCGATCCAGCTCGCGCGGGCTGCAGGTGCGAGCGTCACGGCGACCGTACGCAATGCCGAGCTGCGCGCGCAGGTCGCAGAGCTCGGCGCCGAGGCGATCGAGCCCGACGGCTTCGCCGAGCACGGCCCGTTCGACGTGATCCTCGAGCTCGTCGGCGCGCCCAACATGCCCGAGAACCTGAATGCGCTCGGCACCGGCGGGCGGATCGCCGTGATCGGCGTCTCGGCAGGCGCCAAGTCCGAGGTCAACCTGCTCGCGCTGATGGGCAAGCGCGCGCGCATCCACGGCTCCACGCTGCGCGCCCGACCGCTCGAGCAGAAAGCGCAGGTCGCCAGGCTCGTCGAGCACGAGGTGCTGCCGCTGTTCGATTCCGGCGCGCTGAAGGTGCCCGTCGCCGAGACCTTCCCGCTGGACGAGGCCGCCGTCGCCTACGAGCGCTTCGTCGCCGGCGGCAAGCTCGGCAAGATCGTCGTCACGATCGGAGGCTAAATGTCAGAACGCGAGGATCGGTCACTCTCACGCCGCGCCTTCCTCGGCCGCGCCGGAGCGGCTACCGGTGGGGCGCTGCTCGGCAGCGACCTGCTCGATGCCGTCGACGCGCGCGCGGCGTACGCCCGGCCGTCGACCCCCGACGCCGCGCTCAAGGCGCTCGTCGAAGGCAACCGGCGCTATCGGCGCGGGCGCTGGGAACGCCGCGATTACTCACCCGTCGGCGAACGCCGCGCCGTCGAACAGCAGCCGTTCGCGGCGATCCTCGCCTGTGCCGACTCACGCGTCTCGCCGCCGCTCGTGTTCGACGTCGAACGCGGCAACCTGTTCGCCGCGCACGTCGCCGGCAACAGCATCGACACCGGCTCGCTCGGCAGCCTCGAGTACAGCGTCGCCGTGCTCGGCGTGCACGTGATCATGGTGCTCGGTCACAGCGACTGTGGCGCCGTCAAGTCCGCGATCGAGGTCGTCGAGGGCCGCAAGTCCTTCCCAGCCTCCAAATACGGCGCGATCGGCGATGTCGTTGGCGCCGTCGTCCCCGCGATCGAAGGGCTCGACCCGAAGGTCCGCACGCTCGACGTCTCGATCGTCGCCAACGCCCGCCGTCAGGCCGCCATCGTCGCCGCCAGCGGCCCGGTCATTCCCGCAGCGATCGCCGCCGGAACGTTGCGAGTTGTGTCCGCCGTCTACGAAATCGCCACAGGCGTCACCAGGATCGTCTAGGCATTCGCCCGGCCCTGTAGCGGTCGTGGCGGCCGGAGCGTTCACAAGTAGTAGCGAGGAGCGCAGGCCGGCTCGACTACGAGGCCGGATGCCGCTCAATGGGTTGCGCCACTGCCCTCTAGTACGGCGGCAGTGCCGCGTACCACTCGCCGAGCACGCGGAACGAGTCCCAGAAGTCGCGCTTGGCGTCGGTCTCGTCGAGCGAGTCGTCGATGTTCGGCACGCACAGTGCGTCGATCGTCGGCGTCAGCTGCTGGACCTCGCCGAGGCGTTCCTCGAGCGGGTGCGCCAGCGGGATCTCCATCTCGTTCAGCGCCATCAGCGCCTCGGGGCCCATCACGACGACGATCTTCGGCTGCACGATCGCCAGCTCGGCGACGACGCGCGCCATGCACGCGGGGTCGGCCAGCGAGGAATCGCTCAGCGGGCACTTCACGCAGAGCGTGCCGTACACGGCCAGCGGGTCGATCTGCAGGCGCTTGAGCGACTTCATCAGCGCGCCGCCGGCGCGGCCGTAGAAGGCCACGCCCTCCTCGATCTCCGACGGCAGCGGCGCGTACTTGAGCAGCATGATGTCCGCCTGCGGGTGGCCCGAGCCGAGCACCGGCATCAGGTTGCCCCGCGGGCAGTGCGGGCAGGACTGCAGCTCGCGCGTGAGCGTGTTCAGCTCACGGATCGCGCGCTCGAGGTACTTCTCACGGATCTCGTCATCGGTCACGGGCATCGACTCCGAGGGATTTGACGACGCCGATGGTTGTCCTTGAGCGTGCATCAGTACTTGCGTTCAGCCTAGCCCGCCGGGGCGGACGATTCAGCTCGCACGAGGCGCCCTTGCGGGCGCCGGCTAGTCCCTGCCGTGGCCGCGCGTCGCGCGCCGCACGCGCCTGACGCGCCGTGCGCGGCTGGCCCGCTGGGCAGCCGGCGGCGTCGCCCGCGTCTGCAGGAACTTCAGCGCCTGCACGTACAAGAGCGATGAGCGTCCCATCACGATCTCGGCTTCGCGCAGCGACTGCACGAACTCCTGCGGCCCGTCGAAGTCGTGCATGCGGATGCGCGCCGAGCCGAGCCCCTGCGCCACGTGCGAGTCGGAGCCCGCCCCCGCCGGCAGCCGGTACTTGGCGGCGAAGCGCACCGCCTCGTCGTTGAAAGCGCCGATCGCCACGCGGGGGTTGAACACCTCGATCGCATCCACGTCGTTGAGGATCGTCAGCAGGTGCTCGTAGTCCGGCACCGAGTGCATGCGGTCGAATGGGTGCGGCACGTAGACCACGCCCCCCTGACGCTTGATCTCCGCGACCGTCTCCTGCAGCGTCAGCCCGCGCGGGATCTTCTCCTCGATGAACAGGCCGATCACCTCGCCCTGCTCGGCCGTCTTGACCTCCTCGCCGACGATCACCTTGATGCCCGCCTCCTCCGCCTGCCGACGTGCCTCCAGCGCACCCGAGATCTCGTTGTGGTCGGTCACCGCGATCGCGCCGAGGCCCTGCGCTCGCGCCGTCGCCAGCAGCACCTCGACCGGCGTGGCGCAGTCGTGCGAGTGGTCGGTGTGCATGTGCAGGTCGACGTCGATCAGCGGCCGATCGGCGAGCCTCGCTGCGAGTACAGGATCGCCCTCGCGCGAGTGCCGCCGCGCGGCCAGGTGCTCGTAGATCCGCTCGTACCGCCCCGCCGCGCCGTCGTCGTCCGGCACGAGCTCGTAGTCGGCCGGGAACTGCTTGGACATCAGCTCGGCCGTCTCCGCAAGGCTCGCCGTGCGCGCGTCCAGGCGCCCGTAGAAGCTCTCCACGAAGCGGCGCGCCAGGATCGTCGAGAGCAGCCGCTCCGTCGAGGAGTGAAACGAGCCGACGTTCAGCGCGCGCGAGTGACGCAGCGCCGCGTTGGACGTGCTCGGCGCGAACGGCTCGTGCACGTGCACGAAGTCGAGCTCGACCGTGCTCAGCAGTTCCTCGATCGTGCGCGCCACGTCGATCGACAGCGCCGACGGCCGACGTCGCGCGCCGCCCGTGACGTCGAGCACCTCGCCGACCGCGATCACGCGCGGCTCGCCGGGCCCGGCGCCCGCCATCAGCTGCGTCAGGTCGCCACGCGCCGCGCGGATCGCCTTGCGCGACTCGCGCACGCGCTCCTGCGAGTGCGAAGGCGCCAGCACCAGCACGCGGTGCCCGCGGCCGGCCAGCGTCGCGCACACCTCACGTACGTGTCCGTTGACCTCGTTGTCCTGCGCCTCCCACGGATACGGAGTGACGTGGGCGACGGAGAACCGCTCGGCCATCGGCTGTGCGCTCATGCGCGCGCTTTGGCCTTCGCTTTCGCCGTCGCTTTGGCTTTGGCTTTGCGCGCCGGGCGCCCGCCCGTCGCCTGCGGAAGACCTCCGTACTTGGCGATGAACTTCTCCGTGTCCGCGCGCGCCTGGTCGTCCGGGCGCTGGTTGTGCGGCGACTTCATCAGGTAGGAGGAAGGGCCGTCGAGCTGGCCGCCCACGCCGTGGTTGAGCGCCAGCTTGCAGCAGCGCACCGCGTCGATCACGATGCCCGCCGAGTTCGGCGAGTCCCACACCTCGAGCTTCAGCTCGACGTTCAGCGGCACGTCGCCGAAGGCCTGGCCCTCGACGCGGATGTGCGCCCACTTGCGGTCGGTCAACCACGGCACGTAGTCCGACGGGCCGACGTGGATGTCGCTCGCCGGCAGCTCGTGGTCCATGATCGACGTGACCGCGTTGGTCTTGGAGATCTTCTTCGACTCCAGGCGCTCGCGCTCGAGCATGTTGTAGAAGTCCATGTTGCCGCCGACGTTCAGCTGTGACGTGCGCTCGATCTCCACGCCGCGGTCGGCGAACAGGCGTGCCAGCGTTCGATGCACGATCGTCGCGCCGACCTGCGACTTGATGTCGTCGCCGACGATCGGCAGCTTGGCCGCCTTGAAGCGCTTGTCCCAGTACGGCTCGCGCGCGATGAACACCGGGATGCAGTTGACGAAGCCGCAGCCGGCCTCGAGCACCTGCTCGACGTACCACTTCGTCGCCTGCTCCGAGCCCACCGGCAGGTAGGAGACGACAACGTCCGTGTGCGTGTCCTTGAGGATCTGCACGATGTCCGCCGTCTCGCCCGGCGCCTTGACGATCTTCTCTTTCAGGTATTTGCCGAGGCCGTCGTGGGTCATCCCGCGATAGACCGGGACACCGAGCTTCTTCGGCACCTTGGCGAACTTGATCGTGTTGTTCTGGCCCGCCCAGATCGCTTCACCGAGGTCCTTGCCGACCTTCTTCGAGTCGATGTCGAAGGCTGCCGTGAACTCGATGTCGCGCACGTGGTAGCCGCCGAGGTCGACGTGCATCAGGCCCGGGACTCGCTTGTCCGGGTCGGCGTCGCGGTAGTAGTTGACGCCCTGCACGAATGCCGAGGCGCAGTTGCCGACGCCGACGATCGCGACGCGGACCTTCTCAGATTGGTAGCGCGCGGCGCCGTTGCTCGCTGCGCCGTTGCTGGAGGCTGCGCCGTTGCTTGAGGCGCGCCCGTTGGACTGCTTGATCACGAGAGAGATTCCTTTGTGAGGGCTCGGCGCTGGGGGCCGAGGCGCGGTTCGGGGAGCTTGTGGGCTTTGCGGAGACTACCCCGCCTGCCGCGCTAGGTCACACCGACAAGCTCGCGGCGCACGTGCCAGATGCGCTGCCCGACCGTCACCAGGCTGAGCACCGCCAGCACGTAGACCGCCGGCTCCAGCAACTGGAAGTCGCCCAGCGAGGCGCCGCGCGCGAGCACCAGCCCGATCGAGAGGATCACCACGCGCACCGGCCGCGTCGCGATGCCCACCTTGCACTCCACGCCGAGCGCCTCGGCGCGCGCACGTGTGTAGCTGACCATCAGCGACGCCAGCACGGCGACGACGACCGCTGCCGCCGCGACCTGTTTGCCGGTCAGCGCGAAGTAGCCCGCGACCGACGTCAGCACGATTCCCTCCTCGATCCGGTCGAGCGTCGAGTCCAGAAACGCGCCGAACGGCGTGCCCTTGCCCGACATGCGCGAGTAGCGCCCGTCGAGCGTGTCCATGATCGAGCCGACGATGAACGCCACGCCGCCGAGGAAGAACAGCCTTTCCCACACGAGCACCGCCGCCACGAGGTTGAGCGCGAGCCCCGTCAGCGAGATTGCGTTCGGCGTCAGGCGCGACTCGATCAGCCGGTTGCGCACCAGCTCGCGCCGCTCGCCCGAGCCGATCGGTGCGCGCGTGCCGCGCGGCTTGCGCCCGGCGCGGGAGCCGGCGCGCCGCGCGCGCCGGGGCGAGCTGTGCTGTCTCGGAGCCATCTGGCGCTCGTGCCGTCCGGCTCAGCCGCTCGCCCGTATCGGCGGTGGGGCGGCCGAGAAGCGCCACGCTCCCGGCCGCGCGCGGGCCAGCCAGCGCGCGCCGTAGGCCGCCGATCCCGCCGTCAGCGCGCCGAGCAGCGCGTCGACGATGAAGTGGTTGGCCGTGACGACGATCACGAACGTCATCAGGAACGGGTAGAGCAGCCACATCGCCCGCACGACCCTGCGCCTGCACAGGCGCGACAGCGGCCAGCCGATCATCAGCGCGAAGGCGACATGCATCGAGGGCACCGCCGCATACGGGTTGAACAGCGCCGTCGCCGTCGCGCTCGTGTGCGAGACCTTCACGCCCGTGATGTCCGAGACGCTGTCGATGAAGCCCCACTCCGGCATGAAGCGCGGCGGCGCCGTCGGGAACACGATGTAGCCGATCAGCGCGATGCCCATCGCGATCATGAACATGTTGCGCACGAAGTAGAACGACTTGTTGTGGCGCAGGTACAGGAACGCCAGCGCGCTCAGCGTGATCGTCGTCTGCGCGTTGACGTACAGCCAGCTCGCGCCGACCATCACGACGTGGCTGCCCGACGCCCACGCCTGCACGCTCGGCTCGACGAACACGTGCAGGCTGCTCTCGATCGAGATCAGGTCGCGCGCGTGGGCGAAGGCAGCGTTGGCGTCGCCCTCGACGAGACCCCGCACCAGCCGGTAGGCGAAGTACGCGGCGGCGAAGAGCGAGATCTGCCGGAGCGCATCGAGCCAGCCTTGGGGCAGGACGCGCGCCTGCAGCAGGCGGGCGCGAGCGACCATCGTGGTGAAGCCTAGACGACGGCTCTCGCCGACGACTCGGTGGCAGCCCGCATCGGGCGTGCCGGGAAGCCACAGCCGTCGCTCGCCCGGCGCGCGATCAGCGACAGCGCGGGCCGCGATCGACCACGCGCACGAGCGAGAAGCCGATGCCCATGCGCAGCGTGCCCGGCGCGCGCGCTCGCACCTGCGTCCAGCCTTCCGGGCCGCGCTGCACGCAGCCATGGCCGGTGAGCAGCGCCCAGTAGGGCGTGAAGCGCACGCGCACGACGAACGTTCCCGGCTGCGGCGCGTGCAGCGCGAAGGAGTCCGTGCCGAGCCGCAGCAGTGTGCTCGGCGGCTGTGCAAGCGGCGTCGGGGACCGCACGGCGAACAGTCGCCAGTTCCGCGAGCGCCACAGTTCGTGCAGGTAGCTCTGGCCGGCTCGCACCAGTTGCGCCTCGGCGCGCGCCGAGTAGTCAAGCGGCGCGTCCGGGAGGGCGACGTAGGCGATCGCGTTGCGCTTCAGCCAGCGCTCGTAGCGCGCCGAGTCGAGCGAGCTCGCGTGCCCGTAGAAGATGCCGTCGTAGTGCCGCTCGAGCTGGCGCTCCCAGCCACGCGCCAGCGGCACCTGCGCCGCGAGGAAGCGCGCCTCGCCGTGGTTGCGCGTCGGCAGCGCCTCGACGCGCGCCGGGCGTCCGCCGTAGCCGAGCCCCAGATGCTTCAGCTCGCCCAGCAGCGGTTCGTAGTAGGAGGCCGACGGCGACCGTTCGCCGGCCGCCGAGGCGTAGTCGGCGATCGGCGCGCGCACCTGCCAGTACAAGAGCAGCGGCGCCAGCGCGAGCAGCGCCGGCGCACGCCAGCCGCGCGGCAGCCACGTGCGCCAACCGGCCGTCCTGTGCCTGCGCTCGACGTACGTCCCCGGCGGTTGCGCGATCAGCGCGCACGCCAGCAGCGGGCCCGCCAGCAGCGCCCCCAGCCGATCGACGTTCCCGCCGACCGGCGTCGGCACGACGAAGCACGCGACGAGCGCCAGCGCGTACAGCACCGTGCCCGCCCGCAGCGCCCGCCGCCGCCGCGGGATCGCCACCGCGAGCGCCAGCGTCGCCGCCAGCGTCGGGTAGAAGGCCGACGCCACAAACGGCTCCGTGCCGCCTTCCGGGAACGCGATCGCCGGCAGCGCGATCGGCACGAGCGCCGCGCACAGCAGCGCCGCCGGCAAGAGCGCGCGGCGCACGCCGCGAGGGCGGTTGCCCGGTGGCGGTTCGTGCTCGTCGGCGAAGCGCGCCTGTCCGAGCCGCCCGCCGAGCGCCCACGCGAGCGCCGCCAGCGCGAGGAACGCTCCCGCCACCGGGCTCGCCAGCGGGCACGCCAGCGCCAGCGCCAGCGCCACGCACGCGAGCTCCACGCGTCGCCGCCGCCGTCGCGCCCACACACGCGCAGCGCGCGCCGCCACGAGCGCCGCGATCGCGACCATCACCCCAAGCTCGAACGGGATCCGGTTGGTGAACAGCTCCACGCCCGCGCCGAACGCGAACCACAGCCCCGCCACGCGCTCCGCGCGCGGCGTGAAGCCGCCGCGGACGAGCACCGCGAACAGCCCCGTCGCCACAGTCATCGCCAGCGCGCCGAGCAGCGCCGGCCCGAGCAGCGCGCCGAGCGCCGGCGCCAGCAGCGAGTATGCCGGCAGGTGATGACCGCCGTACCAGCCGTTGTCCCACAGCGTGAAGCCGGCCCGCGAGAACAGGTCGCTGCGGTAGCCCGCCGCCGCCAGGTCGCTGCTCGCCGGCGCCAGCAACAGGTACAGCAGCGCCCACGCCGCCGTCAGCGTCCACGCCGGCAACGTCGACACGGGCGCCGCCCAGCGCCGCCATGCCGGCCGCTCCGTACGCGCCTGCTCCGCCGCCGGCGTTGCGCTCGGCTCTGCGAGCGACGGCGGCGCCAGGGAGGTCACCCCGATGCGCCGCCCAGGAACTCGACCACGCTGTCGATCGCATCCGGACGGTCGACCCACGCCCAGTGACCGGCGTCGGCCAGCTCGAGCAGCTCGCCGCCGAGCACGTCCGCGTAGGCCTTGCCGAAGCGCGCCGGGATGTACGGGTCGCGCATCCCCCACACGACCAGCGACGGGACGCCGAGCTCGCCCAGGCGCTCGCCCGTCGCCGCCAGGCGCTCCGGCGGCGAGCTGCGGTAGAGGCGCAGGATCGCGCGCTGCGTGCCCTGGTCGAAATGCGCCAGCACGCTGTCGATCCAGCTGTCCGGCATCGGCCCCGGCGTCGCATTCGACTCGCGCGAGATCAAGCGCAGCACGCGTCGGTTGATCGAGCCCATCGACAGCTCGCCCAGCACCGGCGTGCGCCACATGCGCGCCGTGCGATGCCAGCGGTAGCCCGGCAGGAACGGCACCGCGTTGATCACGACCAGCCGCTCGACCCGCTCCGGGTGGCGCTGCGCGAAGGCCAGTCCGACCGCTCCCCAGTCGTGCACGACCAGCTGCACGCGCTCGACGCCGACCAGCGCCAGGAACGACTCGATGAAGTCCGCGTACTCCTCGATCGTGAAGCTCAGCGACCCCGGCTTGCCCGAGCGCCCGAAGCCGGGCAGGTCCGGCGCCAGGCCGCCGCTGCGCGCGAGGAACTCGAGCCACTGATCAGAGCTGTCCGGCACGCCGTGCAGGTAAAGCGGCACCGCCGCGTCCGTCTCCTGCGTGGCGGCCGACGCGGCCGAGGCGCCGTCGACGCTGCGCTGCGGCGGGGCGCTGCGCCAGAACACCGGCAAGCCCACCTGCGCTCCGGATGGGGCATCGATCTCGCCGTTGTGATCGCTCACCTCGGGCACCGCGCGAGGATATACGCGCCTTGGCGTGGCGGATACGGTGGGCGCGTGTCTGCAGCAGCAACCCGCTCCGCAGCGGCCAAGCGCAAGCGCGCGGCCGGCGCGTGGAAGCCGCCGCCGCGTGCACGCGTAGTGCGTGTGCGCGACCGCCTGCGGGAGGTCTACGGCGTGCCGCTGATGGCGCCGCACGGCCACCCGATCGCCGAGCTCGTGCTGACTGTCCTCTCGCAGTCGACCAACGACCGCAACCGTGACGTCGCCTTCCTGCGCCTGCGCACGCGCTTTCGGACGTGGGAGGCCGTGCGCGACGCGCCCGTCGCCGAGATCGAGGAGGCGATCCGCCCCGGCGGCATCTCCAAGGTCAAGTCCGTGCGCATCCAGGCGATCCTGCGCGCGATCACAGCGAACCCGGGCCGGCCGATCTCTGATCGGTCCGAGCACGAGCTCTCGCTCGACTGGCTGCCACGCGTGGAGTTGGCCGAGGCGCGCGACTATCTGACAGCGCTACCCGGCGTCGGGCGCAAGACGGCCGCATGCGTGCTGCTGTTCGCCTACGGCCTGCGCGACGTGCCCGTCGACACGCACGTCTCGCGTGTCGGCGCGCGCCTGCAGCTGCTGCAGGACGGCGCCCCCTTCGAGCGCATGCACGACCAGATGCTCACGCTCACGCCCCCCGGGCAGGAGCTCGAGCTGCACGTCAACCTGCTGCGCCACGGGCGGCGCACGTGCCATGCGCGCTCGCCCGAATGCGCGGACTGCGCGCTCGCGCGGATGTGCCCGAGCCGCGATCTGTTCAGGTGAGCGCCCGGAACCCGGCGTCCTGATCGGCGTCGCGATGCGATCCTCGCTCGGGGGTAATCCCGAGCGACTGCTGCGGGCTGATACCGATGGACCCGCTCCCGGTGCCGGGCAGCATGGAGGGCGCGGGGCGGGAGGCGCTGCGATCCAGTCGCCGTCAACCGCAAGGAGACCGAACACGATGCAGATCATCGATGCCACGCCCGTCATCCCGGCCAGCACGTGGACGGTCGATCCGCTCCGCTCGTCGGTCGCCTTCAAGCTTCGCCACCTGATGGTCATACCCGTCCGGGGCCGCTTCACGGTGTTCGAGGGCACGCTCGCCGTCGCTCGTGACGGCCGAGCGCGCGCCTACGGGACGGTGCAGGCCGCGACGATCGATACGAACGACGCCGCCCGCGACGAGCGCCTGCGCGGGCCCGACTTCTTCGACACCGCCAACAGCCCCGAGATCGTGTTCGCCTCGTCCAGCATCGAGACGCTCGACGACGAGACGCTGCTGATCGCCGGCGACCTGACGATCAGGGGCGCCACGCGCGAGATCGAGTTGCGTGCGCGCCGCACCGCCGCTGCAGCCGAGCGGATCGAGCTCGAGCTCGAAGGCGCGCTGCGCCGCAGCGAGTTCGGCATCGAATCGGCGCAGCTGCTCGAGGCGGGCATCTCAGACAGGGTCGAGCTCGCCCTGCACGTCTCGCTGACGAAGGCCGGCTGAGTGCCGGCTGCTCGCTCGAGCGCCCGCTCAGCCGTGCGGCAGCACGGCGAACGCGATCACCGCGTAGTGCAGCCCCGCCGCCGCCAGCACCAGCGCGTGGAAGATCTCGTGGTAGCCGAACACCTTCGGCCACGGGTTCGGCCTCTCGCTGGCGTAGATCACCGCGCCCGTCACGTACAGGAGGCCGCCGAGGGCGATGCCGATCGCCCCGAGCCAGCCGATCGCCGCCGGCAGCTCGCCGAAGACCGCCGCCGTGACGAGGCCGAGCAGCACGTACACGATCGCGAACAGCCACTTGGGCGCGTCGATCCAGGCGAGCTTGAAGATCACGCCACCCAGCGCCCCCGCCCACAGCACGACCAGGATCGTGCTCGCCAGCGAGCCCTTCAGCGCCAGCAGCGCCACAGGCGTGTACGTGCCCGCGATCAGCACGAAGATCATCGAGTGGTCCAGGCGGCGCATCCAGCGCCGCGCCTTCGGCCGCCACGTGACGCGGTGATACAGCGCGCTCGTGCCGAGCAGTGCCGAGACCGCCGCCGCGTAGATGCTCGCCGCGATCCGCGCCCGGCCTTCGGAGGCCGCCAGGATCAGCCCCACGCCGCAGCCGAGCGAGACGAAGAACGCGTACTGGTGCGAGACGCCCCGCAGGCGCGGCTTGATCGGCAGCGACGGTGCCAGTGCGGCCGCGCGTGCGGTTACCGAGTCCACACGCTCAAGGTAGCGCTTGCGCGGGCGCTTGTCATCCCGTAACGGCCCGTATTTCCGGGTGCCGAGCGACCCGCGCGGGCTGCGTGTGGTGCCGGATGGCGTAGCCGGCACGGGCAATTATTGGGTTGAATCCCTATAAAAAATCTGTCACAATACGACTCAGATTTATTCCGCAGACTCGAAGGAGCAATCCCACATGGCCAAGACCATAGGCATCGACCTCGGCACGACGAACTCGTGCATGGCCGTGCTCGAGGGCGGCGAGCCAACCGTGATCGAGAACTCCGAGGGCGGTCGCACGACCCCCTCCGTTGTCGCTTTCACGAGTTCCGGCGAGCGCCTCGTCGGCACGGTCGCCAAGCGCCAGGCAGTGACCAACCCGCAGAACACCGTCTTCTCGATCAAGCGCTTCATGGGGCGCAAGGAGGGCGAAGTCAAGGAGGAGGAGTCGATCGTCCCCTACAAGGTCGTCTCCGGCCCCAACGGCGACGCGCGCGTGGAAGCCAACGGCGAGCAGTTCTCCCCGCCCGAGATCTCCGCGATGATCCTGCAGAAGCTGAAGACCGACGCCGAAGCCTATTTGGGCGAGACCGTCGACTCCGCAGTGATCACCGTCCCCGCCTACTTCAACGACGACCAGCGCCAAGCGACCAAGGACGCCGGCAAGATCGCCGGCCTCGACGTCAAGCGCATCATCAACGAGCCCACCGCCGCTTCGCTGGCCTACGGCCTCGACAAGGAGTCAGACCAGACGATCCTCGTGTTCGACCTCGGCGGCGGCACCTTCGACGTGTCCGTGCTCGAGATCGGCGACGGCGTGTTCGAGGTCAAGTCCACCGCCGGCGACAACCACCTCGGCGGCGACAACTTCGACAAGGCCATCGTCGACTGGCTCGTGTCCGAGTTCAAGAAGTCCCAGGGCATCGACCTGAGCGCCGACCCGATGGCGCTGCAGCGTCTCTACGAGGCCTCCGAGAAGGCCAAGATCGAGCTCTCCACCACGCAGGAGACGCAGATCAACCTGCCCTTCATCACCGCCGACGCCTCCGGGCCCAAGCACCTCGACACGCGCCTCACGCGCGCCAAGATGGCCGAGCTGACCTCCGCGCTGCTCGACCGCGTCGTCGCCCCTGTTCGCCAGGCCATCGACGACGCCAAAGACAAGGGCGTCAAGGAGATCGAGCACGTCGTGCTCGTCGGCGGCATGACGCGCATGCCCGCCGTGCAGGAGAAGGTCAAGGAGCTGACCAAGAAGGAGCCCCACCGCGGCGTCAACCCCGACGAGGTCGTCGCCGTCGGCGCAGCCATCCAGGCCGGCGTGCTCGCCGGCGACGTCAAGGACGTGCTGCTGCTCGACGTCACCCCGCTGACCCTCGGCATCGAGACCAAGGGCGGCGTGATGACCAAGCTGATCGAGCGCAACACGACGATCCCCACGCGCAAGGGCGAGGTCTTCTCGACCGCCGAGGACAACCAGCCCTCCGTCGAGATCCACGTGCTGCAGGGCGAGCGCGAGATGGCGCAGTACAACAAGTCGCTCGGCAAGTTCCAGCTGACCGGCATCCCGCCGGCGCCGCGAGGGATCCCGCAGGTCGAGGTCGCCTTCGACATCGACGCCAACGGCATCCTCAACGTGTCCGCCAAGGATCTCGGCACCGGCAAGGAGCAGAAGATCGAGATCAAGGCCGGCTCCGGGCTCTCCGACGAGGAGATCAAGAACATGGTCTCCGACGCCGAGTCCCACGCCGAGGAGGATCGCCGCGCACGCGAGCTCGCAGAGGCGCGCAACAACGGCGAGAACGCCGCCTACCAGGCCGAGAAGCAGCTCGGCGAGCTGGGCGATCAGGTCGACGCCGACTCCAAGCAGCGGATCGAGGACGCCATCAAGGAGGTCCGCGAGTCGCTCGAGGCCGAGGACCCCGCCGCGATCAACGCCAAGACCGAGGCTCTCCAGACCGCCTTCCACGCGATCTCCGAGGCCATGTACCAGCGCGCCCAGGAGTCCGCTGCCGCCGACGGCAACGGCGCCGGGCCCGCCGGCGACGGCTCATCCGCCGACGACGAGGACGTCGTCGACGCCGAGGTCGTCGACGAGCCCAAGGCGTAGCGCGCCATGTCCGACGCCAAGCACACGATCCCGATCAACGGGAAGGCAGCCGCCGCGGAGGAGCAGTCCTCCGCCGGCGGCGCCGGTGAGCGAGCGCAGGCTCCCGGCGCAGGCGCGCCCGGGGGCGCAGGCGTCCCCGGCGACGCCCAGCCGGGGACGCAGGCGCCAGGCGCTGCGCCGGCAGACGGCAATGCCGGCGCCGAGGCCGAGGCCGAGGCCGAGCTGCAGGTCGAGGTCGATCTCGACGAGCTCGGCAAGCTTGCCGCCAAGCGCGACGAGTACCTCGCGCTCGCCCAGCGCACGCAGGCCGATTTCGAGAATTACAGAAAGCGCGTCGCGCGCGACTCCGCGCTGGCGCAGGAGCGCGGCGTCGCCAAGCTCGCCAAGGAGCTGCTGCCCGCGCTCGACAACCTCGACCGCGCGCTCGAGGCGGCCGAGAACGACGACCCTCTGCTCGAGGGCGTGCGGCTCGTGCGCTCCGAGCTCGCCGCCGCGCTCGCCCGCGTCGGCGTCGAGTCCTTCTCACCCGCCGGCGAGGCGTTCGACCCCTCGCTGCACGAGGCGATGGCGACCGTGCCCCAGCCGCCCGACGGCGGCGCCGAGACCGGCAAGGTCGTCGAGGTCTACCAGCCCGGCTACCGTCTCGGCGAGAGCGTCATCCGCCCCGCGCGCGTGGTCGTGGCCGCCTAAGGGAGGGACCAGATGGCGACACGTCCCGACTACTACAAGACGCTCGGGGTCGACAAGAAGGCGACGCCCGAGGAGATCAAGAAGGCCTACCGCAAGCTCGCGCGGAAATACCACCCCGACGCGAACCCCGACGACAAGGACGCCGAGGCGCGCTTCAAGGAGATCTCCCAGGCCCACGACGTGCTCGGCGACCCCGAGAAGCGCAAGCAGTACGACTCCGGCTCCGGGCCCTTCGCGACCGGCGCCGGCCCCGGCGGCGGCTTCGGCGGCTTTGGCAACTTCGACTTCGACGCCTCCTCGATGGGCGACATCCTCTCCAACCTGTTCGGCGGCGCCGGCGGGGGCGCCGGCGCTCGCAGCTCTCGCCAGCGCGCGCGTCCCGAACGCGGCGCCGACCTCGAGGCGCAGGTCTCGATCTCCTTCGAGCAGGCCGTGCGCGGCGCGCAGGTGCCGCTGCAGGTGCCGATGCAGGCCACCTGCGACACCTGCCACGGCACCGGCGCCAAACCCGGCACGACGCCGAGCGTGTGCCCGCGCTGCGAAGGCCGCGGGATCGAGAACCAGGGCCAGGGGATGTTCTCGATCACCCAGCCCTGCTCGCGCTGCGGCGGCTCCGGCACGATCATCGAGGACCCCTGCCCAACCTGCCACGGCTCCGGCGCCGTGCGCACCGTCAAGCGCCTGCGCGTGAACATCCCCGCCGGTGTGCGTGACGGCAGCCGCATCCGTCTCGCCGGCAAGGGCGAGCCCGGCCGCCGCGGCGGGCCGCCCGGCGACCTCTACCTGATCACGCACGTCTCGCCCTCGCCCGTGTTCAAGCGCAAGGGCGACAATTTCGAGGTCGAGGTGCCGCTGACCGTGCCCGAGGCGCTCGGCGGCGCCGAAGTGAAAGTTCCCACGCTCGACGGGACCAAGACGCTTCGCGTCAAACCCGGGACGGCGCACGGCACCGTCCAGCGCCTGCGCGGCGAGGGCCCGCCCAAGCTGGGTAGCGGCTCGCCCCCGCAGAAAGGCGACCTGCGCTACCGCTTCGTGATCGACGTGCCCAAGGACATGAGCAAGGAGCAGCAGGATGCCGTGGCCGCGATGTCCAAGGCCTTCAACGGCTCAGACCCGCGCGCCGGGCTGTTCGCCGGCGCCTCCGGGGCCGGCGGCGCAGGCGGCTCTGCCGACGAGGCGAAGGAGGCCGGCGATGGCTCGGCGTGACGCCACGCCCGCGCCCGAGCCTTCGCGCCGCCGCGGCGTGACGCACGTCACGCGCGTGTCCGTCGAGTCCGGCCGCGGCGTGTTCATGATCTCCGTCGCCGCCGAGCTCGCCGAGATGCACCCGCAGACGCTGCGCATGTACGAGGCGCGCGGGCTGATCGAGCCCAAGC
Source organism: Solirubrobacteraceae bacterium (assembly GCA_035473995.1). Classification (GTDB taxonomy): domain Bacteria; phylum Actinomycetota; class Thermoleophilia; order Solirubrobacterales; family Solirubrobacteraceae; genus Palsa-744. The sequence goes on from DATINR010000087.1 coordinate 20,408, forward strand.
GCTCGCCCAAGGGCACGCGCCTGTACTCGCACGAGGACGTCGAGCGGCTGCGCCGCATTCAGGAGATGACGAGCGATCTCGGGCTCAACCTCGCCGGCGTCGAGCGCGTGCTCGCGCTCGAGTCCCAGCTCGAGCAGATGAACGAGCGGATCGAGCAGCTCGAGGTGCAGGCGCTGCACGCCGAGGTCCAGCTCGCCGAAGAGCTCGAGCAGGTGCGTCGCTCATTCCGCGCCGAGCTCGTCCCCCACCGTGCAGGCCAGCTCGTGCGCGCGGCCGACGCGCGCTCGCCGTTCCCGCCCGCCGGAGATCGACCGGCTCCGCCGCAAAGCCCCACCCAGAGGAGATCCGATGGCAGCCAACCCAGCTAACCCCGCCGCGCAGGCCCCCGAGGAGGAGCAGAGCCCGCTCGAGCGCTTCGGGCGCGACCTGACCGAGATCGCCGAGGAAGGGAAGCTCGATCCTGTGATCGGGCGCGACGAGGAGATCCGCCGCGTGATCCAGGTGCTCTCGCGGCGCACCAAGAACAACCCCGTGCTGATCGGCGAGCCCGGCGTCGGCAAGACCGCGATCGTCGAGGGGCTGGCCCAGCGGATCGTCTCCAAGGACGTGCCCGAGTCGCTGCGCGACCGGCGCGTGATAGCACTCGACATGGGCGCGCTGATCGCCGGCGCCGCCTACCGCGGCGAGTTCGAGGAACGCCTCAAGGGCGTGCTCAAAGAGGTCTCAGACGCCCAGGGCGCGATCATCCTGTTCCTCGACGAGCTGCACACGATCGTCGGCGCCGGCGCCGCCCAGGGCTCCGTCGACGCCTCCAACCTGCTCAAGCCGATGCTCGCGCGCGGCGAACTGCGCGCCGTCGGCGCGACCACGCTCGACGAGTACACCAAGTACATCGAGAAGGACGCCGCGCTCGAGCGCCGCTTCCAGCCCGTCACCGTCGGCGAGCCGACCGTGGAGGACACGATCGCGATCCTGCGCGGGCTGAAGGAGCGCTACGAGGTCCACCACCACGTCACGATCCAGGACTCGGCGCTGGTCGCCGCCGCCACGCTCTCCAACCGCTACATCGCCGACCGCTTCCTGCCCGACAAGGCGATCGATCTCGTCGACGAGGCCGCCTCGAAGATCCGCATCGAGATCGATTCGCTGCCGACCGAGATCGACGAGGTCAAAAGACGTGAGATGCAGCTGAAGATCGAGCTCGAGTCGCTGCGCAAGGAGAAGGACGACGCCGCCAAGGCGCGCCGCGAGGCGATCGAGTCCGAGCTCGCCGAACTCGAGACGCGCTCGGGCGAGATGATGCGCCAGTGGGAGCAGGAGAAGCAGGCGATCGCCGGCATCTCCGAGACCAAGGAACGGCTCGACGCCGCGCGCGTGGAGATGGAGCGCGCCGAACGCGAGGCCGACCTGCAGCGCGCCGCCGAGCTGCGCTACGGCGAGATCCCCGAGCTCGAACGCAAGGTCGCCGAATACGAATCGGCCGAGCGCGAGCGCGGCGACGGCCAGGCGCCGGTGTTCCTCAAAGAGGAGGTCGACGCCGACGACATCGCCGAGGTCGTCGCCCGCTGGACCGGCATCCCCGTGAGCCGGCTGATGGAGGGCGAAAGCGAGAAGCTCGTGCAGATGGAGGCGCGCCTGCACGAGCGCGTCGTCGGCCAGGACGCCGCGATCGAGGCCGTCGCCAGCGCGCTGCGACGCTCGCGCGCCGGGCTGCAGGACCCAGATCGCCCGATCGGCTCCTTCCTGTTCCTCGGCCCGACCGGCGTCGGCAAGACCGAGCTCGCCCGTGCCCTGGCCGAGTTCATGTTCGACTCCCAGGAGGCGATGATCCGCATCGACATGTCCGAGTACATGGAGAAACACTCCGTCTCGCGGCTCGTCGGCGCGCCGCCCGGCTACGTCGGCTACGAAGAGGGCGGCCAGCTGACCGAGGCTGTGCGCCGCCGGCCCTACGCCGTCGTGCTGCTCGACGAGATCGAGAAGGCGCACGCCGACGTGTTCAACACGCTGCTGCAGGTGATGGACGACGGGCGCCTGACCGACGGCCAGGGCCGCACCGTCGACTTCAAGAACACCGTGCTGATCATGACCTCCAACATCCCCGTCGCCGCCGACGCGCCCGACGCGGACGAGGAGCCCGATCCACACGCCGCGGCTGCCGCCGACGCGCGCGTGCGCAGCGAACTGCTCGACTACTTCAAGCCCGAGTTCATCAACCGGCTCGACGACATCGTGCGCTTCAAGGCGCTCACACGCGAGCAGATCTCAGAGATCGTCGAGCTGCAGGTCGACCTCGTGATCGCGCGCGTCGCCGAGCGCGGCGTGCACGTGACGCTCACCGACGAGGCCAAGCAGCTGCTCGGCGACATGGGCTATGACCCCACCTACGGCGCGCGGCCGTTGCGGCGCGTGATCCAGAAGCAGCTGACCGACCGGCTTGCGCTCGCGCTGCTCGAAGGGAAGCTGCGCGAAGGGGACGACGTGACGGTCGAGGCGCGCGAGGGGGAGCTGGTGCTGGAGACCGAGGCCGCCGCTGCGCCATCGCATGTCTGAGCCGGTCAGCACCGCCTGAGGTCGGTCGCACGGCGCCGGCTGCCGCGCCGGTGCCGGCGCGGATTCGCCTGGACAAATATCCCTGGACGCGGTCCGACCCGGATGCGAGGATGCGCGCATTGGCGCGAGCCGGGGGGTGTGCGCGGCTGGCAATCCGCACACGCTTGGCGCTCGCCTTGCCGCTGCTCAGCGGCTCACTCACGACACGGAGGAACGATCGCATGTCAACATCGGTCACAGGGCGGGGCATCGCAGTACTCGCCGCCGCCACGATCTCGCTGTTCGGCGCGCTCGCCACGGCCTCGCAAGCCGGGGCTGCGACGTACTACGCCTGCGTGAAGAAGAACGGCTCGGCGCACATTTACTCGAGCAAGCCGAAATGCAAGCGAGGCGAAAGCAAACTCTCTTGGAACAACGTCGGCCCGGCAGGCAAAAATGGCAGTGGAGCGAATGGCGCGAATGGCGCGAATGGCAAAGAAGGCCCGAAAGGCGAAACCGGAGCCAAAGGCGAACCCGGCCTACCGGCGACAACGCTGTGGTCGGTCGTGGACAAAACAGGCGCCCAAGTGCGAGGCGGGACAGGAGCGGTCTCGACAAAATCTCTCACCGGGGGGGAGTACGAGGTCGTGTTCAACCGCAACGTGACGAAATGCGCCTATGTGGCGACGCTCGGTGACCCAGGGGAAGGCAACCCGCCGATTGGGATGATCGGAGTTGCCACCCGGGAAGGGAACCCGAACGGGGTGTTCATCGAGACGTTCAATACCGCCGGGACGCTTACCAACGAGGCTTTCCAGCTCGCTGTGTTCTGCTAGCAGCGGCGACCTTGGCGATACAGCCGCGGGCATCGGTCGGTGCCCGCGGCTGTCGTCTGCCGATCGGCACCGACGAGTGCGACAGACGTGCGCGAGCCAGGCCAAATCGGGTAGAAGGTAGTGAGCGTCCGCGGCGCCATCGCTTGCGAAGCGACAGCCGACAACCGACGGAGGAGTCACATGCCCACCTACATCATGCTCTCGACCCTAACCCCCGAGGGCGTCCAGACGGTCAAGAACAACCCCGAGCGAATCCGCGAGGTGAACAAGGAGGTCGAGCAGCTCGGCGCCAGCGTCAAGGCGCAATGGGCGACGCTCGGGCACGTCGACTTCATCTCGGTCGTCGAGGCGCCGGACGAGGCGACGATGGCGCGCGTCTCGCTCGAGCTCGGCTCGCGCGGCACGGGGCGCTACGAGACGCTCGCGGCGATCGGGATCGAGGAGTTCATCAACTCGCTGTGAGCGCCCCGGACTCGGGCTCGGCGCGTAAAACGCCCGTGGAGCCGCGTATGCTGCGGGCAAGATGACCGAGCACGAGCAGCCCGACCCAGCCGAGCAGGCCCGCGCCGAGGGCGAGTCGGGCTCTCCCGGCCTGTCGCTGGCGCCCGAGCCGATGCAGGAGGCCGAAGTGCAGGCCCAGCTCGACGACATCGACGTCGACGCGCCGCGCGTCGGCATCGTGATGGGCTCCAAGAGCGACATGGAGGCGATGGAGAAGGCCGCCAAGGAGCTCGAAGAGCGCGGCATCCTGCACGAGATCCGCGTGATGTCGGCGCACCGCGAACCGGACGTCGTGGCGGACTACGCCAAGAACGCGCACATGCGCGGCCTGCGCGTGATCATCGCCGGCGCCGGCATCTCGGCGGCGCTGCCGGGCGCGGTCGCGGCGCACACCGACCTGCCCGTGGTCGGCGTGCCGCTGTCGGGACGGCTGACGGCGGCGGGCGGTCTCGACGCGATCCTCTCGATCGTGCAGATGCCGCCGGGCGTGCCGGTCGCGTGCGTCGGCCTGGACAACGCGCGCAACGCGGCCGTCCTGGCTGCGCAGATCCTCGGGGCATGACGCGGGGCGCGAGGCCCGCCTGGTGATCCCCCGCTACACACGCGAGGAGCTCGGCCGACTGTGGACGGACGAGGCGCGGATGGAGAGCTGGCGCCGCGTTGAGCTCGCCGCCTGCGAGGAGCTTCCCGAGCTGCTCGGCGAGGGCGGGGGCCCGAGCGGCGCAGAGCTCGAGGCGATTCGCAGGGCGAGCTTCACGGTCGAGGCGGTCAACGAGCGCGAGCGCACGACCGACCACGACGTGGCGGCGTTCGTCGACGTGCTCGGTGCCTCGGCGGGCGAGGCGGGGCGCTGGATCCACTACGGCCTGACCTCCTCGGACGTGCTCGACACGGCGCTCGCGCTGCAGCTGCAGGCGGTCGGCGCGGTGATCGTGCCGGGCGCCCACGGCCTCGCGGCGGCGCTACACGCTCGCGCGCGCGAGCACTCCCAGACGCTGTGCGTCGGGCGCACGCACGGCGTCCACGCCGAGCCGACGACGTTCGGCGTGAAGCTGGCCGGCTTCGCCTTCGAGGCCCAGCGCAACGCGCTGCGCCTGCAGCGCGCCTTCGAGCAGGTCGCCGTCGGCGCGGTCTCGGGCGCGGTCGGCACGTACGCGGCGACGAGCCCCGAGTTCGAGGCGCGCGTGCTGGCGCGGCTTGGCCTGCAGCGCGAGGACGTCTCGACGCAGGTCGTCGCGCGCGACCGCCACGCGCAGCTGCTCTCGGCGATCGCGCTGGCCGGGGCCGGGATGGAGCGCCTGGCGACGGAGATCCGCCACCTGCAGCGCACCGAGGTGAGGGAGGTGCAGGAGCCGTTCCGCGCCGGGCAGAAGGGCTCCTCGGCGATGCCGCACAAGCGCAACCCGATCAAGGCCGAGCAGATCTCGGGCCTAGCGCGCGTGCTGCGCGCGAACGCCCAGGCCGGGCTCGAGGACGTCGCGCTGTGGCACGAGCGCGACATCAGCCACTCCTCGGTCGAGCGCGTGATCCTGCCCGACTCGACGATCCTGCTCGACTACCTGCAGCACCGCACGACGGCGCTCGTCGAGGGGATGACGGTCGATGCGGAGCGCATGCGCGAGAACCTCGAGCTGACGCACGGAGCGCTGTTCTCCCAGCGCGTGCTGCTCGCGCTCGTCTCGACGGGCATGGCGCGCGACGACGCCTACCGCGTCACGCAGGAGCTGGCGCAGCGCGCCTGGGACGAGGGCATCCCGCTGCGCGAGCTGCTCGCCGAGGACGAGCGGGTGCGCCCGCTCGGGCTCGACCTCGATCAGATCTTCGACTACGCCCACTATGTCCGTTACGCCGCCGAGATCGTGGGTCGGCTGGACGGCGCGCCGGCGCGGCTCGACGCGATCGGCTGAACGCGGAGGTGGGGTATGGGATTCCGGGTTGCGGTAGCGAAGGTATATACGCCGTATATGCCATGGCTATCAATCCGCAGAGTTTGAAACCCAACACCGCGCCTCCCCGCCGGCGGCCGCGCGCTCGCACCGAACAAAACCCCCGCGGGAGCCACCGCGGCCGCTGGTAGCATCGCGCCAAGTGACGACGCCGCTCGCCGACCTGCCCCTAATCGCCAGCGGCAAGGTGCGCGAGATGTACGACCTGGCGCACGCCTCGGAGCTGGAGCCGGCGCCGCTGTTGATGGTCGCTAGCGACCGCATCTCGACGTATGACGCGGTCCACCCGACGCCGATCCCGGACAAGGGCAAGGTGCTGACGGGGCTGTCGGTGTTCTGGTTCGAGAAGACCAGGCAGATCGTGGCGAACCACATGATCTCGGCGACGGAGGGCGTGCCGGTGCAGGCGCGCGGGCGGGCGCTGGTCGTGCGACGGCTGCAGATGCTGCCGGTCGAGTGCATCGTGCGCGGCTACATCACGGGCTCGGGCTGGAAGGACTACCAGGCGACGGGCACCGTCTCGGGTATTCCCCTGCCGGCGGGGCTGCAGGAGTCCGAGCAGCTGCCGCAGCCGATCTTCACGCCGAGCACGAAGGCGGAGGAGGGCCACGACGAGACGATCGACTTCGAGGGCGCGGCGGAACTGGTGGGGGACGTCGCGCTGATGGAGCAGGTGCGCGTCGTGTCGGTTGCGCTGTACGCGTTCGCAGCCGAGCATGCCCGCGCGCGCGGCGTGATCCTGGCGGACACGAAGTTCGAGTTCGGCCTCGACGAGGACGGCGCGCTGGTGCTGGGCGACGAGGTGCTGACGCCGGACTCCTCGCGCTACTGGCCGGTGGAGGGCTACGAGGTCGGTCACGGCCAGCCGAGCTTCGACAAGCAGTACGTGCGCGACTGGGCGTCGCAGAGCGGCTGGGACAAGCAGCCGCCGGCGCCGGCGATCCCGGAGGACGTGGTCGCGGGCACGCGCGCACGCTACGTCGAAGCGTACGAGCTGATCGTGGGCGAGCCGTTCGCTCAGTGGCTGAAGCGGGCGGGCGCCGAGGCCGAGGGCGCGCCGGGCGAGACGGCGGCCGACGGTAGCGCGTGAGGGCACGCGTGCTGATCCGCCCGAAGCAGGGCATCCTCGATCCGCAGGGCGTGGCGGTCGAGCGCGCGCTGCCGGCGCTGGGCTTCGCAGGAGTCGCCAACGTCCACGTCGGGCGTTTGGTCGAGCTCGACGTGGAGGACGCGGCGCAGCTTCAGCCGATGTGCGAGAAGCTGCTGGCGAACCCGCTGGTCGAGGACTACGAGGTGCAGCTGCTCGACGGCGGCAGCTGACCGCGCGCAACGTGAAGTTCGGCGTCCTTCAATTTCCGGGCTCATGCGACGAGGTCGATGCGCTGGAAGCTGCGCGGCGCGTGGGCGAGGCGGAGCTGATCTGGCACGGCGAGCGCGACCTCAAGGGCGCCGACGCGATCGTCGTCCCGGGCGGCTTCTCCTACGGCGACTACCTGCGCGCGGGGGCGATCGCGCGCTTCGCGCCGGCGATGGAGTCGGTGATCGAGTTCGCGCGCGAAGGCGGGCCGGTGCTGGGCATCTGCAACGGCTTCCAGGTGCTGTGCGAGGCGCGCCTGCTGCCGGGGGCGCTGCTGCCGAACAGGAACCTGCGCTTCACGTTCAGGCAGGTCGCGCTGGAGGTGCTGAGCAGCGGCGGCACGTTCACGCGCGCGTGCGCGCTGGACGAGCGGCTGAGCATCCCGGCGAAGCACGCGTGGGGGCGCTACTACGCCGACGAGCAGACGCTGGCGGCGATGGACGACTCGGGCCAGATCGTGCTGCGCTACGCGCCGGGCGAGAACTTCAACGGCTCGCTGCACGACATCGCGGGCGTGTGCAACGAGGCGGGCAACGTGTTCGGTTTGATGCCGCATCCGGAGCACGCCGTTGATGATCTGACGGGTAGCTCGACGGACGGGTTGAAGATTTATGATTCGATCAAGATGACGATCGAAGCGTGATGGCGGTGGCCTCGCTGCCGACCGTAGACGACGCGCTTGCGCTCGGGCTGACGCGCGAGGAGTACGAGCTGGTCTGCGAGAAGCAGGGCGGGCCGCCGAACCAGGTCGAGCTGGCGATGTACTCGCTCTTGTGGAGCGAGCACTGCGCGTACAAGCACTCGAAGAAGCTCCTGCGCACGCTGCCGACGGAAGGACCGGCGGTGGTGATGGGCCCGGGCGAGAACGCGGGCGCGGTCGACGTCGGCGGCGGCCTGGCGTGCGCGTTCAAGGTCGAGTCGCACAACCACCCGAGCGCGGTCGAGCCGTTCCAGGGCGCGGCGACGGGCGTCGGCGGGATCCTGCGCGACATCTTCGCAATCGGCGCGCGGCCGATCGCGGTGCTCGACTCGCTGCGCTTCGGCGAGCCGGAGGGCGAGGGGGGCACGCGCACGCGCTACCTGCTGGACGGCGCGGTCTCGGGAATCGGCCATTACGGCAACTCGATCGGCGTGCCGACGGTCGGCGGCGAGGTCTACTTCGAGGGGCCGTACGAGCACAACTGCCTGGTCAACGCGATGGCGCTCGGGCTGGCCGAGCGCGACGCGCTCGTGCGCAGCGCGGCGGCGGGCACGGGCAACGTGCTCGTGCTGTTCGGCGCCTCGACGGGACGCGACGGGATCGGCGGCGCCTCGGTGCTGGCCTCGGCGGAGCTCGACGCGGACGACACGGGCGCGGGCGGGGACTCGGCCAAGCGCCCGACGGTGCAGGTGGGCGACCCGTTCGAGGAGAAGAAGCTGCTCGAGTGCTCGCTCGAGCTGCTCGACCGCGGCCTGCTCGTCTCGCTGCAGGACCTCGGCGCGGCGGGGCTGACGAGCTCGGCGGCGGAGATGGCCTCGAAGGGCGAGGTGGGGATCGAGATCGACGTCGAGCGCGTGCCGCTGCGCGAGGCCGACATGGAGCCGTTCGAGGTGATGGTCTCGGAGTCCCAGGAGCGGATGCTGTGCGTGGTCGAGCCGGACAGGCTGCAGGCGGTGCTAGCGCTGTGCGAGAAGTGGGAGGTCGAGGGCGCGGCGATCGGCACGGTCACGGACACCGGTCGCGTGCACGTGACGGCGGGCGGCGAGCTGGTCGGCTCGATGCCGGTGCGCGCGCTCGTGGACGACTGCCCGCTGTATGACCTGCAGCCGCAGAAGCCGGCGCAGCCGGTCTATCCGGCGCCCGCGGCGACGGCGTCGCTGCCCGCGGAGGCGACGATCGAGCAGACGCTGCTGGCGCTGCTCGGCTCGCCCAACATCGCCTCGCGCCGTCCGCTGTTCGAGCAGTACGACGCGATCGTGCAGTCGCGCACGGTGCGCCGGCCGGAGCAGGCCGACGCAGCGGTGCTGGCGCTGCCGGCCGACGCGGCGGGCGTGCAGCGCGCGCTGGCGGTCAGCATCGACTGCAACGGCCGGCGCGTTGCGGCGGACCCCTATCGCGGCGCGATCGAGAGCGTGCTCGAGTGCGCGGCCAACCTGGCATGCGCAGGCGCCGAGCCGCTGGGCACGACGAACAACCTCAACTTCGGCAACCCGGAGAAGCCGCACATCGCGTGGCAGCTGAGCGAAGCGGTGCGCGGCCTCGGCGAGGCGTGCCGGGCGCTGCAAGCCCCGATCGTGGGCGGCAACGTCTCGCTCTACAACGAGGGCGCGACGGGCCCGATCTACCCGACGCCGGTGATCGGGATGGTCGGCCTGCTGCCAGACGCGCGGCGCGCCGGTCGCCTGGGCTTCGCACGCGCGGGAGACGAGGTCGCGCTGGTAGGTCCGTTCGCGCCTTCGCTGGCGGCGAGCGAGCTGGCCAAGCTGCGCGGGCAGGCGCTGCCGGACGGGCTGGCCGAGATCTACGTGGCCGCCGTGCGCGAGGCGCAAGCGGCGGTGCGCGAGGCGGTGCGCGAGGGCGCGATGTCGAGCGCGCACGACATCGCCGAGGGCGGCCTCGCGGTGGCGCTGGCCGAGTGCTGCCTGGCGGGTGGGCTCGGCGCGGAGATCGCGCTCGACGCCGGCACGGCCGCGGCGCTGGGCGCGGCGGACGACGCGGAGACGGTCCTGTTCGGCGAGGGCCCGGGCGGCTTCCTCGTCAGCGGCGAGGCGGGCTCGCTCGAGCGGCTGGGCGAGCGCGTGGCGCTGCGCAGGCTGGGAACGGTCGGCGGCGATTCGCTGGCGATCGAGGCGGCCGGCGAAGGCGCGATCCTCGCGTCGCTCGAGGATCTCGCGCGCGCGCACGGCAAGCTCGCGGAGTTGTTCGGATGACGGCTGCTAGCTTGTGAACACGATGCGTGAGGGACCGCGCGATGAGTGCGGAGTGTTCGGCTTGTACGCGCCCGGTCACGAGGTGTCGCGTCTGTCGTACTTCGCGCTGTACGCCCTGCAGCACCGCGGCCAGGAGTCGGCGGGAATCGCCGCGGCCGACCGCGACGGGCACATCATCACGCGCCGCGAGCTGGGGCTCGTCAACCAGGTGTTCAGCGAGAACGACCTGCGCACGCTGGCCGGCGAGCTGGCGATCGGGCACGTGCGCTACTCGACGACGGGCTCCAACGCGTGGGAGAACTCGCAGCCGGTGCAGCGCTCGGAGGGCACGAACGGCTCGCGCCGCGAGCTGGCGCTGGCGCACAACGGCAACCTGATCAACGCGGTGCAGCTGCACAACGAGATGCTCGAGGCGGGCGTCACGTTCAGCTCGACCTCGGACTCGGAGATCATCGCGGCGCTGATCGCGACGCACCCGGCCGAGCGCGTCGAGGACGCGATCGCCGAGGTGATGCCGCGCCTGCAGGGCGCCTTCTCGACGGTCGTGATGACGAAGGACCGCGTGGTCGCCTTCCGCGACCCGCACGGCCTGCGCCCGCTGTCGATCGGCGCGCTGCCGGACGACGGCACAGCCGAGTCCGACGGCGAGCCGCGCTACTGCGTGGCGAGCGAGTCGTGCGCGTTCGACATCATCGGCGCGCGGCTGCTGCGCGACGTCGAGCCGGGCGAGATGGTCACGCTGGGCGAGGACGGCCTGCAGAGCCGCATGGTCGCGCCGGGCGGCAGGCGCGCGTTCTGCGTGTTCGAGTACATCTACTTCGCGCGCCCGGACTCGCGCATGAGCGACCAGGTGCTGCAGGTCGCGCGCGGGCGCATGGGCGAGATCCTCTGGCGCGAGGCGCCGGTCGAGGCGGACCTCGTGATCGCGGTCCCCGACTCGGGCAACCCGGCGGCGCGCGGGCTGGCGCGCGCGGCGGGCCTGCCGCAGGACGACGGCTTCGTCAAGAACCGCTACGTCGCGCGCACGTTCATCCAGCCGGGCCAGGAGCTGCGCAAGCACGGCCTGCGGTTGAAGTTCAACCCGCTGCCGGAGGTGATCGAGGGCAAGCGCCTGGTCGTCGTCGACGACTCGATCGTGCGCGGCAACACGACGCGCCAGATCGTGCAGATGCTGAAGGACGCGGGCGCGGCGGAAGTGCACATGCGCATCTCGGCGCCGCCGATCAAGCACCCGTGCCACTACGGCATCGACATGTCCACGCGCGAGGAGATGATCGCGCACGGGCGCACCACCGAGGAGGTCGCGGCGGAGCTCGGCTGCGACTCGCTGCACTACCTCTCGCTCGAGGGCGTGTACGAGGCGGTGCGCGGCGAGCGGGCCACGCACTGCGACGCGTGCTTCAGCGGCGAGTACCCCCTGACGGGCAGCGAAGACGCGGCGGGCAAGTACTCGCTGGAGGACGACCAGATCCTCCCGCTCGTGAAGGCCTGAGCGCCTCTATTTGGTTTTCGCCGAGAAGCTCGCGCTGCCGTTGCACTGTGCGAGGTTCTTGTGCGCTTCGGGGGAGATCAGGCCGAATTCCGAGCGTGCGCTCCCTTTGACGCTCTTGCCGGAGAACTTGCCGCTGAAGTAGAGCTTGGTCGTCTTTGAGTGGTTGGGGATGAATTCGTAGGTGATCGTGCCCTTGAAACTGCCGTCCTTGGCGATCGCCGCGGGTTTGGTGATCTGGCGCTCCGGGCCGCCTCCGCCCTGGCAGTAGAGGGGCGCCGAGGGGACGCTGACCGTGACGGCCTTGCCGCTCGCAGAGACCTTCAGCGTGATCGTCGTCTTGCCCTGGACGATCGTGCCGGAGTACGTCGCGCCCTTCTTCGGGCCGGCCGCCATCGCCACGGCGGCGCTGACGAGCAGCACGAGGACTGTGAGGCCGAGTGCTCGGCCGAGCTGAATACGCATCGAAGCCCCCCTTCGCAGCGATCCTCCGGGACGGGAGGATCTGTCGAGGGCGAAATCTAGCCGAGCGGATCGGACCGCGCCTCGGCCGACGCGCCGGGGCGCGCGCCGGCAGAGGCGCGGGGTCGTCGCTAACCGAGGTGGTCGCGGCGGGCGGCGGCGGCGTCGTTGTAGCGGTTGGCGTAGGGGCGACGCAGGATCGCGCTCTCGCCGCGGCCCGAGCGCAGCGCCGACCCGAGGGCGGCTACGACGATCAGGGTGATGAGGATGGCTGTGAGCATTGGAGTGTCCTTCGTTTGCGGGGGCGTGCACCGCTCTCCAACCTCTGCACCTCATTCAAGCGCCCGCTCGCAGATCCTCTGTGAGGTTGATCACGTATATACCGTGACGCCAGGTACTAACTTGTCCGGGCTTCGGCCTACCTTCCGGCCACTAATCAATTGGCCCCGGCGCAGCGTGAACTGCCCGGGGCCGTGGCACGGAAAGGACAAGCCTTCCCATGCAAGAGCCAAGTACGCCGAAAGCGGGCGAAACCCTGGCGAGGGTCGAACGCCTCGTCATCCTCCACGTCGCAGGCGCTCAGCGCGGACGCTCCCGCGAGCAGTTGATCCGCACCCTTCGTGGGATCGAGCGACAGCGCATAGAGGACGCCGTCGCCAGCCTCGCGGCGGTGAGGATCGTCCTCGTCAATGGACGCTCTGTCCGTCAGTCGAGCGCCCTGGAGCGCTTCGACCGGCTCGGCTTCATCGAGGTCTGAGCGATGGCGAGCAAAAAGACTCCGGTGACGCTTGCCTTCGGTGCGGCGGTGCGTGCCCTGCGCGCGGAGCGCGGCTTTGGACAGGAACGATTCGCCGCGCACGCCGGACTGGACCGCAGCTACGTCGGAGCCATCGAGCGCGGGGAGTTCAACGTCTCCCTGGAAACCATCGTGAAGCTGGCGGCGGCGCTGGAGGTGACGGCTGCGGAGGTGCTGCGGCGCGCGGGGCTGTAGTCCGCGTGGGGGCCTAAGTTGGCCTTCGTCGTCCATGTCTACACGCTCGGCAGCGGAGCGGGCGATGCCGCTTTCGAGACGCTTGCTATCTCAGAACCGTTTCCGTCGGTCGCTGATGCGGGTGTGGCCTTGGCGGCTGCCGGTTGGGTCTGTCCATCCCCAGCAGCAGAGCCGTGCGCCTGGATGACGCCAAGCGGGCGAGGACGTTGGGCAGATGTGATCGAGATGCGGAGACTCGTAGGCCCCGGTTAGTCTCCCGCGCTGTGCCCGGTGCTGTGATGACCCCTGCGGTGGGTTGCTACCTATGGCCCCCACGATGGGTTGGGGCAGCACCTCCTACGGCGATGCTCGCTGAGGCCTCATCTATGGCGACGAGCGGGAACCTAGATGACGTCATGTTGGAGGCTACGCTGCCCAATGGTCTCCGCAGCCGTGTTCACCGCGACGGGATGCTGGCTTACGACTTCGGAGATGGCTGGCACCCGGGCGATAGGGCTCCCGACGGCGGCATTGCGGCCCATGCGCGCCGCATTCAAGTCATCAATGCCCACTTGGCGTGCATTAAGGCGTCACTGACTACAGGCTTCAACATCGCGCCCGCAACGGGCGAAACGGTCGTCGGGGTCGCATACGAGCTCAACGATGAACTCGCGAGGCATGGTGGCGTCACGGCGGCGATCGGCGAGACGGGGATGCTCATGATGGCTCTTGCGCAAGCGCGGGTCGAAGGGCCGAACGGCCCCTTTGACTGGCGGTTCCAACGAGTCGGAGCGGCTATAGCCGTCGGCGAGATAGACCGTTCTTATGCGCTGCTGCGCGAGATGCTTGAAAGCCCGCGCAGAGCCGACGCCCTGCTCTATGCGGAGCTGCTGCTGCGCGCCCAGGCATCGATGTCTATAGACGATTCGGCAGGGGCGCTCGTATATGCCTGGACCGCCGCAGAGGGCATGCTGAGAAGCCTGTTCTCGCGCTGGGTCGATGAATGCGGAAAAGAGGTCGGCCCCGACGCGCAGGGTCACGAGCGAGTGTTCTTGGATGCCAATCGCCGCAAGTCGCTTGAAGGCGGCTCCATCACGGGATGGCATATGGCTGAGATCGGGTCACTCGTCGGCTGGCTCCCGTTCGATCTCTATCGCACCATTCGCAATTGCGCAAAAGCCCGCAACGACTGGCTACACAAACAAGACCTCCGTGCGCTAGAGCACGCGCCTGAGGCTATCCAGGCAACCCAGCAACTGTTTTCGCTCACCGAGGGCATCGACCTCACGCCGGGGAGAGTGGGCTCGATATCCATCACCCAGCGGCTACCCTCAAAGAGCGATGACGAATAAGCCAGCGCCTACCCAGCAGACACAGCCCAAGAAGGGCAAGCCGGTCGAGATTCCCGTGCCGAAGGTCAGCACGATCCGAGCAGCGATCCGCAAGGTCGCGCAGCCGGACAAGCCTCCTAAGACTTAGGCGCGGAGTCGGCCCCGCTCCCCGGGAATAGGTAGCGGGTGATCACCAACACAACACCGATGACTTGGATGACCGCTGCCGCGAGCCAGGCGTCCATTGCGGCGGCTGGGATGTTCCAGTGGTTGTTGAAGCCGTACAAGAAAAACGCAGTATCTGCAATAAGGATTTGGGCGCCCATGAGAGCTAGGGCGCCATATCCCACCACCTTGCTGAGCTTGAGATCGGCCTTGGCTCGGTCGACACCAACCTTGCGGCGGTCTTGGTCGAGCTTGTCCTTCGGCTCGGGCGGAGGATCGGCCCTCGCAACCTCGCGTTCTACGCGATGCCCGGTGACTTGAATCTGCCCGCCACCTGAGACATGAGCCTCTCCCGAGCCATGTTGCTCGGACTCGTCGGTCACGCGAGTTTGAGGTTGACCAGACGGAAGTTCATTGCGTCTACCGACACTCCAAACTCGTACGCGAGCGCTGCAGCGCTAGCGCCCTCCCCGTGGCGCTTCTTTAGCCGCTCAACCTCGTCCTTTGGCATGAGCAGGTTGGCCGCAAACTTGTTCGCGAAAACCTCGTCCAGATTGGTGCCCTGAGAAGCCAGTGCGTCGCGGTAGTCCACGTGTTCCCAGTCGTCCTCGGCTACATGCTTGACGTAATGGCCCAGCTCATGCGCCGCTGTGAAGCGTTGCCGATTTAGGCTGTCTCTCCCGTTGATGTAGATCTTCGGGTCGCGCCCTCGGCGCATGATCAGCATCCCGGCGACGCCTTCGTCAAGACCCGCCGTGAATACCTCGATCCCTAGCTGCTGGGCGATTTGAATGGGGTCCACGGGCAGGGGCCGACCGCCCCAGACAGTGCTGAGAAGTTGCTGGGCCTCACGCTCGGGACTCAACGGGACATTCGGCATGTGCCCATCGTAGAGAGTGCTTGGGATACCGGCCTACGACGTGATCGTTGCTGCCCGTCGAACGAGCAGGTGGAACATCGATACGCGCGAGTAGCGGTGGTTGTAGCGCCACGTGAACTCGTTCAGATAGCCCTGTAGCCAGCGGTGGGACACCTTCTTGTAGTTGCCTCGGATGCCCGTCTTGAGGTTGCCGAAGAAGCCCTCGACGGTGTTCGTGTGCGTGTCGCCCTGCACGTAGATACCGGCGGAGTGATTGATTCGACTATGGGCCAGGAAATGACGGTCCAAGCCGTTGTACGCGCCCCACTCGTCGGTAATGACGATCGACTCGGGCTCGACCCACTCGATGACCTGGCGCTTGAGCGCCGGCCCACGCCGAGACTCGAGAACGGTCGTCTTGATTCGCCCGCCACGTTCGACCGCAGCGAACACCGTTGCTCTACTACGTTCGCGTAGTTTCGCGGCCTCCGAGCGCCGCGTCGGGCCGATGGCGATTTGACGCGAGCCACCCTGCGGCTTGCGGGGCTTGCCGTCAACGGACGCCTCATCGACCTCTACGTCGCCTTTCAGCGGCTCGCCATCTTCGACCATGAGCTTGTTGCGGATCAGGTTGAACATCCGCCAGGCGGTCTTGTAGGTCACGCCAAGCTCGCGTTCTAGCTGCTTGGCCGACACTCCGCAGCGAGTGCTCGCCATGATGTAGATCGCGTAGAACCACAGGTGCAGAGACGTTGAGGACTTGTGGAAGATCGTCCCTGCGAGCGGGTAGAGCGAGTGCCCGCAGGAGTCGCAGGAATAGGCAGGCCGAGACTTGATCCGGTGGAACTTGCGTGTGCGCTCGCACTTCGGGCAACGCGCGTGGTGGCCGTCCTCGGCAAAGCGTTCGCGCCAGAGCATGTCCAGGCAGGCCGCGTCGTCGGGGCACTCGCGCATGAACTCCATGAGCGAGTACGTCGAATCGTTGGCCCTGCCGCGTGTCGGGTTGTTCCGATTGGCCATGCCTGCATCGTATCACATGTACCTGGCGTGAGGGTATATACGTGAGGTTGATCACAGTGTTCGAGTAGTCCGAATCCGGTGCCGGCGTCCGGCCGACCGGCGGCGGTCGCGGATATCGTGCGCGGCGTGCCCGAGCCGCTACCGATCGCAGTGCTCGTGTCGGGCACGGGCACGAACCTGCAGGCGCTGCTCGACACGGTGCACGGACGCGAGGCGGAGGTTGTCGCCGTGGCCTCGAGCGTCGCCGGCGCGAAGGCGCTGGAGCGCGCCGTGCAGCGCGGCGTGCCGGCGGCCGTGTTCGCGCGCGCCGACTACCCCGATCGCGCGGCGCGCGACGAGGCGCTGGCCGACTGGCTGATCGAGCGCGGCGCGCGCCTGCTCGTGCTGGCGGGCTACATGGAGCTCTTGAGCGGGGACTTCCTCGGCCGCTTCCCGGGCGCCGTGATCAACGTGCACCCGTCACTGCTTCCGGCCTTCCCCGGCCTGAACGCGATCGGCCAGGCGCTCGCCTACGGCGTGCAGGTGTTCGGCGTGACCGTGCACTTCGTCGACGAGGGCGTCGACACGGGCCCCGTGATCCTGCAGCGCGCCGTCGAGCTGCCGGGGGCGCGCAGCGAGGAGCAGGTGCTCGCCGCGCTGCGTCCGCTCGAGCACGCGCTGCTGCCGGAGGCGGTGCGCCTGTTCGCGCGCGGCGAGCTGGCGATCGACCCGGACGACCCGCGGCGACCGCTGCGGGCGCAGGCCGCGGCGAGCGCGGACGACCCAAGCGAGGGATAGGCTCTGAAGATGGCCTCCGCACGCCAGTCGATAACGGATCGCGAGAGCGGAATCGAGCGCGCCGCGCCGGGCGAGGTGCGCGTGCGCCGCGCGCTCCTGTCGGTCTCCGACAAGGCCGGCATCGTCGACTTCGCGCGAGGCCTGGAGGAGCTCGGCGTGGAGATCGTCTCGACCGGCGGGACGGCGCGCGAGCTGACCGGCGCCGGCATCCAGGCGCGCGAGATCGAGGACTTCACGGGCTTTCCGGAGATGATGGACGGGCGCGTGAAGACGCTTCATCCGCGCCTCTATGCCGGCCTGCTGGCGCTGCGCGACAACGAGGCCCATCTGGCGGCGGCGGCGGAGCACGAGATCGAGCAGGTCGACCTCGTGTGCGTGAACCTGTACCCGTTCGAGCAGACCGTCGCGCGCGGCGACGCGAGCGACGCGGAGATCGTCGAGAACATCGACATCGGCGGTCCGACGATGATCCGCGCGACGGCGAAGAACGCCGCGTTCGCGGCCGTCGTCGTGGATCCGGCCGACTACGAGGGCGTGCTCGAGGAGCTGCGCGCGTCCGACGGGCGCCTCGCGCTCGACACGCGCCGGCGCCTGCAGGCCAAGGCGTTCGCCTGCACGGCTCGCTATGACGCGGCGATCGCCTCGTGGTTCGCCACGCGCGCCTACGAGGGCTTCCCGCCGACGTGGAACGACTCCTACGAGAAGGTCTCGGACCTGCGCTACGGCGAGAATCCGCACCAGGCGGCGGCGTTCTACGCGCGCACGAGCGCGCCGACGCACCTGCTCGACGGCGTGCGCCAGCTGCACGGCAAGGAGCTGTCGTTCAACAACCTGCTCGACCTCAGCTCGGCGCGCGAGCTGGTCGAGGACTTCGACGGTGCGGCGTGCGCGATCGTCAAGCACAACAACCCGTGCGGCTGCGCGGTCGGCGCGAGCGCGCAGCTCGCCTACGAGCGCGCCTTCGCGTGCGATCCGCAGAGCGCCTACGGCGGCGTGATCGCGCTCAACCGGCGGATCGACCGCGCGTGCGCGGAGCAGCTCTCGCAGCAGTTCATCGAGGTGCTGCTCGCCCCCGGGTTCGACGAGGATGCGCTGGAGCTGCTGGGCGAGAAGAAGAACGTGCGCCTGCTCGAGCTGGCGCACTGGCCGGCGCCCTCGCGCGAGGTCGAAGCCAAGCCGGTGATCGGTGGCCAGCTCGTGCAGACGCGCGACGTCGTCGCCGAGACGCGCGAGCAGATGCGCGTGCTGAGCGAGCGCCAGCCGAGCGAGCGCGAGTGGCAGGCGATGCTGTTCGCGTGGAGGGTCTGCCGCCACGTGCGCTCCAACGCGATCGTGATCGCGGCGAGCGGCGGCGATCAAGCGCCGGGCGCGGACGCCGCACCGGCGAGCGCGACGATCGGCATCGGCGCGGGGCAGATGAGCAGGGTCGACGCCGTGCGCATCGCCGTCGAGAAGGCGCAGGACTTCCAGCCTGAGCTGCTGGCCGGCTCGGCGCTCGCCTCGGACGCCTTCTTCCCCTTCGCCGACGGTCCGCAGCTGGCGATCGAGGCGGGCGTGAGCGCGGTCATCCAGCCGGCCGGCTCGGTGCGCGACGACGACGTGATCGCGGCGGCCAACGAGGCCGGCATCGCGATGGTCGCGACCGCCGTTCGCCACTTCCGCCACTGACGCGCCGTCGTCGGCCGGAACTCCAGCGCGACTGACGCGCGCGCCCTGCCGCCGGCAGCTTCTTTGCCTTGCCCGATCGGAGGGCCGGGTGCGCCTGCCGTGGCAGGCGGGCGCCGAGCAAGCCGAGACCGGGCCCGGTGCTGGGGGGGACTTGATTAAATGTGTATAACGATATATCGTGACCTTACTTTGATATCTCACGATAGGGAGAACAGTATGTGTAGCGATTCAACACACACAGGCGGCGAGGGGCCACACGGCCACGCCGGCGAACACGGCGGCGACTTCCTCGACATCGGCCTGCTGCGCGTTGCGATGGCTCATCGCGGCGGGCATCGCGGAGGCGGACGCGGGCGTCATCGCAGAGGCTTCGGCCCCGGCGGTCCCGAGGGTTTCGGCGGTTTCGGCGGCTTCGGCCCCGGCGGCGGTCGCGGACGCGGGCGCAAGGCGCGCCGCGGCGACATCCGCACGGCCGCTCTGCTGCTGCTCGCCGAGGAGCCGCGCAACGGCTACCAGATCATGCAGGAGGTCGAGCAGCGCTCCGACGGCGTCTGGCGCCCGAGCCCCGGCTCGGTCTACCCGGCGCTGCAGCAGCTCGAGGACGAGGGCCTGATCCGCTCGCACGAGAGCGACGGGCGCAAGCTGTTCGCGCTGACCGACGCCGGGCAGAGTTACGTGCAGGAGCGCGGCAGCGACAAGCCCGCGCCCTGGGAGCAGATGAGCGGCGACGTCTCAGACGAGGCCCACCAGCTGGGCAGGCTGATGCGCGAGGTCGCCTTCGCCTTCGGGCAGGTCATGCACAGCGGTGGCCCGGCCCAGCTCGCTCAGGCGCGCGAGGTGCTCGGCACGGCACGGCGCGACCTCTACCGGATCCTCGCCGACGGCGAGCCCGAGTCCGAGGGCTAGAGCAGGGCTGGAAGCTCTGAGGCGGGTGGCGCTCGGCCGAAGCTAGCGGTCGAGCGCCTTGCCGGCCACGCCGAGCAGCTCGTCCTGGCCGGCCGCCTCGTTCGACTCGGCCGCGATCCGCATCGCCTCGATCAGCTCCGCTTCCTGGCTGCGCCCGCCACGTTCGATCAGCGGTTGCAACAGGCCCCGCGCGACGAGCATCGGGCCGAGCCAGCGCGGCGCCCACACGCGCGGCGAGCGCCGTTCGACGCCGCGCTCGATCGCGTCGATCGCCTTCGACAGCGGCGCCGGGTTGCGGATGAAGCCCGGCGTGCGACCCGTCATCGCTTCCGCCGACGGTTCCGCGTATGCCGCTTTGACGAGGTCCGTGTCCATGAAGCCGAAGTACGCGCAGCCGACCGCCACGCCGCTCGGCGCGCTCTCCACGCGCAACGCGTCCGACAGCGCCTCCACGCCCGCCTTCGCCGTCGCGTACGCCGCGATCATCGGCGGGCGCAGGATCGCCGTCAGCGAGGAGATGTTCAGCAGGTAGCCGCCGCGCTTGGTCAGCTCCTCGATCACCGCCCGGTCCGTGCGCCACACGCCGAGCAGGTTCACCTCCAGCGTGCGCTCGACCCGCGCGACCGGTGCCGCCATCAGCGGTCCCGTGAAGGCGATCCCCGCGTTGGCGATCGCCACGTCGATGCCGCCGAAGCGCGCCACCGTCCCCTCGACCGCGCGCTCCAGCGCGCCGAGGTCGGTCACGTCCGCCTCGATCGCCATCGCCCGCTCGCCGAGCGCCGCCGCGTTCTGCTCGAGCAGCTCCGGCTCCAGGCCGACCAGCGCCACGTTCGCGCCCTTCCCGTGCAGCCGCTGCGCCGTCGCCTTGCCGATCCCGCGCGCCGCCCCCGTGATGAACACCGTGCGGCCGTTCACGTCGTATCGGGCCCCCGCCATGGCCTGGAGCCTACCGCCGCCGCGCCGATTCCGAGCGGCGCAGGCGATGCAGGCCTACGCACCGCTCTGCGGCGAGACCGCGCCGAGCGCCTGCTCGACGGTCTCGTGGATCGCGACCGCGCTCGGCAGCGCCACGATCTGCGCCAGGCGCGTGAGCTGCGAGCTCTGCGGGATCACGAGCAGCAGCGTCGCCCGGCGCTGGCGCAGTAGCTCGTTGAGGCGGAACAGCATGTCGATGCCGGCGCTGTCCACGTAGCGCGTCTCGCTGAGGTCGAGCACGAGCGTGTCCGCGCCCTGCAGGCCAGCGGCCAGTTCGTCGCGCAGCACGTGCGCGTTGGCCGCGTCGATGTCTTCGCTCGGGCGTGCGACCGGTACGCCGTCCACGCGCTCGAACTCGAGCCGGCTCACCTGGCGCCCCCCGGCAGTCGCTTGCGCAACGTGACCGTCGTGCCGCGCTCGCCGCGCTCGAGCTCGGCCGAGTCGACGAGCGCGCGCATGATGCCGAGTCCGCGACCGCGCCCGTAGGGCCGCGACTCACGCCAGTGGCCTTCGTCGCGGACGATCACACGCACCTCCGTATCGTCGCGTTCGCAGATGACGGTGAACGTTGCCTCATGTGGGCCGTAGGCGTGCTCGATCGCATTTCCCGCCGCCTCCGAGGCGGCCAGCGTCATGCCGAACAGATCTTCCTCCTGAACTCCCTGGCCGGCAAGCCAGCGGCCGAGCGTGCGCCGCAGCCCGGCGAGCTCGCCCGTGTCCGCCTTCAGCGTCAGCCGCATCGTGCGCTGCAGCGGCAGCGACTCGATCGCCAGCAGCGCCACGTCGTCCTCGAGCGTCGTCTCGTCGAGCAGGCCGTGGTAGACGCGGTCCGCGAGCGACTCGTCCTCCGCCGCGGCCGGGCTTTCGGCGGCCGTACGCAGACGCGCGAGTCCCTCCTCGATCGACTCGCCACGGCGCTCGACCAGCCCGTCGGTGTAGAGCAGCAGCGAGCTGCCGACCGGGAACGAGTAGAGCTGCGGGATGTACTCCTGGCCGATGCTGATCCCGAGCGGCAGGCCTTGGAGCTGTTCGAGGTAGCTCGCCTCTCCGTCCGGCGTCAGCAGCAGTGCCGGCAGGTGTCCGGCGCAGACCGCTTCGAGCTCGCCACGATCGAGGTCGTACTCGAAGATCGCCGCCGTCGCGCTGCGGCTGCGTCCCATCGAGACGAGCAGGTCGTTGAGCAGCGCCATCACCCGGCTGAGCTCGTGGTCCTCGGCGAGGTAGGCGCGCAGCGCCGTGCGGATCTCCGACATCACCGCCGCCGCGAGCACGCCGCGCCCGACGACGTCACCGATCACCAGCGCCAGCCGGCCGTTGTCGAGCTGCAGCACGTCGTACCAGTCGCCGCCGATCTTCACGCCCGCGCCGGCCGGCAGGTACTTGGCGCTGAAGCGTACGCCCGGGACCTCGGGCAGCGCGTACGGCAGCAGCGTGCGCTGCATGATCTCCGTGACCGCGCGCTGCTCGGAGAGCTGGGCGCTGTCGATCGCCGCCGCCGCGCGGTCCGCCGCGCGCTGCATCGCCGAGATGTCCTCCTCGCCGAACGCGCGACGTTGCAGCGTGCCCACGTGCATCACCGCGATCACGCGCCCGTCGACCTGCACCGGCACGCCCAGCAGCGAGCGGATGCCGCGCTGGCGCAGGATCGGGTTGACCACCTCCGCGTGGCTGAGATCCTCGATCACGATGGGGCGCGCCTGCGACGCCACCCGCCCTGCGAATCCACGCGCCAGCGGCACCTGCACGCCCTGGCGCACCTCCTCCTCAAGGCCCCGCGCCGCGCGCGCCACCAGCACGCCGCGATCCGCGTCGAGCAGCAGCACCGCCGCCGTGTCCGCGTGCAGGCTCGAGCGGATCCGCTCGAGCAGCTCCGAGAGCATCTGCTCGAGCGAGACGTAGCCGAGCCCCGGATCCTCCGTGCCCGGCTGCCCGATGTCGCCTGTCGTCCCCCCGTCGTTGTCCACTGCTCAACGCTATACCCTGCCCTTGCCTATCGCTATGTGAAGCTATGTGAGAGCTGTGATCGCTACCGGCTACTCGTGAGAGCGGCGGCAGCTGAGCTCGTTGCCGAACTCGAGGCTCCCGAAGTCGCGGTTCCCGAGCCGCTGGTGCTCGTGCTGCTTGCGCCGGTTGCAGACGACGAACCGCTGGACGCGGTGCTCGCGCCTGAGTTGCTCGGCGCTCCCGAGGCTTCCCCTGAGGACGGGCTGCTCGAAGGCGGTTCCGCGGGCGAGGCCGATCCGCCTGGAGGAGGTCCGACTGATCCTGAGTACGTGCGCGAACTGTTCGTTCGCGGCTTGGCTTGGTTCGGCACGCCCGTGCTCGCACCGAAGCTACTTGACGGCGCGGTCGACGCGTAGTGGACTCCGGCGCTCCCTTGCGCTGGCGCTTTGGCGGTGGATGCGGTCGGGCCGTGCGAGCCCCGCCAGGCGCCGACGTGTGTCTCAACCCGCCTCCGGCGACCCGGTCGTTTGCCTCCCGGCTTGCTCGAGCGGCCCTTTGCGGAAGGTGGCTTCGCCTGGGCACGAAGGTGGCCGGACTCTTGATGCGCACTCCTGCCGAATCCAAATACATGGAATTCGTAAAGCGCCTTGTACCCGGCCAGGAGAACCAGTATCACGACGACCACCCCGTATACCGAGCGAACCACCGAATAGGTCCGGCGAAACCATCTGACAAAGATCCCCCGAGCAATCGCGCCCGCTGCCTTGATGTGCCCCCAGAACGTCACATACCGACGATAACGCAGTGTGACGCGAATCGGCGCCTGGATTGTCGCGGCATCTGCTGCCGCCGCCATACAGACTCAGACGCAATCTGGGACTCGACAGAGATTCTGATTGACGATACGATACCGATGGTCGTGGATTCCGGGTCCTTCGGTGGGCTGGTGTCAGACAGAATAACCAGAGATGTCGGAATCACACGATCCTTGGGGAACACGAACTGCCGGGGGCCCTTGCCGCAGGTCTGCGACGAGGCGAAAGGTCCTGGGCGTGCTAGCCGGACTGCTGCTACTCACCGTGACCTGGTGTGCGACGGGGTCCGCGAGCGCCGATGGCTGCGCGGGCGAATCGGGCTGCCCATATGTATCCTCTTCGGTGCTCGTTGCGCCAAGTGCTGCCTCTCTTGCCGAGCCGGTGGCAATAGCGATCGCGCCCGACGGCTCCAGCTACGTCGTGGACGCTCACCGCCGAAAGGTAGTGCACTATAGCTACGACGGTGCCTACATCTCATCGTGGGGCGATACGGGTGAAGTACCAACCCCGCTCGCCCTGCCGATTGGCGTCGCGGTCGACGAAGCGGGAAACGTCTGGATCGCCGACGAGTGGGCCTCCGCGTTGGTGCGCTTTACGGCATCGGGCACCCGGCTCGCAAGCGTCGGGATCGACGAGCCGCTGGGCGTTTCCTACGATGGTGCTGCGACGATCGAGTCCTCGTCGGCCGCGGGCATCATCGCTTTCTACAGCCTCGCCGGAGCCAGCGAGGGATATTTCGCTCCAGGGGGCAGCGAAGACTTCGAAATTGCCTCTCCCCAAGCGATCTTTGCCGAGCCCTCAGGTGGCACGGTGGCGATCGTGGGCAACGAAGTGGAGCGCTTCGACGCGTCTCACACCAAGATTGCGCACTGGCGGATCGATCGGCCTGAAGATTCCGCACCCGCCTACCCCACCGGCGTCGCCGAGAGTGGCGGAACGGTTCTCGTAACCGACGGCGACAACGACCTGATCAAGCTCTACACGTCGAATGGCTCGTTCCTGGAAAGCTGGGGATACGCTGGTCGCCCGCCGCGCCTAGGCGCGCTCGAGAATCCCCAAGGCCTCGCAGTGGACTCCTCCGACGGATCGACTCTTGTGGCCGACGCCGACAACCACCGAGTCCAGCGCTTCGACGCAAGAGGTTTGGCCGAGGCAGAATTCGGTGCGCCGGGGGAAGGTGAACTGATCGCCCCCGGGGGCATTGCCGAAGCGAGTGACGGCTCATTCTGGGTTGCAGACACGGGCGCCGATCGCGTTGATCACTTCGCTCCGTCCGGGAATCTGCTGGAGAGCGTCGGGCCTACGGGGAATGGCTTCACACGGCTGTCCGAACCGACAGACATCGCGATCGGTGGCGACGGCACCATGTACGTCACCGATCGAGGCAACAACCGAGTAGTCGAGCTCTCTGCATCCGGTTCCTTCATACGGGCATTCGACGGCAATGGCTCTGCGACAGGCAGGCTCAAGGACCCTGCCGGAGTCGCCATCGACGGCACCTCGCTTTTTGTCGTTGACGAGGGACACGATCGGGTTGTCCGCTTCGGATTGGAAGGCGCATCCGAGGGAGCTTGGGGGCAGGAAGGCAGCGGGCCCGGCAGGTTCCGATCGCCGGAAGGGGTCAACGCCACCGTGGGCGGGGACTTGCTTGTGGCCGACACCGGCAATTACCGGATTCAACGTCTCACGCCGGAAGGAGCGGTGGTGCAAATCTATCCGGCACCGCAGAGCTACGAGTCGATTGCAGACCCGACCGAACTCGAAGATGGCTCGATTGCTGCGATCACTGGGTTCACGACGATCACGGACTACTCGCCGGCTGGAGCCGTCGCTTGGAGCTTCGACGCCGCCGGTGGCACGAACTCGGGTGAAGACCGTGGCGTCGCTGTCGCTGACGGTCACCTGCTGGTCACCGACGCGCACGGCGATCGCATCCAGCGCTTCGCGCTCAAGCCAGTCGGAGAACGCTCGGGTGCGCCGCAGGGTGAAGAACAGCCCACGAGTGAAAAGCCGGCGGGTGAAGGCGGGACGACGCCTCCGGGCGGGGGAACCGGAGCCTCATCTGCCGCGGCGTCCGCGAGCGCCAGTTCGAGCGCCAGTTCCGGTGCGCTTGTGCAGCTCGTCGAATGGCCAAGTTCGACAGGCGCGGGCAACTGGCAGCGTTCGACGGCCTCCCAGCTAGGCGGAAAACAGCGCGGAACCTCGTGCGATCGCGGGCGCTTCTCATACCTATTCAAAGAACTTGACCGCAAGGCGCTAGCCGTGCGGCGCTTGGAGGTGTGCGGGCGCCCCGGCGGTACCATCCTCGTGGAGTGCCGTCCGGCGAGCAGGGGATGCCCCGGTCGGCGCATCCTGTCGCTGGGCTCGGTAGCGACGGTGGATCTCGTAGCTCGGCTCAACCTCACGCGTCTACCCGCCGGTGCCACGCTGCTGATCGGATACGCGAACGGCAGCGTCCGTACCGGCGTGCGCTTTGGCGTCCGCGTCATTCATGGGGCGCTGGTTCCCAGTCGCGAGCAATTGCGATGCTGGCCGTCCGGGAAGCCGGAGCCTGGCTCATGTTGAGTCGTCGGAGGCTGCTGCTGACGCTGCGCTTGGTCTTGGCCCTTGCGTTCGGGGGACTCACTGCCTACGCGACCGCGCAGGCCGGAACAGGCAGCTCACGCGAATGCGCGGGGGCGACCGTCTGCCCATGGAGCTCGGCACAGGAATTCGGAGGCATCGCCGTGGGAAGCCTTATTAATCCGCAGTACGTCGTCGCCGGGGGAGGGCGCGTCTACGTCGCCGATCCTCAGGCCGACCGGATCACGGAGTACACGACGAACGGCAGCCCTCTCGCTTCTTGGGGGGGGCATGGCGCTTTGCCGGGGGAGTTCGAGAGCGTGTGGTCGATTGCACTGGCGCCGAACGGCGACGTCTACGTCGCGAGCACTTATAACGAAATCGAGGTATTCGATCAGAACGGGAACTACCTCGAATCGATCATGCTCAGTTCCCCGACCGCGCCGCCGGGAACGTGGTTCGCCGCAATGGCGTTTGGACCGAACGGGGATCTCTACATCGTCGACGGTCAAGCGAAGCGAATCATTCAGGCCGACGCGCACGGTGCCCTCATACGTACGTTTGGCGTGGGAAAGCTCGGGCGCCCGACTGCGATCGCCGTAGCATCGGACGGAGACGTCTACGTCGCCGACGGGGACTGGCATCAGATCGCGCAGTTTTCCTCGAACGGGTCCTGGCTCGGGAGCTTCGGCTCGACGGGGTTGGCGCCGCTCTACAATCCGAACGGGCTCACGTTCTTGGAAGACGGCTCGCTACTGGTGTCCGACGAGGCCACCCAGCTCATGAGCGACTGGACCAGCAGCGGCGAACTCGTTGCGACATACACGCCGGCCAGCGGCATCGGCGAATTCAGGCCCGAGGGTAGCGCTGCAGTTCCCGGCGGCTTTCTCGTCGCCGACATGGCGACCGAGAGCGTGCTCGACTTCACTACGGCGAGCGGCTTTTCGAATGTGTGGGCCTCACACGTCGATAGTGATCTCGCGACAGCAAATGACATCGCAGTCGATGCTGCGCACGGCTGGGGTTACGTCGTCGACCGGGCGTTCGATCGTCTCGACCGCGTCGACCTCGCGAGTGGGGCGATCTCGCCCTCGGGCGTCTCTCAAGCCGCGTCCCCCGCCGCTGTCGCCGTCGGGCCTGGCGGGAAGGTGGCCGTTGTCGACGCTACGAACAACCATCTCGACCTGTACGAAAGCGGAGGTGCTGACTATAAGGGAGCGATTCAGCTCGACGGGGAAGTCTGGTATCTGGCGGGAGTTGCCTGGGGTTCCGGCGGAGACCTCTATGTGCTCGACGGCAGTCACGGCACGGTCACCGAGGTTACGCCTGGCGGAGGGTACGTCCGCAGATTTGGCGGTGGCCCCGGCGACGGCGTGGGCGAACTGGCCTACCCGTCGGCGATCGCAGCCGCTCCTGATGGCTCATTGTGGGTTCTCGATGCAGGCAACGCCCGTCTGGCTCACTTCTCGAGTTCTGGAGAATGGTTGGGGTCGTTCGCGCTCGAACACACCCGGGGGTTTGCGAACGGGGTCGCCGTCGCACCCGACGGACGCTTGGCAGTGATCTCGAGCGACAACGTCGTGGTCTACGCCTCTGACGGAACGCTACTGGTCGAATGGGGCGAGGAAGGTACCGGGATTGGTGAATTCTACGGAGCACAGAGTGGAGCTTGGGACGGCGAAGGAACGCTGTGGACGGCAGAGTGGGGCGCCGGCAGGCTGCAGCGATTTGCGCTTGCGCCTCCTGGTGAAAGCGGCACCACTACCGCCACCTCGATCCCCACCAGCCCGACTACGTCGACTTCGGCGAGCACCACGACCGCGGCTGGCGATTCCGCGGCCGCGGCGTCGAGCGCGGCTTCTGCCGCAGGCTCGAACTCGTTCATAACGGTGACGCTGACCACACGGGCGCCGAGCCCGCCGAGCGGCGCGGGCGATGCTGGGAAGAGGACGTCGATCACGGCGAGCAAGCTCGAGGACGCGTTTCATGCAGGAGCTCATGGCACGCTGCGCGTATCGAGGTTCCGCTTGAGCGTCGCGCCCGGGACCGCCGTTACGCTCAACTGTGCCAGGCACAACTGCCGCAAAGCGCGGATTTATTACCCAAGGGGCGGTGAGATCGACTTGGCAGCGGCGCTGCCGCAACAGCTCAAACTAGGTGATCGCGTCACGATTCGACTCCAAGCCGCACATCGACGTGCCAGCAGCTTCGTCTTGCAGGTGGTTTCGCGTCGACATCGCTTGACGGCCCTAGTGCAGAGCCGCACGCTCTGATCCCGCGCAAGTGGCTCTGCGACGACCATCTCTGCACGGGCTGCGGACGACAACGTTCGCTCAGCTCAGCGGCTGCAGCCGCGTTCGCTCGACCCGGGTGAGCTTCGCCCGCAGGCGTTTGTACTGACGCTGCTGCTCGGGCGTGCGCTTGTGGTGCTTGTAGGCGAGGTTCACGCGCTCGAGCGGGTCGGCCTTCAAGTCGTACATCTCCCACTGGTAGGGCACCTTGCCTTCGACGTCGTAGTAGCGCGCGAGCTTGCGGCGGTGCTCGCGGATGCTGACGATGTGGTTCGGCGCCTGCGGGTACGGGCCACGCGCCTGCCCCGACTGGAAGTCGTCGTAGGTGAATACCGTGTAGTCCTGCGCCGGCTTCGGCGAGCGGCTGAGGATCTGCTCTGAGTAGTCGACGCCCTCCCAAGCGGCGCGCGCACCGGCCGGCGCGCCGATCAGGCTGGCGAGCGTCGGCAGGAAGTCGACGTGCGAGACGAGAGACCTGCCTGCGGTCGAGCACGATCCAACTAGACGAACGATGCCGATTGCCCGGCAGAAGTGCCCCGTGCGGGACTCGAACCCGCCCCACCGGATTAAAAGTCCGGCGCTCTACCAGATGAGCTAACGGGGCCCAGCGGCGATCAGTCTGGCACATTCCCGCCCCGCCCGGGAAGGGCTGGCGCGGGCGGGCAGCCGGTTGCGCCGGCTCTGCCGCACCCGCCGAGCGCCTTCGTGCGCCCTACCCGAGCACGACGGTCGCCGCCGCCGAGGAGACGGCCCCGACGCTCGGCGTGAACGAAGCCTGCAGCTTGATCTTCACGCGGCGGTGGCTGCGCACGGAGGCGGCCACGGCGCTCGTCGCGTGCAGTTCGATCGTGATCCGCCGGGCACCGGTGCTCGTGTGTCTGACCGTGCGCAGACCTTTGCCGCGCAGCACGAGCGTGCCCGCCGAGGGCACCGCCAGCACGAGCCTGAGCGTCGCGCCCCTGGGCCGGTTCTTGAGGATCTTCACGCGCGCGAGCGTCGCCGGCGCCGCAGGAGTCGGGCTCGTGGCCACGCTCGCCGGCGCGCTCGATGCCGTTGCCGCGACCGGACCCTGGCCGGCGCCGGGCGTGGATGTGCCGCCGGAGCTCCCGCCACCGGACGGGCCGCCGCCGGGGGCCGGTTCGCCGGGCGGCGGTGTGCCACCGCCGTGTTCGCCTTCTTCAAGGCCCCCGCCTTCTTCTTCGCCGCTTTCTTCTTCGGCTTCTTCTTCGGGTTCTTCCACCGGTTCTTCCTGCGGCGGCGGCCCGAAGGCGGCGAACGAAAGTCCTTTGCCGCCGACGAACAAGCCCAGCCAGCGGCCGTCGCTCAGCGGCGCGAGCAGCGCGCGTGCCGCTTCCGGCAGTTCGCTCGTGGTCTGGCCGAGCGCCTGCGCGAGTTCGGCTGCCGTCATTTCGACGGCGGCCGCCGTTTCGGCTACGTCGGCGAGCGTGAACGGCTGGCCGCCGAGTTCCGCTTCGGCGAGGCCTTCGACTTCGGTCGGGTCGACCGTCGCGAACAGCGCTCCCGTCAGTGCCGCCGGATCGGCCGCTTCGCCCAGCCACACGCTGAGCAGTTCGCCGAGCCCGGGCGACGTGCCTTCGTCGATCAGTTCGGCCGGCGTGCGGCCGAGTTCCTGTTCGACCAGTTCTTCGAGCGTTTCCGGCGCCCCGGGCTGTTCGGCCGCTTCCGATTCTTCATACGCCGCTTCGAGCTGTTCTTCGAAGTCGAGCGCTAGTTCCCACGGGCCGACGAGTTCTTCGACGGGCAGCCCGTCGTCGGCGAGCTGTTCGATGGCGCGCGTCAAAGCCTGTTCCACTCCTTCGGCGCCGCCTAGCGCGCTCAAGCCGGCCAGGTCCGAGATCCCCGGTCGCCCGGCGAAGAAGCCGACGAGCACGGGGGTTTCCAGCGCGCTGAGCGGAACGCCTCCTTCGCCGAGTTGCGCATCCCCCAGCACCGCCACGCCTTCGCTCGCAGACAGCTCCGTGACGCCGCCCGGCGGCAGGGAGATCGCGGCCGCGGCCGATGACGGCGATGCCGCGGTCGCGGCGCCGACCAGTCCGAGCGCGCACAGCGTCGTGGCAGCCAGGCGCCGGCAGCGGATGACAGCAGTGACGTACGTGGTCACAAGACGTCTATCGGCGCGCCCAAGGCGACGCTTGAACCGGCGCCGTACCTCGACCCGAGCGCCGGCCGCCGCTAGGGCTCTTCGGAGGCGGCCACGCGCAGCATCTGCTCGATGCTCGTGAGCTTCACGCGGGGGCGCCCCGACTGCTCGCCGAGCGCGCGCTCGTGGCGGTCGATCTCACTCCAGCCCTCGTACGTGACGACGTCCGGCTGGCGCTCGCGCAGCAGGCGCTCGAGCGCCTCGCCGTCGGGCGTCGACGGGTGCAGCGCGCCGGACGAGCCGTTCGCGGACGCTCCCGCGCCCGCATCGGCTCCGGCGCCGAGGTCGGCGAGGATCGCATCGACCGTCTCCTGGGCGTCCTTCTTGTTCGTGCCGATCACGCCGGACGGGCCGCGCTTGATCCAGCCGACGACGTACTCGCCGGCTTGGCGCTCGCCGGTGTCGGCGTGCACGATGCGACCGCCCTCGTTGGGAATCACGCCGCGGCGCTCGTCGAAGGGCACGCCGGGCAGCGGGATGCCGCGGTAGCCGATCGCGCGGAACACGAGCCCGGCGGGGATCGTCTCGCACTCGTCGGTCGCCCGCGCGCGCAGTGCGCCGCGCTCGTCGGCGACGAGCTCGTTGCGCACGAGCTCGACGGCGGCCAGCGCGCCGTCCTCGCCGGCGACGAGCGCGCTCGGAGAGAGCAGGAAGCGCAGCACTACGCGCTTGCGCCCGGGCGTCGGCGTGCGCTGGGCGTACTCGCGCAGGATCTCGACGTTGCGCCGCGAGGTCACGTCCTGCTCGGCAGCCTCGTCGTGCACGGCCAGCGCGCGCTCGAGCTCGTCGGAATCGACGACGACGTCGGCGTCGGTCAGCTCGCCGAGCTCGAGCAACTCGGGGTTGGTGAAGGCGGCCTGCGCCGGCCCGCGGCGGCCGACGACGAGCACCTCCTGCACGCGGCTGCGCGCGAGCACCTCGAGCGCGTGGTCGGCCGTGTCGGTCGGCGCGAGCTCCTCCGGCGTCAGCACGAGCATCCGCGCGACGTCGATCGCGACGTTTCCGTTTCCGATGACGACGGCGCGCTCGGCCGAGACGAGATCGACCTCGAGGCCGGTGTGGTCGGGGTGGCCGTTGTACCAGCCGACGAACTCGGTCGCAGCGTGCGAGCCGGGCAGGTCTTCGCCGGGGATGCCGAGCGGGCGGTCGAGCGGCGAGCCGGTGGCGTAGACGATCGCGTGGTAGTGCTCGAGCAGGTCCTCACGCGAGACGTGCTCGCCGAAGGTGACATTGCCGAAGTAGCGAAAGCGCGGGTGCGCGGCGGTCTTCTCATAGACGCGCGTGACCGACTTGATCTTGGGGTGGTCGGGCGCGACGCCCGAACGCACGAGCCCCCACGGCGTGGGCAGGCGCTCGAGCATGTCGACCTCGATCGCCTCTTCGCCGCCCTTCAGCAGGTGCCCGGCGGCGTAGAAGCCGGCCGGACCCGAGCCGATCACGGCGATCCGTATGGGAGTCTCTTCACTCATGCAATGGGCGCGGCCCGACTCGAACGGGCGACCCCCTCGGTGTAAACGAGGTGCTCTGGCCAACTGAGCTACGCGCCCCCGTTCCGGGGAAGCCTAGGCTAGCGACCCGCGATCCTCGGCACGGGCGAGCAGCGGGCGTTGCGTGGGCACCCGCCGAATGGGTAGAGCAAAGGGGAACCTCTTGTACGGGTGGGTTAGGATGGCCGCACCCGGCCGGGTAACTCTCCTTGAAGACCGCAGACACCGCCCATAACGAGGGGTCATCAGCGTTCGCGAAGGCAGCCGAGCAGGAGTCCCGGGCGGCCGAGCTCGAGCTGCGCAACGTGAGCAAGCGCTACCCCGGCCAGCGCGAGGCCGCCATCGCCGATCTCTCTTTCACGGTGCCTGCCGGCGAGGTCTGCGTGCTCGTCGGCCCGTCGGGATCGGGCAAGACGACGGCGATGCGCCTGATCAACCGGATGATCTCGATCTCCGGCGGCGACATCCTGCTCGGCGGGCACAGCGTGCTGCAGCGCGACGCGCGCGAGCTGCGCCGCGAGATCGGCTACGTGATCCAGCAGATCGGCCTGTTCCCGCACCAGACTGTCGGTGAGAACATCGCGACCGTGCCCGGCCTGCTCGGCTGGCCGAAGGAGCGCACAGCTGCGCGCGTGAAGGAGCTGCTCGAGCTGATCGACCTCGACCCGGAGGAGATGGCGGGGCGCTACCCGGCGCAGCTCTCGGGCGGGCAGCGCCAGCGCGTCGGCGTGGCGCGCGCGCTCGCGGCCGACCCGCCGCTGATGCTGATGGACGAGCCGTTCGGCGCGATCGACCCGATCAACCGCACGCGCCTGCAGGACGAGTTCCTCGCTTTGCAGGAGAAAGTCAGAAAGACGGTCGTATTCGTCACGCACGACATCGACGAGGCGATCAAGATGGGCGACCGCATCGCGATCCTGCGCGAGGGCGGGCACCTGGCGCAGTACGACACGCCGCGCGAGATCCTCACGCACCCGGCCGACGATTTCGTGGCCGAGTTCGTCGGCGCCGACCGCGGCATCAAGCGGCTGTCGCTGACGACGCTCGGCGAGCTGAAGCTGGCCGAGCCCAACGGCTTGCAGCCGGGGGCGCTGCGCGCGCCGGCGCAGACGAGCGTGCGCGACGCGCTGTCGATGATCCTCACGGCCAACGGCGAGCCGCTGGCGGTCATCGACGGCGACGACGAGGTGAAGGGCCTGTTGACGCTGTCGCTGATCGAGCAGCTGCTCTCCGAGGAGGCGTCGGCGAACGGCGGCGGCGCGGCGGCGCGCGAGGTCTCGTGAGCGGGTACGGCGTGACGCTCGCGGCGACGGGCCCGGTGATCCCGAACTTCGGCGCGCACAGCTCGAAGTGCGTCGTCGAAAACCGCTTCTTCTGCGGCGACTGGGTCAGCCACAACTGGGACAGCGTGCTGTGGCCGGCGCTGCGCCAGCACGTCGTCTTGACGGCGATCGCGGTGGGGATCGGCTTCCTGATCTCGGTCGCGCTGGCGCTGGCGGCGCACCGCTACGGCTGGCTGGAGCGCCCGACGCTGCTGGTCACGACGATCCTCTACACGATCCCGTCGCTGGCGCTGTTCGAGCTGCTGGTGGCGCCGGTCGGCGCGAACATCTACGCGGCCGAGATCGCGCTCGTCTCCTACACGCTCTTGATCCTCTTCCGCAACATCCTCACGGGGCTGCGCGAGGTCCCGGAAGAGGTGCTCGACGCGGCCGAAGGGATGGGCATGACGCGCGGGCAGGCGCTCTTGAAGGTCGAGCTGCCGCTGGCGCTGCCGGCGATCGTCGCGGGGCTGCGGATCGCGGTCGTGACGATCATCGCGCTGGCGACGATCGTGTACACGATCTACGACAAGGGCCTCGGCGTGCCGATCCACACGGCGCTCGGCGAGGGGCCGTTCAAGACGGAGCTGCTCGTGGCGGGCGGGCTGACGGTGGCGCTGGCGCTGGTGGCCGACGGACTGCTGGTGCTGCTGCAGCGCGTGCTCACGCCGTGGACGCGGGCGAGGGCGACCTAGGTCATGCACCAGTTCGTCGAAGCCTTCGAATTCATCGCTGCCA
Organism: Solirubrobacteraceae bacterium; assembly: GCA_035473995.1. Lineage (GTDB taxonomy): Bacteria > Actinomycetota > Thermoleophilia > Solirubrobacterales > Solirubrobacteraceae > Palsa-744. The sequence continues at coordinate 54,432 of DATINR010000087.1, forward strand.
ACGGCGCGATCGACGGGCAGCCGGGGCTGCCGAGCCTCTCGCACCTGGCGCTCGAGACGCTCAAGGTGGGCGCGATCGGCGTGGCCATCTCGATCGTGATCGCAGTGCCGGTGGGCGTGTGGCTCGGGCACTTGCACCGCGGCTCGTTCGTGGCGATCAACCTCGGCAACATCGGCCGCGCGCTGCCGAGCCTGGCGGTGCTGGCGATCGGCGACGCGTTCCTCGGCCTCGGCCTGACGGTGGTCGAGGTGGCGCTCGTGATCCTGGCGGTGCCGCCGATCATCACGAACGCGTACCTCGGCGTGGACGGCGTCGACCGCGACCTGGTCGACGCGGCGCGCGGGATGGGCATGTCGGAGTGGGAGATCCTCAGGCGCGTGGAGCTGCCGCTGGCGGTGCCGTTGATCTTCGCCGGCATCCGCACGGCGGCGGTGTTCGTGATCTCGACGACCACGATCGCCTCGCTGGCGGGCTTCAGCGGCACGCTGGGCGACCCGATCGCGAACGAGACGAGCTACCACTTCTCGGGCGTGCTCGGGGCGGCGATCTGCGTTGCCGCGCTGGCGCTGGCCGTCGAGGGCGTGCTGACGCTGCTCCAGCGCGGCCTCACCCCACGCGGCGTGCGCGTCGAACGCGATGTCGAGATCGGGATGGGCGCGCCGGCTCCGGGTCTCACGTAGTCGGCGGCTGCTTTCACCTCTTAATTCTTATCTATTAATAATAAATAGAAAAAGTGTCAACGAAAACAAGCCAGGAGGCGGTACATGAGGAGTCGGCTGATGCCAGATAGCCGTTCGCGCAGTTTCAGGGAGATCGGGCGTGTGATGGTCGCGCTGTTGAGCGTCGGCGCGGTGGTGTTCGGCTTTGCGGCGTGCGGGAGCAGCTCGTCGTCGAGCAGTTCGAGCACGGCCTCGACGGCGGCGTCGAGCAGTCCGGGTGCGGGCAAGCCGGGGGTGACGATCGGCGACAAGAACTTCCCGGAGGAGAACATCCTCGGCGAGCTCTACGCGCAGGCGCTGAAAGCGAAGGGCTACAAAGTCACGCTGAAGCCGAACGTCGGCTCCTCGGAGATCATCTACAAGGCGTTCACGTCGGGGCAGATCCAGATGTACCCGGAGTACACGGGCGTGTTCCTCTCGGCCGTGGCCGAACAGACGAAGCTGCCGACGAGCGCGGCCGAAGCGTACAAGCAGGCCAAGGCCTTCGCCGAAACGAAGGGCGCGACGATGCTCGCTTACACGCCGTTCTACGATTCGGACGCGCTGGCGACGCTGCCGGCGTACGCGAGCGAACACAAACTGAAGAGCGTGGCCGACCTGAAGCCGCTCGGCAGCAAGGTGACGCTCGGCGGCGCGCCCGAATTCGCGACGCGCTTTCAGGGTGTGAAGGGCCTCGAACAGGAATACGGCCTGAAGATGACGTTCAAGCCGATCGCGATCGAACTCTCCTACAAGGCGCTCGAAAGCAAACAGGTCGACGTGCAGGACGTGTTCACGACCGACGGGCAGCTGCTCGGCGGCAAGTTCACGGTGCTCGAAGACCCGAAGAAGGTGTTCGGCTTCCAGAACGTGGCGCCGATCGTCAAGCAGAGCGTGCTCGACGAAGAGGGCCCCGAATTCGAAGCGACGATCAACAAGGTCTCGGCGCTGCTGACGATCCCTGCGATCCAGCAGATGAACAAGGCAGTGACGATCGAAAAGCAGTCGGCCACGAGCGTGGCCGCGCAGTTCCTCAAAGCCAACGGGATCGTCTAGCCCGGCGGCTCGTCCGGCACGGCGCCGCGCGCCGCGTCTCCTGGCAAGCTTCCGGAGATGCGGCGCGGCGGCGGTGGCAGCAAAGCGATACGCCTCGCGCTGGGGCTGATCGGCGCGCTCGTCGTGCTGCTCGGCCTCGCGCAGGTGTTCCTGCCGAAGATTGCCGCAAGCAGGATCTCGGATCGGATCGGCAGGTACGGCAGCGTCGACAGCGTCCACGTCAGCGCCTGGCCGGCGGTCGAGTTGCTGTGGAAGCACGCCGACTCGGTGAGGGTGCACGCGACGCGGCTGCGCGTGAGCCCGGCGCAGACGGCCAAGCTGCTGGGAGAAGCGAGCGGCACGGACCGTCTCGAGGTGAGCGTGGACAGCGCCCACGAGGGTCCGCTGGCCCTGCGCGATGTGCGCTTCCACAAGCACGGCAGTCGCATGAGCGCGCGCGCGCACCTCGGCAACGCCGACGTCACGGCAGCGCTGCCGCCGGGCATCGGTGTGCAACTGCTCGGCAGCGGCGGAGGGAAGGTCGAAGTGCGCGCCTCGGGCGGGCTGTTCGGCGTCGGCGCGTCGGTCGATGCCGTGGCCGAGGCCGAAGGCGGCAAGCTCGTCGTGCACCCGCGCGGGCTGCTGCTCGAAGCGATCAAGCTGACGTTGTTCTCGGACGCGCGCGTGTATGTGACCGGCGTGTCGGCGAGCCGCGCGACGGGCCCGGGCGGCGTGGCTGGGTACCTGCTGGGGATCGAAGCGACGCTGCGGTAGGGGCCGCGCCCAGGCGGCGCGGGGTCAGGCGGCGGCGATGGGCTCGGCCGCGGCAGAGCTGCTCGCGCGCGCGAGCACGTGCATCGGCAGGCCGCCGTCGGGGCTGATCGTCGGCATCTGGCGGATACTCAGCTCGAAGTCGTCGGGCAGCGAGAAGCTGAAGCGCGAGAGCAGCAGCGTGGCGATCGTGCGCACCTCGAGCTGGCCGAAGCGCATGCCGATGCACGTGCGCGAGCCGCCGCCGAAGGGGACGTAGGCGCCCTTGGGCATGGCCGCCTTGGCCTCCGGCGTGAAGCGCTCCGGGCGGAACTGCTCGGGCGAGTCGAACACGTCGGGCAGGTGATGGCTGGCCCACGAGGAGTAGTTGACGAAGGCGCGCGCGGGGATCGTGTGGCCGGCGAGCTCGAACGAGTCGACGGCGCGGCGCGGGCCGACCCAGGCTGGGGGGTACTTGCGCAGCGTCTCGTCGAGCACCATCTCGAGCTGGGCGAGCTCGCCGGAGGTGAGCTGCGCGGCGGTCGGCGCGGCGGTGCCGTCGGGGCGATGCGCGAGGAGCGCGTCCTGCTCGGCGAGCAGGCGCTCGACGATGTGAGGGTGACGGGCCAGCTCGTAGAACATGAACGAGACGGTCGACGTCGTCGTGTCGTGCCCGGCGAACAGCAGCGTCATCACCTCGTCGCGGATCTGCCGCTTGCTGAGCTGGTTGCCGTCCTCGTCGGATGCGTCGAGCAGCAGGCTGAGGATGTCCTCGCCGCGAGCTCCGCTGGTGCGGCGCTCGGCGATCTCGGAGTAGATCAGCGTGTCGAGCTCGCGTGCGGCCTGCTGCATCCGCCCCCACGGCGAGCGCCGTGTGCGCAGCACGCGCAGCAGGTAGTCGGAGGAGTAGAAGGCGAGCGCCTCCTCGAACAGCCCGGCCGCGTCGATCGCGCGGGCGCGCTTGCCGTCGGGGTCGACGCCGAACAGCGCGCGCATGGCCACCCGCATGGCCAGGCGCCGCGTCCACGCGTACAGGTCGATCCGCGTGCCCGGCTCGATCTTGTCCAGCGCGAGCTCGGTCTCGCCGAGGATCGCGTCGAGCGAGGCGGCCACGTGGTCGCGGTGGAAGACGGGCAGCATGATCCGCCGCGACTGGCGGTGGAAGTCGCCGTCGATCGTCAGCAGGCCGTCGCCCATCAGCCCGATCAGGTCGCGGAAGTGCCCGTCGCGCCAGGTGAAGTTGGAGGCGTTCGAGACGAGCACGTAGTGGTTGGCCTCGGGCCCGAGCATGAACACGACGTTCGAGTGGAACAGGCGCAGCGTGAAGACCGGGCCGTAGCGCTCGTAGGCCTCGAGCAGCATCTCGAGCGGTTCGCCCGCGAAGCGGCGCGTGCGCGGCAGCGAGAAGCTCGTCTCGCCCGGCGGGAACGGCACGCCCGAGCGCTCGCTGCGCAGGTCTTCGATCATCACCTTGAACGGGTTGACCTCGAGCATCGGGGGTGGGCCGACGAGCGCCATGGGCGGAGCCTAGCCGATGGGCTGGCCGGCTAGCCAGTTTGGGGCGGACCGGTGGCAGGGCCCGGGGTGTTGCGGCAGCCGGTCCTCGGTCGCGGCGCAGCCTTGGCATACTGGAGCGGTGCGCGGTGCCGATGGTGCTGCGCGCGCCACATCGCGGGGGCGTAGCTCAGTTGGTTAGAGCGCTGCCCTGTCACGGCAGAGGTCGCGGGTTCGAGTCCCGTCGCTCCCGCTTTTGGCACCATCGAGGGCTTTGGCCTGCTTGTCCAGAGCGCTGAGGCGGGCGGGTGGCCTGGTGTAGGCCGGCGCGAACTTGCGAGCCTTCGATTGGGGGACCCCGATGCCCGCGCCGACCGTCCGCGTGAGGACCGATTTTCATCCGTCGCTGCGCGTTCGAGGAGGATCGGCTCGAGGAGCATCGGCGTCGCGCATGCTCTGGTCGCTGGCGTTGGTTGCGCTTGCGTCGGGATCGCTCGCGCTGAGCCTCGGCCATCGCGCCGGCTCGTCAGCCGATCCGGTGCGTGCCCACGAGGCGACGGGTGACCTCGCACGCGCGGGCCTGCTCGCCCTCCCGCTCGCCGGGCGGGGGCCGGTATCGGCTGCTCTCGGCGCTGACACGCCGCGCTACCGAGTTCGCTCCAGCCGCGGAGCGCTGACCGCGTTCAACCCCGCCCAGCGCCTGCATCTCGGCTTCAGCGACACCACAGCGATCGTCCGCTCCGGCACCGCGACCATCGGCCTGGAAGCGCAGGCGATCGGATACGGCCGCCTGCTGCGCCCACTTGGCAAGGCGACCCTGAGCGCGAGGGCCAATCTGGTTTCCTACTCACGCGGCTCGATCGGCGAGTGGTACGTCAACGGGCCGCTTGGAGTCGAGCACGGCTTTACGCTCGCCAGCGCTCCAAGACCGGGCGGCGTCGGGCCTCTGACACTCGCGATCGACCTGCACGGCAACACCCTTCCTACGCTCGCCCCAGGCGGGCGCAGCATCCTGTTCCGGCGCGCCGGCAAGGATGCCTTCGAATACGGCGGCCTACGCGCGACAGACGCCGCCGGGCGCACCCTTCCCAGCCGGCTGGCGCTGGACGGGCGTAGGGTCCTGCTGCATGTCGATGCCGCCCGCGCGCGCTACCCCGTGACGATCGACCCGCTGATCCAGCAGGGTGAAAAGCTCACCGGCGGCGCTGAGGCGGGGCAAGGACTGGCAGGCTGGAGCGTCGCTGTCTCGGCAGATGGCAACACCGCGCTGGTCGGCGGTCCGGGCGACGAAGGACAGCGGGGTGCCGCGTGGGTCTTCACGCGCACGGGCACGACGTGGTCGCAGCAAGGCTCCAAGCTCACCGCCGGCGGCGAGAGTGCGGAAGGCGCCTTTGGCATCAGCGTGGCGCTGTCGGGCGACGGCAACACCGCATTGATCGGCGCCTCGGCCGACGAATTCACTGGCGAAGAACAGCAGCAACTCGGCTCGGTGCGGGTGTTCACCCGCTCAGGATTGACATGGACGGAAGCTCAAAAGCTCGAAGCGGGTATCAGGGGCGCCGAAGACGAATTCGGCACGAGCGTCGCGATCTCCGCCGACGGCGCGACGGCGGCGATCGGCGCGCCGGCCGACGAGGCCGGTGAGGGTGCCGTATGGGTGTTCAAGCTGTCGGAAGGGGCATGGTTGCGCACGGTCGGCCTGGACACTTGCGAAGAACGCGAATTCCCCTCCGAAAAATGCATCAAACGCGAACAGGAGACCGGCGCCGGGCAGTTCGGAGCAAGCGTCGCGCTGTCGAGCAATGGCGACACGATCCTGATCGGGGGACCCGTCGACAACAGCAACGCCGGCGCCGTGTGGGTCTATGAGAAAGTGGCAAAAGGCTTTGAATATCAGCCGCAGGGCGAACGCAAGACGCCCACGGGCAACGTGGGAATATCCGCCTTCGGCTCGGCCGTCTCACTCTCGGCCGATGGCAACACAGCCCTGGTCGGCGGCCCGTTCGACAACAGCGGCGACGGGGCGGCGTGGGTGTTCACGCGCTCGGGATTCACCTGGACCCAGCAGGGGCCCAAGCTGACAAAGGGCGGCGGGCTTCCGCAGAGTTCGTTTGGCGCGAGCGTCGCCCTGTCGGCAGACGGCAACACCGCCCTGATCGGCGCACCGGAAGAAGAAGACCCGGCGCTGTTCAAGGAAGAAGTCGGTTCGGCCTGGGCGTTCACCCGGGCCGGATCGAGCTGGAGCCCGGCCGGTGGAAAGCTGACCGGCGGCGGCGAGCAGAACGGTGAACTGACTCCCTTTGGCGGCGCCTTCGGCAACGCCGTGGCGCTGTCCTCCGACGCCTCGACGGGTCTGATCGGCGGCTTCCTCGACCACGAAGGCCGCGGCGCCGCATGGGTGTTCTCGACTAACACCGGAGGCGGGACCAAAGAAGAAGCGCCGACGACGATCGCGACGACGCCGAAAACGATCCCACCGGTCGAAACGTCCAAAAGCGCCACGAGCATCACGGCGGCCCAGATCGCGGCGTTGCTCGCCGGAGGCCTCGTGCCCTCGGGGAAGGCATCGAAGATCGCGGCCCTGCTGAAGCACGGCGGCTTTGCGGTCAAGCTCTCCGCGCTAGAGGCCGGCTCGGCCACGATCGACTGGTATCAACTGCCGCCCGGCGCGAAGCTCGCGCGGCACGTGAAACCGAAGCCAGTCCTCGTGGCGGCTGGTCACCTTCGCTTCGCGGCCGCCGGAACCGGGCCCCTCAAGCTCAAGCTGACGCCCGCGGGGAAGAAGCTTCTGAAACGCGCCAAGCGGCTGAAGCTGACGGCGCGCGGCACCTTCACGCCGAACGGAGGGACGGCCGTCAAGGCCACCCGCAGATTCCTACTGAAGCGCTGAGCCGCGCGTGTAAGCCTCCTCTGCTTGGCGATCTGCTCAGCGATCCGCCGGCAGGGGTCAGCGCCGGACGATCGTGAAGCTCAGCGTCTTGCTCGGCGACGCACCGGCGCTGTCGGAGGCGGTGAACCTGGCCTCATAGGTGCCGGGCGAAAGCGCCTTGCCGCGGATGCGACCGCTGAATGACACCTTGTTGAGCCCGGCGTGCGCCGAGCGGACCAGGGTTGCGAGCGTGATCGTCCGGGTGCAGCGGGGCTTGTGACGCAGCCTTCGGCTGTTCGCGCGGCAACTGCGTCCGACGCGGCGCCCGCGCGCCTTCGCCTGTATTGCGATCTTCACCGTAGCGGCCTGATCGAGGCGGAACGAGAAGACGGTTCCCCGCTTGTGACGCCTCGCCGAAGCTTGGCCGGTCAACGGCGTCGAGGAACCTCCAACCCTGAACGTCGAGTTGCTCTCGCTCAGCGCCGAGATCGTCGGCTTCGTCGCAACGGTCGCCGGCGGTGTCGACGCGAGAGCATTGAAGGTCGCCGTCACGGTCTGGTCGGCGCTCATCGTGAGCGTACATGCGCCCGTCCCGCTGCATCCGGCACCCGACCAGCCGGCGAACGCCGACCCCGCCGCAGCCGTGGCCGTCAGGGTGACCTGCGAGCCGTCGTCGAACGGTCCCGCGCACGACGCGCCGCAGTCGATGCCCTGCGGCGATGACTGCACCGAGCCCGACCCGGTGCCGGTCTTCGTGACGTTCACCGCGAACGGATCGCCGAGCGCGCGGAACACGAGCAGGCTCCCGTTGGGGACGTTGAAGTTCCCCCCGGCCGCGACGATGCGGCGGTCGGGCTGCAGCGCAAGCCCGCCGGCTCCGGCGCTGGACCCCGTGTTGACCGCCGCCGCGCCGCCCGTGCCGAACGTCGGATCGAGCGCACCGTTGACGGCGCCCGCGCCCCCGTCTGCAAGCAGGCGCCATAGCATCGCAGTGCTCGGGTTGGCGCCGACCTGCGCGCTGCCCGCGAGCAGGATCTTGCCGTCGGGCTGCAGTGCGATGGCACTGCCGAAGGCGGAGCCGCCGCCATCGATCAGGGCGACGCCGTCGGTGTCGAAGCTCAGGTCGAGGGCGTTGTTCGTGACGCCCGAGCCGCCGTTGGGCTTCACCCGCCACACCGTCGCCTTCACTTTGCCGGCCGTCGGTTCGGAGTCGCCGGCAAGCAGAATCTTGCCGTCCGGCTGGAGCGCGACGTCTTCGGCCTGATCGTTGCCGCCGCTGTCGAAATCGGCTTGGCCGTCGGTGTCGAAGGTCGGGTCGAGTGCTTCGTTGAGGCCCCCGGCTCCGCCGTTGGCCTTGAGCCGCCAGACGACGGCGTCGCGTGGGGCTGACGACAGTTCGGTCGTGCCGGCAAGCAGGATCTTGCCGTCAGGTGCCAGCGCGATCGCGTTCACAGAGTCTTCGCTGGTGTCGCTTATCCCGGCGACGCCATCGGTGTCGAAGGTGGGGTCGAGCGAGCCGCTTTCGGTCAACCGCCACACGGCAATCACATTCGGACCGGTGGTGTTGAACCCTCGCCCGGCGGCGACGATCTTCCCATCCGGCTGGACCGCGATGGCGAGTCCGACGGTGTTCGTGAAGGGGGCGAGCTGGACTATGCCCCCGCTGCCGAACGTGGGGTCGAGCGCACCGTTGGGGGCGCCCGAGCCGCCGTCAGCCTTCAGCCGCCACACCGTCGCGTCCTCGGAGGGCCCCGGCACGTTCGTGAAGCCGATCAGGACGATCTTCCCGTCCGGCTGGACGGCAAGAGCGTGCGCGCTGGGGAAGCCCGTCGATTCGATCGTTGCCTTGCCGTCGCCGTCGAAGGTGGGGTCGGGCGCTCCGTCGGCCAGGAGTCTCGACACAGTGACGACGCCTTCCGAGGTGGTGACCACGACGACCTTCCCACCGGCTGCGAGCCTCGTCGGAGTGGGATACGTCGACACGTGGCGTTCCAGCACCGTTGTCCCCCCGGTTCCAAACGAGGGATCAAGCCCACCGGAGCCGGCGAGCGCGACGCCGACGCCCACCCCTCCAGCGAGGGCGCACGTGCCCGCCACGCCTCGCACGACCCAGCGGCGAGCGATCATCGGCGCTTATCCCCCGTTCCCCAAGCGAGCACTGGGGTGATTATTCCCCACTGAGCGAGCGTATGCTTTCGCGCGCGGCCGTTCGATCTCAGCTGTGCCAAACGAGTGGCCCCGACTCCCGTCGCTCCCGCAGAGGTTGCCGCGAAACGATCTCCCAAGGCGTGTGGGGTTGGCGACTGACGATCGTGAAGCTCAGCGGGCGCACCCGCAGGGCGATCGCGTCGACCGATGACTTGGCGTAGTGAGCGGGGTCTATGAGAGATAGTCCTACGTTGGCGGCTTGGAGGTAAGGGGTATCCTCGCGCCCTACACCGACATTGAGACTGCACGGCTTCTCGCCGTGGGAAAGACGAGGCACGATGGCCACTCTGCTTGCGTTCCATGAGGTAGACGATGTCGACCACTGGCTCAGTTCACCGAAGCGGCAGGAAGTCTTTGGGCCGCTGGGAATCACGGTGCGCGCCTTCCGCGACCCGGAGGGCTCCAATCGGGTGGGGCTGATCGCCGATGTGCCCGACATGGCGGCCTTCGAGGAGCTGATGCAGTCCGAGGCCGGAGCCGATGCGATGAAGTTCGACGGGGTTCGCCCTGAGACGATGCTGATCCTCACCGAGGGGTAGCCCAGGCTCGTCGGTCGAGGCTAACTGCCGGGTTGCCCTTTACTTATGGCGTGATAAAGTAAAGGTGATGCCTAAGGTCTCCTCCAAGAATCAAGTCACGATCCCGGTCGATGCGATGCGTGCCGCGGGTATACGCGCAGGCGACGAGCTCATTGTGCGGCCGGTTGGCGAGGGCGAGATCGTCATTGCTACGCGAGGCTCGCGGGTCCGGCGCCACGCCGGCATCGCCAAGGGCATCTACAAGGACGGAGAACTCGACGCTCTGCGCGACGAGTGGAAGCGCTGATCCTCGATGCGAGCGTCCTGATCGGGCTGCTCGACACCGCAGACACTCACCACGATCGCGCGATCGATGACGTCGAAGCGGCGGACCGAGAGGGAAGGCAGCTGCTGCTGCCGGCAAGTGCCTACAGCGAGACGCTTGTGGCCTTCGCCCGAGCTCGTCGTCTCGAGGAGGCACGCCGCGCCATCGCTGCGATGGGCATCACGATCGTGTCGCTCACCGACGCGATCGCCGAGCGGGCGGCCGAGCTTCGGGCCCGCCACGCCCGGCTACGGCTACCCGACGCGATCATCCTCGCCACCGCTCAAGAACTGGGTGGCGGCCTGTTGAGTTACGACCGCAAGCTTTCACAGCGGGCGGGCAAACTGGCGTAGCCGGGCCCTGATCTCAACGGGGTGCCAGAGGTCAGGATGCTGGGTGGCGGTCGACGTTACCCGGCATTCCACAGATCTAGGCGGCGTTTCAGCTCTGATCTCGATGAGGTGCCAAGCGAGGCCTTCCCGTCACACCAGCGATTCGCAACTTCGACCACCGCCCATTGTTAGTTCGTCATATCCGAATCCGGGGGGTTGGTTGTGAGAGAGGATCTGCTCGCATTGCTGCGCTGCCCGTCTTGCGGCTCGAGCGAGAGCCTTGGGCTGGCCGGCGAGGTCAACGAGGGCCGAGAGGTCCGCGAGGGCTGGCTTTGCTGCTGTGCTTGCGAGTCCCGCCGCCCAATCGTCCAGGGGGTGGCTGACTTGCTGCTGAACCCATCCCCCGAGGTGATCGCCGAGACTGAGGGGCTCGAACGTTTCGCGCAGCTCATGGCAAGCGACGGGTGGGATCGTGCCCGAGTGCTGCGCCTTCCACATGACGCAAGCGGCTACTGGTTTGGTCAGGCGCAGGCAATGGAGTACTTGCTCGAGACGCTCCCACTCGTCGCCGGTCAGCGGATACTCGACATTGGCGCCAACACGTGTTGGGCCTCGGCCGCGTTCGCCAACGCCGGCCTGTACACGGTGGCGCTCGACATCTCGATGACCGAGATGCAGGGACTCCGCACTGCGGATTGGTGGATCGAGGAGACGGGCACCTACTTCGAGCGAGTGCTGGCGCAGATGTCCGAGATGCCGTTCACCGATGCCTGCTTCGACTGGGTCTTCTGCTGCGAGGTGCTTCACCACAACGATCGTCCCGGCATGACCGCGGCCCTACGAGAGATACATCGCGTGCTCCGCCCCGGCGGACGCCTGCTCGTCGTGAATGAGCCGCTGCGATGGCCTACCGATCTCAAGCGGGACCATGCCGCCGAGGTCGCCCAGTTCGACGGCAACGAGCACGTCTACTTCTTTTCGGAGTACTTGCGAAGCGTATGGCGAGCCGGCTTTCGCTGCTTCCAGCTCTTGGAGCCGGTCACCGACGTGGGCTTCTCACGCGATCCGATTCACCTCACGACCGAAGCAAGCATGCTGGGCTCCTTCAAGCTCGCTGCCAAGAACGTCGTGCGCAATAACGCTTTTGCTCGTCGCGGGTACAAGTGGTGGCGGTACTTGATGGGCCCCAGCGTTTCATTGCAGATGATCTGCACGAAGAGTTTCTGAGGCCGCGAGCTGCTCGCTCTCAACACCGGCCACTCATCGATGCGATACAGGCCGCGCCCTCGGGTTGCTCGAACGCGATCCGTTGGTTGGTCGCGAGCAGCCTCCGAACGACCGCGGCCTACGGGGTTCGGCGAACGACCAGCGAAACTCGCCATGCCTACTCCGCCGGCCCCGCGGCTTTGAGGGCCTCATCGCGGTCGAGGAAGATGCGGATGCGACTGATCTTGCCTTCGATGAAGTCGTAGACGTTCGTGCTCTCAGTGCCGTTCACGATCCGGCTGGCACGTCCAGTCGCGCTGGTCCGCATGAAGACGATCACGGTGTCCTCGCCTGCCGCTTGGACGCTCTGCACCTCGATCCGAAAGTCCGGGCCTGTGTCCTCGATGTCGGTGAAGAACCGCCTGATCCCGTCAGACCCCACATACTCAGCCCCGAGGGGCGCAAGGGGCGTCACCAACTGCACATTCTCGGTGCAGCAGGCGAGGTAGGCGTCAATTTCCCGCGCATTGATCGCTGCAATCGCCTGCTCGACCGTCTCCACGTTCTCCTGCGACATCGCCTGCCCAGTATCCCGCAGCGGGCTGAGCCGCGAGCGTCACGGTCGGCTCGGGCGAGCGCACAGGACGGCTTGGCGAGGATCGTCGGTCGGCATTCGGCGCGGCGAGCGCCGGGTGCTCAGCGACGAGCGCGACGGTGCGCGCCCGTGTCGGGATCACGTGGAGCGACTTGGCGTGCGCCATGCCGAGCATCGAGTGGATCGGGTAGCCGGGGCGACCCCGCCGTTGGTCCACGGAACGCACCATGCTCACGGACGGGTGCCAACCAGTCGATGGTCCAGTAGCGCGAGCGATCGCTCGCGCTGTCACCACCGCTCCAGCCAGGCGGTCAGCCAAAGGAGCGGCACCATGATCACGCGTTCAAGCAGAGACTCTGTGACTCGGGCGCGGCGATGGTGGGCCACCCCGTCGGTGCTCCTCGCCGCCGCGGCGCTGTTCGTCGTGCTAGGCGGGTCGGCAGTTGCCGCGACCGGCCTGATCCATGCCAATGACATCGCTCCGGGCGCCATCACGAGTAGGGCGATCCGGGACGGTGCGGTCGAACCGAAGGACCTGAGCAACAGCACGCGAGCCTCCCTGAAGGGCGGCTCAGGTGCGGCCGGCGGCAGGGGCGAGAATGGGCCGGCCGGGCCGGCAGGCAGCACGGGCGCGAATGGGAACAACGGCCCCAACGGGGCAAATGGCGCGGAAGGCAGCAAAGGCAGCAATGGCGCCAACGGCCCCAACGGGGCCAACGGGATCGATGGGACCGATGGGGTGAATGGGACCAACGGCACCAACGGCACCAACGGGATCGACGGCACTAACGGGACGATCAAACCTCTGTCTGCCAAGCAGGGGGCGACAGCGCTCCCGACGGGCGCACCTTCGACCACTGTTGTCGAACTGGCAGTCCCCGCGGGTAACTACGTCGTCCTGGCGAAGACCGAGCTGTCTCATACCGGCGCCGGCGACAGCGTCGAATGTCTGCTCAAGTCGGGCACCACCACGCTCGACCAGGCCGCGATGAAGACCCTGCCGGCGCTCGCCGCAGTCCCGGCCTCGCTGCAGGCGGTGACCACCACCACTGTGGCGCCGACGACCCTGAGCGTTCAATGCAGCGTGGCCGTCGCCAACGGCTCTGCCAACTTCAGCAGCCTGATCGCGATTCCGACCGCTTGAGGTGGTCCCGGAAATTCTCCGCCGCCGCCGTCATCGACGCGCCGGCCGAGGACTGCGCTCGGCAGCCGCGCAGTCCAGGCACTTGACGCTGTCGGGCATCGCCTGCAGTCGAGCGCGCGCGATGGGCTTCCCGCAGACATCGCAATCGCCGTAGGTGCCCTCGTCCAGCTTGCTCAGCGCTCGTTCGATCCGGGCCAGCGTGCTCTCCAGCGATTGACCAACGCCAATCTCGGTGAGCCGGCTGATCGCCTCGGTCGTTCCGTCGCCGATCCGCTTGCCGAATCCCTGAGCGCTACCCAGCTCGGGTCGCTGGGCCAAGTGCGCCACGCGCCCACGCGTGTCGTCACGCCGCTGTTCGAGGGTCCGGCGGATCTCGTCGAGATCGAGCTGTTCGGTGGATTCGGGCACACCTGATTCTTACCCGTTCCCGGGCCGGCGATCCCGTGGTCGCTGGCAGCCCTCAACCGAAGTAGTGCCCCTGCTCGAGGTCGGCGATCAGACCGGGCTGCGTCGGGCGACGCCGCGGCCACAGGGCTCGAGGCGGCCGGCGCTCTGATTCAGGAGGGCGGCGAGCTTCCTCAGAAGCGTCAGGCGATCATCGACGCGAGCCCCGAGCTGCAAGAGCGCGAGCTGATCAAGCTCGCCACGCTCGCCTCCGCGCTCACCGATGCGCTGCGCCTGCGCGGGGTCGAAGACCCGGCCGCGAGCCTCGCCGCCGAGGCGGGCATCGCCGTCTTCAAGATCGCCTTCGAACGCTGGATCGACGGCACCGATCCGCCCGATCTGCCGCGAGTCATTCGCGAGTCATTCGAGCAGCTGAGGACGGTGGCCTCAGCCGGAGCGCCGGCCGACTAGCTGTAGTTCCTGAGCACGTTGTTCATCCGGGCCTCCTTGGAGGCTGGGTGGTGTCGAAGCCCCCAGAACCAAGGAGGACACCGGATGAAGCTGCACGCTAACGCTGGGCTCAGTCTGAAGGGTCGTCGGTTGCT
>DATINR010000088.1:0-10911 GCA_035473995.1 Solirubrobacteraceae bacterium
AGCCGAACACCTCTGCGAGCGGCTCTTGTCCTACTCCTCGGCACTCGAGCTCTACGGCGAGGAGCTCGAGGCCTCGAGCGGTCGCCATCTCGGCAACTACCCGCAGGCGTTCACCCACCTGGCGCTGATCAACGCGGTCACACACGTGATCGCGGCCCAGCAGCAGAGCTGAGCGCCGCTCAGTAGCCGGGGTCGCCGGGGAGCAGCACGCGCGCGACCTCGCCTTCGAGCAGCACCTTCGGCTCGACAGGCTGCACGTCGCGCCCGCGCGCGTACTCGAGCAGCTCGTGCACCGAGCTGAAGCCGCCGAGCTGTTCGAGGTGCTTGATCGTGGGGAAGACGAGCTCGAGCTTCCCCTCGCGATGTGCCTGCAGCGCCTGCTCCGGCGTGAACCAGCCGAGGTCGATCACCTCCTCGCCGTCGACCCGCGGCTCCTGGCCGGAGGGCAGCGGGGCGAGGAAGAAGTGCGTGTCGAAGCGGATCTTCACCTGCGCCGGCGTGATCCAGCGGGAGAACTTGACGAGCGCGTCGGGGTCCTCGAGCGCGATCGCCGCCTCCTCGCGCAGCTCGCGGATCGCGGCGGCGCGATGGGCGCGATCGCCGTCGCCCTCGTGGGCGTCGACGGCGCCTCCGGGAAACACCCACACGCCGCCCATGAAGCGCGCCTTGGGCGTGCGCCGCACGAGCAGCACCTCGAGCCGGTCGTGCTCGCCGCGCAGCAGGATCACGGTCGCCGCCTGGCGGGGCTCGGCTACGGGACCGGGGTTGTACTCCTCGCCGCTCGTCGCATGGCGCAGCTCGGCAGGCGCGTCGGCGCCGCCATGGCCGCTCTCCCCGTGCGAGCTCATCCGCTGACCCTACCTGCCGCTAGTCTTTGGCGCATGAGCACCGACACGAAGACCCTGCAGCGATGGATCTGCGAGTCCTGCGGCTTCATCTACGATCCCGACGAAGGCGACCCCGACGGCGGCATTCCCGCGGGCACGGCTTTCGAGGACATCCCCGACACGTGGTTCTGCCCGGTGTGCGGTGCCCGCAAGCGCGAGTTCGTGCCATATGAGGACTAGGCCGGTCTGAGCGACTCAGGGCAGTTGCTCGCGTTCGACCGCGAGCACGTGTGGCATCCGTACGGCGCGCTCGGCGGCGGACTCGCGCCGTTGCCGGTGGCCTCGGCGCGGGGCGTGCGCCTGGAGCTGGCCGACGGGCGCGAGCTGATCGACGGGATGTCGTCGTGGTGGTGCGCGATCCACGGCTACCGCCAGGCGGCGCTCGACGCCGCGATCACGAGCCAGCTCGGGCGGATGGCGCACGTGATGTTCGGCGGGCTCACGCACGAGCCGGCCGTACGCTTGGCCGAGCGCCTGCTCGAGCTCGCGCCGCAGGAGCTCGACGCCGTCTTCTTCGCCGACTCCGGGTCGGTTTCGGTCGAGGTCGCGATCAAGATGAGCCTGCAGTTCCAGCGCGCGCAGGGACACCCCGAGCGCACGCGCCTGCTGACGGTCAGGGGCGGCTACCACGGCGACACGTTCGGCGCGATGGCCGTGTGCGACCCGGTCGGCGGGATGCACAGCATGTTCACCGGCGTGCTCGCCGAGCACGTCTTCGCCGAGCGTCCGCCCGACGGCTTCGACGCGCCGCTCGACGAGCGCTGGGCCGAGCACGTTCGCGCGCTCGCCGAGCGCCACGCCGGGGAGTTCGCGGCGATCATCGCCGAGCCGGTCGTGCAGGGGGCCGGGGGCATGCGCTTTCACTCGCCCGCCTGCGTGAGGCTGCTGCGCGAGCTGTGCGACGAGCACGGCCTGCTGCTCGTGCTCGACGAGATCGCCACCGGCCTCGGGCGCACGGGCGCGCTGTTCGCGTGCGAGCACGCCGGCGTCTCGCCCGACGTGATGTGCCTCGGCAAGGCGCTGACCGGCGGCTACATGACGCTCGCCGCGACGCTCTGCACGCGGCGCGTGGCCGACGCGATCTCGGCCGGCGAGGGCGGGGCGTTGATGCACGGGCCCACGTTCATGGCCAATCCGCTCGCCTGCGCCGTCGCGCTCGCCTCGCTCGATCTGCTCGAGGGCGCCGGTGGCGCTGCGAGCTGGCGCGAGCAGGTGCCGGCGATCGAGCGGGGGCTGCGCGACGGCCTCGCCGCGGCGCGCGAGCTGCCCGGCGTCGTCGACGTGCGCGTGCTAGGCGCAATCGGCGTCGTGCAGCTCGACCATCCTGTCGAGCTGGCCGCCGCCACCGAAGCGGCCGTCTCGCACGGGGTCTGGTTGCGCCCGTTCCGCGACCTGATCTACACGATGCCTCCGTACGTGATCGACGAGCACGATCTGGCGCGCGTGTGCGACGCGATGCTCGCTGCTGCGCGCGCCGGCTGAGGTCGCGCTCGCCGGCCTCAGGCGGGCTGCGCCGAACCGAAGCGCGCGATCCGCGCGATCAGGCCCGGCTTGAGCATGCTCGCCGGCGGCAGTTCGCGGCTGCCGATCCGCTCGAACGCCTCGCGCACGACGCTGTCGCGCGCCGCCGCGCGGTACAGGCGCCGCTCGAGCGGGTTGATCGGGCGGCCGCTCGAGATGTCGCTGATCATCATGTGGTGGGGCAGCAGGCGCTTGCGGTGCAGCTTGCGGTAGCGCTCGAGCGCCTCGTCGAGCGCCTGCTCGCCGCCGTCCAGTGCGCCGGCCGTCTCCTGCACGAGCCACTCGGCGCTCTGGAATGCCCAGCCGCAGCCGATGCCCCACAGCGGGTCGCCCGCCAGCGCGGCGTCGCCGACGAACGCTACGCCGGGACGCGCCGCCGGGCGGTACACGTTCGGCAACTCGAGCTTGCCGAGCAGCTTTCCCTCGAGCGTCGCCTCGCTCATGTCCGGGCCTTCGGGCAGCGCGCGCAGCATCCTGTTGTAGGCGCCGTGCAGGTCGGCCTGGAAATCGGGCAGGCGGTCGCGGTGGGGCGCGACGAGCACGACCGTCAGCCCGTCCTCGTTTGGGAACGTGTAGGCCGCGTCTGGGTCGATCAGCCACATCTTCGAGCGCTCCGTCGCCGGGCGCACGCCGCGCCAGTAGCCCCAGTAGAAGAAGCGCCCGTGCGGCTTCACGCGGCCCGGCACGCGCGCCCAGCGCGCCACCTTCGAGTCGCGCCCGTCGGCCGCGACGACGAGCTTCGCGTTGATCTCACGGCGTGCGTGCGAGTGGTCTTCGATCTGCACGCCCGCCGGCCGCGCGCCGCCGAGCAGCCCCACCGCGGTCCAGCCCGCGATCAGCTCCACGCCCGGCGTCTGCGCCGCCAGCCTGCGCAGCAACGGGTCGAGCGTGCGCCGCGTGACGCTGAAGCCGTACGGCGCGTCCGGGCTCGTGCTGATCCAGCCGCTCGGCGCAGTCCACACGTCGACCCCGTTGTGCACAGCGCCACGCTCGTCGAGCAGCGACGCCAGGCCGAGCCGCTCGATCGTCGGCGTCGCGCTCGACTGGATGAAGTGCGTGCAGACCGTCTTGTAAGCGTCCGGCGAGGGCTTGCGCTCGATCAGCGCCACGCGCGCGCCGCGCTGGGCGTAGAGGCGCGCCGCCGTGCACCCCGCCGTGCTGGCGCCGACGATCGCGACGTCGTAGTGCTCGCCGTCCGAGCTCGGGCTCATCGCCGGGCGAGCCGGGCCTGCAGGCGCTGCAGGGCGACCATTCCGCGCTCGGCAGTGCTGCCCGGAGGCGGCACGATGCCGAGCTGGCGAGCGACGTCGTTCATGTCGTAGTACGCGCGGTAGAGCACGATGCGCCCCTCGCGCATCGTCCAATGGTCGACGCCCTCAACGTGCATGCGCTTGCCCGTCGGCGCGAAGCCCGGCGGGTCGATCGTTCCGCGGTGCGTGCCCTCCATGTACCACGACCAGTAGACCACGTCACCCGACACCGCCAGCGACGGCGGATCGGGTTCGCCGAAGTGCAGGTCCGGGAAGGCGCGGAAGCTCGTGCGCATGAACTCCTGCACCTCCGCCACGCCGCGCGCCGGCGCCGGCAGCGCCGGGTCGGCCCACACGACGTCCTCGCTGACGAGCTCCGCCATCGCGGCCGTGTCGCACGCGTTCCACGCGGCCGTGTAGCGCGTCGTGAAGTCGCGCATGTCGAGCGGGACGCCGCTGGCGGGCGAGCTGACGGCCATGCGCTCAACCATAGCCCGCCGGCGGCCCGCCGCGCAAGCCCCGGGGCGACGCCGCTCAGGCGGGCTGGCGAACCGCGCGGCGCTCGCCCAGCCAGCGCCGCCACGGAAGCGCGCCGCCGATGCGAGCCAGCTCGTCTAGATCGGCAGCTGCCGCGCGCGCCAGCGTGTCGACCTCGACGAAGCCGAAGCGCCTGATCGTCTCCAGCTTGGACTGCTCCAGGCGGGATGGCTGCTCCGGCCACGGCCCGATCACGACCGCGCGCACGTCCAGCCCGTACGCGCGCGCAGCCTGCAGCGTCAGCAGCGTGTGGTTGATCGTGCCCAGCCCCGGGCGTGCCGCGATCAGCAGCGGCAGTCGCAGCGACGCGGCCAGGTCGCACACCGTGAAGTTCTCGGCCAGCGGCGAGAGCAGCCCGCCGACGCCCTCCACGACCACCGTCGTGGCCTCGTGCTCGACCGTGCACGTCAGCTCGGCGCCGGCCGCGAGCAGCATCTCGCGGTCGAGCTGCTTGCCCTCGATCTCTGCCGCCAGCAACGGCGATGCGGCCGGGCCGTAGCGCAGCGGCGCCACCTGCTCCGCCGCCGTGCCCGCCGCCGCCGCGAGCAGCACGTGATCCGGCGGCCAGCGTGTCTCGTCGGCTCCCGGCTCCTGCAGCCCGGTCACGGCCGGCTTGTACGCCCTGACCGGCTCGCCCTCGGCTGACATCGCCGCCAGCAGCGCCGCGCTCAGCACCGTCTTGCCGACGCTCGTGTCTGTGCCCGTGACGAACAGCCCCCGCATCGCCGCCCGCTACCCGAAGCGTCAGGCCGCGTGCGCGACGGCGCTCTCGCGCTCGCCGTCGAACGGCGCGCCCTCGCCGGCGGTCTCTGCCCGGGCCGGAGCCGGCGGCCGCCGCGGCCGCGGTGCCTCGACGTCGAACGGCGCAGCCGGGGGCCCGGCCTCGGACCGTCGCGCCGGCGGGGCGGCGCGCTCCTGCCACGCTTCCAGCTCCAGCTCGTCGGGCTCCGCCGCAACCTCGGGCTCGGGCGGCGAGCCGAGCTCGCTCGGGTCCAGGCCGAGCTTGCGCGCCGCACTCGCCAGCACCCCCGCCGCCAGGCGCATGTCGCTCGCCGTGTGCGAAGCCATCGCCGCCAGGCGCAGGCGCGAGGTGCCCGCCGGTACCGTCGGCGGGCGAATCGCCTGTGCGAACACTCCCTGCTCGATCGCCGCCTGGCACAGACGCATCGTGTCGCGCTCCTCGCCCACGATCAGCGGAACGATGTGCATGTCGCCTTCGGGCACCTGAAAGCCCTCAGCCGCGAGCGAGCGGCGCAGCGCCCGCGCGTTGGCCGCCAGGCGCTCGACGCGATGCGGGCGCTGCCGCAGCAGGTCCAGCGCCGCCAGCGCGCCGGCCACCGCCGGCGGCGGCGGGGCCGTCGAGAAGACGAACGAGCGCGCCGTGTTCAGCAGGTAGCGGGTCATCTGCTCGTCGCCGCACACGAACGCGCCGTAGGAGCCGAGCGACTTGCCGAGCGTTCCCACGATCGCATCGACCTCGCCCTCGAGGCCAGCCGCCGCGAGCGCCCCGCGGCCGTCCGGTCCGTAGGTGCCGATCGCGTGAGCCTCGTCGACCACGATCCGCGCGCCCGCTGCCTGCGCCAGCTCGACGAGCTCTTCGAGCGGGGCCACGTCGCCGTCCATCGAGAAGATCGAGTCCGTCGCGATCACGCGCCGTCCCTGCCCGTCGCGACGGCCGCCGTGGTGGCGCATGCTCCACAGCAGGTGTTCGGGGTCGCGGTGGCGGTAGACGACCACCTCGGCGCGCGACAGGCGGCAGCCGTCGACGATCGAGGCGTGGTTGAGCTCATCCGAGAAGACCGTGTCGCCGCGGCTCGCCAGTGCTCCGATCACACCGAGGTTCGCCAGATAGCCCGAGCCGAACAGCAGGCACGACTGGCGGGCGGTGAAGTCCGCCAAGCGCTCCTCCAGGCGGCGGTGAACGGTCATCGTCCCCGAGATCAGCCGCGACGCGCCCGCGCCGACGCCCCAGCGCATCGCCGCCTCCGCGGCCGCCTCGCGCACCTGCGGGTGGTCGGCCAGGCCGAGGTAGTTGTTCGAGCAGAGCAGCAGCACCGGCTGTCCGTCGAGCAGCACCGTCGGTCCCTGCGGACCCGACACCAGCCGCAGGCGGCGGCTCAGGCCGAGGCGCTCCAGCTCGGCCAGACGATCTTCGAGCTCCAGCGTTCCCATCTCCCCATGCATCGCGTCCGCTCCTCCCTGGCCGTCCGTCGCTCAGCCGCTCGCCACCGTGCTCGGCGGACCCTTCGCACCGTCGCCCGCGCCGCGCGCGCCGATGCCGTCCCGGGAGCGGTTCGGCGCTCCGTCCGGGCGCGGCGGCACGAGCCGCTTGGCGCGGAAGCGCAGCTGCGTAGAGGGGTCCCACAGGCGGATCGTCAGCTTCTCCTGCGCCGCCTCCGGCGCGGCGTCCTCGAGCAACTGCTCGACCACGTTCGGCGTCTCGCCGGCGAGCCAGCCCGAGCGGTTGTCCGGCCGGGGGTTCGCTGCGTTGTCCGGCTGGCGCGCCACGTTCAGCCCGAGCCCCTCGAACATCTCCCGATCCGTCTCCGGGTCGTTGCCGAGCGTCGTCAGGAAGTTGCCCATCATCACGCCGTTGATGCCTGCCTGCACGGCGATCTGCTGAAGCTCGCCCAGGTTCTCCACGCGCCCGCCGCACAGGCGGAACAGCGCCTCCGGCAGGATCAGGCGGAAGATCGCGATCCACTTGACCGCCTCCCACGGGTCCATGTACTCGCGGTCGCCGAACTTCGTGCCCGGGCGCGGGTTGAGCATGTTGATCGGCACGCTCGTCGGGTCGATCGCGGCCAGCTCGAAGGCCATCTCCACGCGCTGCTCGCGCGACTCGCCGAGGTTGAGGATGCCGCCGACGCACGTCTCCAGGCCCGCCTCGCGCACCGCGTCGATCGTGCGCAGACGGCCCGCGTAGCGGACCGTGCTCGTGACCTCGTCGTAGTAGGACTCCGCCGTCTCCACGTTGTGGTGCACGCGCTGCACGCCCGCGTCCTTCAGTTCCTGCGCGCGCGAGACGCTCATGTGGCCGATCGACGCGCAGCGCTTGAGGTTCGTGTGCTCCGAAACCAGGCGCACCCCCTGCAGGTACTTCTGGAAGTCGCGCTTGGAGAGCCCCTGGCCCTGCGTGACCATGCAGAAGCGATGGGCTCCGGCGGCTTCCGCCGCCTTCGCATGTTCGAGAATCTGCTCGGGCTCCATCATCGCGTGCAGCGGCGTCTCGGCCTCGGCGAAGCGCGATTGCGCGCAGAAGCCGCAGTCCTCCGCGCAGCCACCCGACTTGGCGTTGACCAGCGAGCACATGTCCGTCGAGTCGCCGAAGCGCTCCACGCGGGCGCGCCAGGCGCGCTCGATCAGCTCTTCGATCTGCGCGTGGTCCTCCAGCTCGCCCAGCCTGGAGGCCTCCTCGCGGGTGATCAGAGGCGGCATACGCCGCAGGTTATGGAGCGTTGCGGACGCTACTGGCCGAGCCAGCGCGGTGCGCGTTTCTCGGCGAACGCGCGCATTCCCTCGCGCATGTCCTGCGAGGCGAACGACGCCCGGCGCAGCTCGATCAGCTCCTGCTCGACGTCCGGCTCGAGCTCGCCCTCGGCCGACAGCAGCGCCGCGATCACGCGCTTGTTGCCTTTCTGGGAGAGCGGCGCGTTGCCCGCCAGCTCGGCCGCCAGCTCGAGTGTCAGCCGCTCCGGCTGCTCGCCGATCGCGACCCGGTTCACGAGCCCCCACTGCAGCGCCGTCGGCGCGTCGATGTAGCGGCCGAGCAGGAACAGCTCGCGCGTGCGCGCCGCGCCGATCGCGTCGATGAAGCGGCGCAGGCCCGTGTGCGAGTAAACGAGGCCCAGCTTCGCCGGCGGCATGCCGAGCTTGATCCCGTCCTGCGCCACGCGCAAGTCGCACGACAGCGCGAGCTCGAGGCCGCCGCCGATCGTGTGGCCCGGCAGCATCGCCAGCGTCGGATACGGGAACGCCTCGAGCGCGTCGATCGCTTCCGTGAACGGGTGCGCGACCAGCCTCTCCGCGCGCTCTTCGAACTCCTCCGCCGGGATCTCGCCGATGTCGTAGCCCGCCGAGAACATCCCGTTTGCACCCGTCACCACGATGCAGCGCGCGGGCGATCCCTCGGCCGAGAGTTCGGTGAGCGTCGCCGTGATCGCGTCGAGGATCGGGTGATCGAGCGCGTTGCGCTTCGCCGGGTTGGAGATCGTCAGGCGGACGACTCCCTGCGCGGGCCAGTCGACCAGCAGCTTGCCTCCCGCCAGCTCGCTTGGGGTTGCGCTCGGCGACACGCGCGACAGGCTAGCGGCGCGCGAGCGCCAGCGTTACGTGACGCCCGTAGCCCGAGCCGCCGGCGGCCGGGCTCGCGCGGACGACTGCCATCAGTCGCAAACGGTGGTGGCGAGCCAGCACGCGGCGCATCAGCGGCGAAAGCCGTACCGCTACTCGGGCGTGTGCGCCGGGAGCGATCGAGAACGATGCCGAGCGCCCCGCAGTCACGCGGCGCACGTGCATGCGGTGGGACCCGTGGCGATGGCGGCGACCGTGCCGAGCGACGCGCGCGACCGCACGCGTGAGCTGTAGCCGGCCGCTGCAGGCGCGCGTGAGCCCCGCGGGGCAGGCGACGCTGACGTGCGCGAGGCCCGCTCGCGAGGTGGCCGCATTGGCGGTCGTGACCGCCGCGCCGATGCCGAAGACCATCACCGCGTCGCTGCCCTGGGAGACCACGTAGACCTGGTGGCCGTCGGGGCTGATCGCTGCCCCCGATACTCCCCTCAGCGTCGGCATGTCCGTGCAGCGCGGGTCTTCGTCTTCCGCGCAGGAGGCCTCGCTCAGCGCTCCTGTCGAGGGGTTGCGCGTGAAGATCGCCGCCGAGCCTCCGCCGATCGCGTAAACCGATGAGCCGTCGCCGCTGACCGCCACCACGTCGACGCTCGCCAAACCCGCAGCCGAGGCCGAGCATCCGGCGTCCGCCGCGCGAGCACGTTTGCCTTTGGCTTTTCCTTTTGGCGCCGGTTTGGCTTCTTCTTCGTCTTCTTCTTCCGTTTCTCCAGGTTCTTCTTCTTCGTCTTTGGGTTCGGGCTTCGGTGCGAACTGAACGCAACCCTCGGAGGCAAGCGCCCCCGTCGTCGCGTTGCGCGCCAGCACATCGACCTTGTCGCCCGAGTAGCCTCCGTCCGTGTCTGTCACGTACACGTTCTTGCCGTCGGGGCTCACCGCCAGGTCGCCCGGTTTGCTCAGCGAATGGTCGGAGCTGCAGAGGCCGTGGGGTGCGCTCTGCATCACGCAGCCCGTCTCGCTCAGCCCGCCGCCCGCGGCCGGCGCGAAGACGTCGATCGCCGCGCTTTCCCGCGCCGTGCCGTAGACCTGCTTGCCGTCGGGGCTGAGCGCCAGCTCGCCGAGGCCGTCGGTTGCGACGCCCACCGAGCAGACGCCGTCGAGCCCGTTCACCGCGATGCACGGGTTGAGCAGTTCGTCTCCGACGATCGAGCTGGTGAAGATCGCCGAGAGGCTCGGGGCCGGGCTCGCCGAGGTCGTGGACGGGGTCGTGGCGAGGCTCGACGTCGAGCTGCCGGCCGAGGCGGAGCTGCCGGTGCCCGTGGCCGTCGAGCTGTCGCTCGCGCCGGAGGCAGCGGAGGGAAGCGCGGGAACGATCCCCGCGGGAGTGCGCAGGCGGTCGGAGGCGTCGAGCGCCGAAACCGCACCGGACAGCGGCGCGGCCACGTACAGCGCGCTGCCGTTCGCGCTGACGAGCGGACTGCTCGTGCTGGAGAACAGGTTCGCCGCCCCACAAGGCGCGCCGGGACGGGGCGTGCCCTGGAAGCAGCCGAGTCGCGTCAGGCCACCGGTCGCCGGGTCACGCGAGAATGCGACGACACTCGCCGAGCTGCTCGAGCTGACATAGACCGTCTTGCCGTCGGGGCTCACGGCCACGCCGTCGGCTCCCAGCAACGACGGTTCGGGCGCGCACGCGCCCGAGGCTCCATCGCGGTGGTCGGTGCCGTCGGAGCTGAGGCAGCCGACTTCGCTGATCGATCCTGCCGCGGGGTCGCGCTCGAGGATCGCCACGGCCCCATAGCTTTTGGCCACGTTGGCAGCGGCCACGCCGCCCGCGACATAGACGTTCGCCCCGTCGGGCGAGACCGCGACGGCGCTCGCGCCGTACAGCCCCTTGCCGGTGCCGCAGCCCGATGTGCCCTGGTCGGAGCTGCTCTCGCCGGGAGCGACCAGACAGCCGTCGTGGCCGTTCAGCGGCCCGAAGCCGTCGGCCGCGAGGGCGCTCGACGGTGCCAGCAGGACCAGCGCCGATGCTGCGATCGCGATCGTCCTACCCGAGAAGCTGCCGAAGCGCATGTGGCCCCCATGCTCGTCTCGGACCCGCCCGATGCGAGTCGCACATTCGCACCATCGGAAGAAGTGGGGGCGTTCTTTAGCTCCTCGCCTGCCTTGCGGCCGCCCGCCGAGTGGGCCGAGTCGCCGTCTTCGCCTACTCGAGCACGACCAGCGTGTCGCCCTCGTTGACCGCCTGGCCCTCCTCGCAGAGGATCTCCGTGACCTTGCCCGAGTCCTCGGCCTCGACCGGCATCTCCATCTTCATCGACTCGAGGATCGCGACCGTGTCGCCCTCCTCGATCTGGTCGCCGACCGCGCACTCGATCTTCCACACGGTGCCGGTGATGTGCGCCTCCACTGCAGACATTCACGAACCTCCA
>DATINR010000089.1:0-5911 GCA_035473995.1 Solirubrobacteraceae bacterium
GATCCTCGCCGACCTCGGCCTCTCCTCGATCCGCATCCTCACGAACAACCCGAAGAAGATCCGCGGCCTCGAGGGCTACGGCCTGTCGGTCAGCGCGCAGATCCCGATCGAGCACGCGCCGAACGCGCACAACGAGGCCTACCTGCGCACGAAGGCGCAGCGCATGGGCCACACGCTGCACCACCAGGGGCTGAACCTCGACGAGGAGCTGCTGCATGCAGAGCGCGAGCAGGACCGCGCCGAGGAGCGCCGCGAGGGCGACAGGCGCGCCGCCGACAGGAGCGCCGAGGAAGATGCCGCCCGCGAGGAGCGTCGCGGCTCGTGAGCGAGCAGGCGTACGCGATCGTCGTGGCGCGCTTCTACGAGGATCTCGCCGTGCGCCTGATCGAAGGCGCCAAGACGGCCTTCGCGCAAGACGGCGATCACACGGTCGAGGTGTTCGACGTGCCCGGCGCCTTCGAGCTGCCGCTGGCGGCGTCCTACGCCGCGCGCTCGGGACGCTTCGCCGGCGTGGCCTGCCTCGGCGCCGTGATCCGCGGCGAGACCGACCACTACGACTTCGTCTGCTCCGAGGCCGCGCGCGGGGTGATGCAGGTGCAACTCGACACCGGCGTGCCGTGCGCCTTCGGCGTGCTCACGGTCGAGAACATGGAGCAGGCGCTCGCACGCTCGGGCGGCGGCAAGCGCGACCAGGGCTCGCACGCCGCCGAGGCCGTGCTGGCGATGGCCGCGCTGCGGCGCGAGCTCGCCGCTCCCTGAGCGCCTCGCCGGATCGCTAGACTTCCGCGGCGATGGCAAAGGTGTGTCACAGCTGCGGCAAGGGGCCGGCCTTCGGCCAGAGCCGCAGCCACTCGATGGTCGCGACCAAGCGCCGCTTCGACCCGAACCTGCAGAAGGTGCGGATCCTCGTCGGCAAGGCTCCAAAGCGCGTCTACGTCTGCACTAGATGCCTCAAGGCGGGCAAGGTCCAGAAGGCGCTGTAGCTCGGCCGAACGTCCGTCTGGGAGTACGCGGGGCGCAAGGCGCCCGGCTTAGCTGATAAGACGTTCCCCGTGACAGATACGAATCTGGGCCGCTTTCGCGCTGCTGTGGCGGGCGCGCTGGCGCATCTGGAATCGCGTCGCCAGGAGGTCAACGACCTGAACGTGTTTCCGGTCGCAGACGGCGACACGGGCGACAACATGGCGCTCACGCTGCGCGCGGTGCTCGACGAGCTCGACCGCCTGATGGGCGACGGCGAGCGCACGATCGACGAGATCGGGCGCGAGGAGATCGTCGAGTCGGTCGCGCGCGCGGCGCTGCTGGGCGCGCGCGGCAACTCGGGCGTGATCCTCTCGCAGCTGATCCGCGGCGCCGCCGAGGAGCTCGTCTCGCGCCCGGGGCAGCTGATCGACGCGACGCTGATCGGCGCGGCGCTGGCCAAAGCGGCCGACCGCGCGTACTCCTCGGTGCGCGAGCCGGCCGAGGGCACGATCCTCACGGTGGCGCGCGAGATGGCGCACAAGATCGTCACCGACGTGGCGCACAGCCCGGAGAACCTGCGTCTCGGCCCGGCGACGGCGCCGAGCGAGCAGGACGCGCTGATCGCGGCGGCGCTCGAGCGCGCCGTGATCGCCGGTCAGGACTCGGTCAAGCGCGGGCCGGAGCTGCTCGCGGCGCTGCGCGACGCGGGCGTCGTCGACGCGGGCGGCTACGGGCTGACGATCATGTTCGCCGGCGTCGTGGCGGCGCTGCGCGGCGACGAGGCGCCGGCGCTCGACCACTACGCGCCCGCGCGGATCACCCACCCGGAGCACAGCTCGGGCACTTACCGCTTCTGCACCAACTTCGCCGTCACCGGCGACGGCCTCAGCCGGGGCCGCTTCATCGAGCCGCTCGAGGCGCTCGGCGACTCGGTGCTCGTCGTGGGCGACTCGAAGACGCTGAAGGTCCACCTGCACACCGACGATCCAGAGCTGGCGACGGCCGTGTTCGCCGAGCACGGCGAGGTCTCGCGGCTGGACGTGGCCGACATGCGCCTGCAGGTCGATGAGCGCGACGCACGGCTGGCGCGCGAGCGCGCGAGCGACGGCAACGGCTCGCACGCCACCAACGGCGCCGCCGCAGCGCACGCGGGCAATGGCGCCGGCGCGAACGCCGGCCGGCCCGGCGGCGAGGAGCCCGACCGCCGCGCCGCCAACGGTCATGCGGCTCCGGGCGCCGTGCGCGAGCAGCCGACGACGCGCTGCGGTGCGCTGGCGGTCGTCAGCGGCGACGGTCTCGCCGAGCTGTTCAGAGAGCTCGGGGTGCAGACGCTCGACGGCGGCCCGACGCTGAACCCGTCCACGTACGACCTGCTCGCTGCGATTCACGCGGTGCCGGCCGAGGAGGTCGTCGTGCTGCCGAACAGCGCCAACGTGATCATGGCGGCCGAGCACGCGGCCGAGCTCTCCGACAAGGAGGTCGTGGTGGCGCGCACGACGAGCCAGCAGGCGGGGCTCGCGGCGGCGGTCGTGCTCAACCCGGACCGTCCGGTCGAGCAGAACGACCAGGCCGTCAAGGAGGCGCTCGCCCGCGTGCGCACGGGCGCGATCGCACCGGCCGCGCGCGACGACGCCCAGGGCCGCTTCGCCCAGGGCGAAGCCGTGGGCTTCGTGCAGGACGAGGTCGTCGCGTGGGGCGACCCGACGGACACGCTGCGCGCGATCCTCGCGGCGCTCGCCCTCGGCGACGGCGACGGCGAGCAGCCGGAGCTGATCAGTGTGCTCGCTGGCGAGGGCGCGCCGCTCGGGCTGGGCGAGATCGAGCAGATGGCCGACGGTGACGTCGAGCTCGAGCTGCGCCAGGGCGGGCAGCCGGCCTACTGGTGGCTGCTCGCCGCTGAGTGACCAGCGGGCCGTCGACGCTGCGCGGAGCGGCGTCCTCAGTCGCTCGCGTACGGAGTACGCCACGCGAACTGCCTGTGCCCGTCAGGGTACGTCCTGCTCCGCTTGGTCGACGACCCGCTGAACCTTGACGACCGCCGGCGCGATCATGATGGGCGGGAGATGCCCGCGATGAGCACCGAGACGCCGGATACGGCCGGCGTAGGCCCGTCGGTGCGCCGGATCGTGCCGCTGGCGCAGGCATTCGCCGGGGGCCACGCGCTGAGCCGCGAGGAGCTGCTGGCGGCGCCACTGCGCTGGCCGCGCCCGCAGCGGCTGCTGGAGCCGCTGACGCTGCCGCGTGGAAAGTTCGCCGAGGGCATGCGTGCGCTCGGCCTGGCCACGATCGGCGACCTGCTCGAGCACCTGCCACGCGACAGCCGCGAGGCGCGCACGGTCGCCGAGCTGCGCGACGGCGAGCAGGCGACGGTCGCCGTGCAGGTGCGCGCGATCCGCTCGCGCCCGGTCCGCCGGCGCGGCATGCGCCCGCTCGTGGAGGCGACCGTCCACGACGAGACCGGCAGCATGCGTGCGACGTTCTTCAACCAGCCGTGGCTGGTCGAACGCTACCCGCCGGGCACGGCCGTGCTGCTGCACGGCAAGGCCGATGGGCGCGGTGGCTTTCGCGTCTCACATCACGCCCCCGCCTCGGGACAGGGCTCGCTGGGAAGCGCCGAGCCGCTCGCCGGCGACGGCGTCGCGGGCAAGGACGCGCCGCCGCCGCCGGCCGTCGGCAAGGCTCAGAGCGGGGCGGGCTCGCAGAGCGGCGCCGTGGCGCACTACCCGGCGAGCGAGGGCGTCAGCTCGACGCAGATCCTGACGCTCGTGCGGCAGGCCAGAGAGCACCTGCAGGACGTCTGCGAGGCGCTTCCGGGACGCACCCGTGCGCAGGAGCTGCTGCCCGACCGCGCGAGCGCGCTGGCGGCGATGCACTTCCCGCGCGACGCGCAGGACAGCGAGCGCGGACGCGAGCGCCTGGCCTTCGACGAGCTGCTGCTGACACAGCTCGTGTTCCTGCTGCGCCGCGCGCGTCGGCGCGAGCACGAGGGCGCGAGCGCGCTGGACCAGGCGCCGCAGCTGAGCGCGCGCTGGCTCGAGCAGGAGCTGCCGTTCGCGCCGACCGGCGATCAGCTGCGGGCGATCGCCGAGATCGACGATGACCTTGCCAGCACGCGCGCGATGCAGCGCCTGTTGCTGGGCGAGGTCGGCAGCGGCAAGACGGTGGTCGCGCTGTACGCGATGCTGCGCGCCGTCGAGCACGGCGCTCAGGCGGCGCTGATGGCGCCGACGGAGACGCTCGCCGAACAGCACTTCGCGACGATCCAGCGCCTGCTGGGGGGCGAGACGGTCTCCTGCGCGCTGCTCACAGGGTCGACGCCGGCGCGCGCGCGGCGCGAGACGCTGGGCAAGCTGGCCAGCGGCGAGCTCTCGCTGCTCGTCGGCACGCACGCGCTGATCGAGCCCGACGTCGAGTTCCGCGCGCTGGCGGTGGCGGTCGTCGACGAGCAGCACCGCTTCGGCGTGCGCCAGCGCGCGGCGCTGAACGAGAAGGGCACGCCGCACATGCTGCACATGACGGCGACGCCGATCCCGCGCACGCTGGCGCTTGCGGGCTACGGCGACCTCGACGCGAGCACGCTGCGCGAGCTGCCGCTCGGCCGCCGGCCGATCGACACGCGGATCGTCGCCGGCGAGCGCGCCCGCGCGCGGGCCTACGACGAGCTGCGCGAGCAGTTGCAGGCGGGGCGCCAGGCGTTCGTCGTCTGCCCGTTGATCGAGCAGGAGCCCGAGCAGCCGGGACAGGACGGCGCTGCCGCCGTCGCCGGCATGGGCGAGCTGCGCGCGGCCACGGCCGAGCTCGAGCGCCTGCGCGGCGGCGAGCTCGAGGGCTACCGGCTGGTGCTGCTGCACGGCGGCATGCGCCCGCGCGAGAAGCAGCAGGCGATGGCCGCATTCGCCTCGGGCGAGGCCGATGTGCTCGTCGCGACGACCGTGATCGAGGTCGGCATCGACGTGCCCAACGCGACGGTCATGCTCGTGGAGAACTCCGAGCGCTTTGGCATCTCCCAGCTGCACCAGCTGCGCGGGCGGATCGGACGCGGCGAGCACAGCGGGATCTGCCGCCTGATGGGCCCGCCGGGATCGCCGCGGCTGCGTGCGCTGGCCGGGCACGGCGACGGCTTCCGCCTGGCCGAGATCGACCTCGAGCTGCGCAGCGAGGGCGAGCTCGTCGGCACGCGCCAGTCGGGCCTGCGCCAGTTCGAGGTCGCGCAACTGCCCGAGGACGCGGCGCTGCTCGAGCGTGCCCGCGCGTGCGCCGAGCGCCTGCTCGAGCACGACCCGCAGCTGCGCGAGCCCGAGCACGTGCTGCTCGGCGAGCATCTGCGTGAGAGCTTCGGCGCCGAGGCGCTCGAGCCGATCCCGGCGTAGCGGCCCGCCGCTCCGTCCAGCCCGCTCGCCGGCGACGCGGGGCCGGATATCGCCGCCGCCGCGGGCAGCAGGGGCCCCGCGCGTTACGGTCAGCCGATGCGCGTGATCGCGGGAGAGCTCGGCGGCAGGCGGCTGCAGGCGCCGCGCGGACGCGCCACGCGGCCGACGTCCGACCGCGTGCGCGAGGCGGTGTTCGCGATGCTCGGCGAGCTCGACGGAGCGCGTGTGCTGGACCTGTTCGCGGGCAGTGGAGCACTCGGCATCGAGGCGCTCTCGCGCGGCGCCGGGCAAGCCGTGTTCGTCGAGCACGACCGGGCGGCCTTGCGCGCGCTCGGCGCCAACCTGGAGGCGCTCGCGCTCATGCCGCCGCGAGCACAGGTGCGCCGATCGGACGCGCTCGCCGCGCTCCAGGCCGCACGCCGACGCGAAGAGACATACGATCTACTCTTCATCGACCCCCCCTACAGCCAGGCACGCGACTGGGGACCCGAGCTCACGGTGGCGCTTGCGCCGGTGCTCGGCCCGGCGGCGCGCGTGGTCGTCGAGAGCGACCGGCGAGCGCCGCTGGAGCTGGAGCT
>DATINR010000090.1:0-16999 GCA_035473995.1 Solirubrobacteraceae bacterium
GGTCTGGACAGTCTAGGTTTGCAGCGGTTTCCGCAGTTGCGCCGGCCTTGCGGCGAAGCGGGCGCACTAGGCTCCAGCGCGGGTGGTTCTCTTCCTGCACAACCGCTACCGCACGACCGGCGGCGAGGAGCGCGTCGTCGACGACCTGCTGTGGCTCGTGCGCGAGCGCCTCGGCGAGCCCGTCGAGCTGCTCACGCGCTCCTCCGAGGAGCTCGGCCGCGGCCGAGCCGCGCTCGGCCTGCTGCGCGGCGGGCTCGACCCCGACGAGGTACGCCGCGCCGTGAGCGAGCGCGGGGCTCGTGTGGTGCACGCGCACAATCTGCAGCCCGCCTTCGGCTGGCGCGCGCTGGCTGCCGCTCGCGCCGCCGGCGCGAGGGTCGTGCTGCACCTGCACCAGTACCGGCTCGTGTGCGCGATCGGCGTGTGCTTCACCCACGGCGAGGAGTGCACCCGCTGCCACGGCTCCAACACGTTGCCCGGCGTGCGCCTGAACTGCCGCGGCAGCCGCCCCGAGGCAGCCGCATACGCCGCCTCGCTGGCGCTGTGGCAGCGGCGCATGGTGAGCCAGGCCGACGCCATCGTCGTACCCAGCCTGTTCGCACGCGAGCGCCTGCGCGAGCTCGGCGCGCCACTCGACTGGGAGCGCGTGCACGTGCTCGCGCCGCCCGTGCGCGCGCTCGGTGCGCTACCGCTGCCCCCCACCGGAGTCGCCTCCGAGCTGCCCTCCTACGCGCTCGTCGTCTCGCGCCTGGCGCCGGAGAAGGGCATCGACGTCGCCATCGACGCCTGCCGTGCCGCCGGCATCACGCTGCTGATCGCCGGCGACGGACCCGAGCGCGGCGCGCTCGAAGCGCATGCCGCCGCCGGGCGCGGCGTGGCCGGCGCCACCGTGCGCTTCGCCGGGCACGTCGACGACGCCGAGCTCGCCGAGCTGCGCGCGCAGGCCTCGATCGCGCTCGTGCCCTCGCGCTCGGCCGAGACCTTCGGGCTCGCCGCCGCCGAGGCGATGGCCGCCGGCCTTCCCGTCGCCGCCAGCCGCGTCGGCGCGCTGGCGGAGCTCGTCGAGGAGGACGCGCTCGTACCGCCCGGCGACGCCGCCGCGCTGGCAGGCGCGATCGAGCGGCTCGCCGGCGACCGCGGAGCCGGAGAGCGCGGGCGTGCACGGGCACGAGCCGTGTGCGCTCCGGAGGTCGTGGCGCGCGGGCTCGCCGAGCTGTATGCCCCCGCCGCCTGAGCGAGCGCTGCGCATCGGCGACGGCAGCGCGTAAGCTGCCGCCGTGCCGCAAGATGCCAGCGCGCTGATCACCGGTCTGACCGGGCAGGACGGCTCTTTCCTGGCCGAGCTGCTGCTGGAGAAGGGCTATCGCGTGGTCGGGCTCGTGCGCGGCGACGGGGGGGAGCGGGGGCTCGGCTCGGCCGAGCACCTGCGCGGTCACCTCGAGCTGCTGAGCGGCGACGTGCTCGATCCTGTCGCGTTCCGCGACGCGATCGCGCGAGCCGGCACGAGCGAGATCTACCACCTGGCCGCGCCGTCGTTCGTCCCCGCCTCCTGGGAACGACCCGGCGAGACGCTTACCGCGATCGCCGGCTCCACGGCCACGCTGCTCACGGTCGTGCGCGAGCTCGAGCGGCCCACGCGCGTGCTCGTCGCCGCTTCCAGCGAGATCTTCGGAGACGCCGGTGAGAGCCCGCAGAACGAGGACACCCCGTGCCGGCCGCGCTCGCCCTACGCGATCGCCAAGCTCGCCGCCCACGAGCTCGTCGGCCGCCTGCGCGAGCACGACGGCCTGCACGCCAGCTCTGCGATCACCTACAACCACGAGTCCGAGCGCCGATCCGAGCGCTTCGTCACGCGGCGCATCACCCGCGCCGCCGCCGCGATCTCGCTCGGGCGCCAGGACGAGCTCGAGCTCGGCACCCTCGATGCCGTGCGCGACTGGTCCTTCGCCGGCGACATCGTGCGCGGCGCCTGGCTGATGCTCCAGCAGGAGCGACCCGACGACTACGTGCTCGCCAGCGGCGTGCCGCACACCGTCGCCGAGTTCGCCCGCGCCGCCTTCACCTGCGTCGATCTCGACCCCGAGCGCTACCTGCGCGTGGACGAGGCCCGCGTACGTGCCCCTGAGAGCACGCCGAGCGTCGGCGATCCCCGCAAGGCCCGCGAGCGGCTCGGCTGGGCGCCCGAGCTGTCCTTCGAGCAGCTCGTCGAGCGCATGGTGCGCGCCGACCTGCGTCAGCTCGAGGGAGCACCCGGCTAAAGGACGTGGGCGCTCGGGCCGATCCGGATTCAGTGAGATCGAACCCCTACACTGCGCCCGAGTGAAGACCGTCGGCATCATCGGGCTCGGCTACGTCGGCCTGCCGCTGGCCGTTGCCTTTGCCAAGGAGGGCTGCGACGTGATCGCAGTCGACGTCGATTCGCGCAAGATCGAGGCGATCGAGGCCGGCGACTCCTACATCGAGGACGTCCCCTCGGAGCTGCTGCGTGAGCTGAACGAGCGCATCCACGCAACCACGCGGTACGCGCGACTGGCCAAGGCCGACGCCGTGATCATCTGCGTGCCGACGCCGCTCACGCGCAACCGCGAGCCGGACCTCGGACCGCTGATCGACGCCACGCGCGGCGTCGCCGAGGTGCTGCAGGCCGATCAGCTCGTCGTGCTCGAGTCGACGACCTACCCCGGCACCACGCGCGAGCGCGTCGCGCCCCTGCTCGAGGAGTCCGGGCTCGCCGCCGGGCGCGACTTCCATCTCGCCTTCTCGCCCGAGCGCGTCGACCCCGGGCGCACCGACTTCACGCTGCGCAACACGCCGAAGGTGCTCGGTGGCCTGACCGAGGCCTGCCTGAAGCGCGCCGAGCAGCTCTATGGCCTCGTTTGCGAAAACCTCGTCCGCGTGTCGAGCCCCGAGGCCGCCGAGCTGACCAAGCTGCTCGAGAACATCTTCCGCTCGGTCAACATCGCGCTCGTCAACGAGCTCGCGATGCTGACCGACCGCATGGGGATCGACATCTGGGAGGTCGTCGAAGCGGCCTCGACCAAGCCTTATGGCTTCATGCGCTTCGAGCCTGGGCCCGGCATGGGCGGACACTGCCTGCCCGTCGACCCGTTCTACCTGAGTTGGCGCGCGCGTGAGTTCGACATGGCCACCGAGTTCATCGAGCTCGCCGGCAAGGTCAACCAGCAGATGCCCTACCACTGCGTCGAGAAGGCCCAGCGCGCGCTCAACGACGTCGGCATGTCCGTCAAAGGCGCGCGCGTCGCCGTGCTCGGCGTCAGCTACAAGCCCGGCGTCGGCGACATCCGCGAGTCACCCGCCTTGAAGATCATCGAGCTGCTGCGCAAGCTGGGCGCCGACGTCTGCTACCACGACCCCCACGTCGCGCAGCTGACCGAGTTCGGCCTTGCCAGCCGCCCGCTCGACGAGGCCGTCGCCGACGCCGACCTGACCCTGATCGTCACCGCACACCCCGGGATCGACTACGCGCAGCTCGCGCAGCGCTCGCGCCTGCTCGTCGACCTGCGCGGCGTGACGCGCTCGCTCGAGCCCTCCGCCGATGTGATCCGCCTGTGACGTGCTGAGTCCCGACGACCGCGCTCCCGGGTTGCTGCTCGGCGAGGACGTGCAGATCGGCGCCGATGTCGCCTTCGGCGCCAACGTCGTCGTGCACGCCGGCACCGTGATCGGCGACGGCTGCACGATCGAGGACAACGCCGTGCTCGGCAAGCGCCCGCGCCTGGCCAAGCGCTCCGGCGCGCACGGCGAGGCCGGCGCGCTGGAGCTGGCTGAGCGGGTCACCGTCTGCTGTGGCGCCATCGTCCTCGCCGGCGCCAGCATCGGCGAGGGTGCGATCCTCGGCGATCAGTCCTTCGTGCGCGAGCGCTCCTCGATCGGCCCCGGCTCGGTGATCGGACGCGGCAGCGCCGTCGACAACGACGTATCCGTCGGCGCGCGCGTACGCGTGCAGACCAACGTCTACCTGACCGCTTACAGCACGATCGAGGACGACGTGTTCATCGGTCCCGGCGCCGTCACGACCAACGACGACGCCATGGGGCGCCACGCGCGCGGAGACCCGCTACGCGGCGCCACACTGCGTCGCGCCTGCCGCATCGGCGGCGGCGCCGTGCTGACGCCCGGCATTGAGATCGGCGAGGAGGCCTTCGTCGCCGCCGCCGCCCTCGTCACCCACGACGTCCCCGCCCGCGCCGTCGTGATGGGCTCGCCCGCCCGCGTCGTGCGCGACGTGCCCGACGCAGACCTGCTCGAGCACTGGCTCTAAGCCCCGGTTCCCGCTGGGCATCCGGTCGTGGCGGCCGGAGCGTTCTCGGGTTGTGACAAGGAGCGGAGGTCGGCTCGACCTAGAAGGCCGGATGCCGTTTACACGCCGTGTGGGTAGGGACTCTCCATTTCGCGGTTGCGATAGCGAAGGTATATACGGCGGCGTATATACCATGGCTATCGTTGCCTGGAAGAGGCACAACGCCTCCCGCGGGGCTTGACCCTACGCCGCCCTGCCAATCCCTCGCGCGATTGCGGCTACCACCTCATCGGCTTGCGCACGGCTAAGCACCGGGCTCATCGGAACAGCCAGATGCCGCGCCGCCGCCAGCTCGGTCCCCGGCAGCTCCAGTCCCTCCGCCCAAGGCCGCATCGGCGCCTGCCGATGCACAGGCGTCCGGTAATACGCCTTGCAGCCGATCCCGGCGGCGCCGAGCGCGGCTTCCAACCGCTGCGGCTCGGGATGGCTGACGACGTACAGGTGCCACGCCGGCGCTGTGCCGGCGACCGGTACGGGCAGACCGACGAGCTCGCCGAGGCCTGCCTCTTCGTAATGGCGCCCGGCCTCGCGCCTGCCGTCGGCCCACGTCTGCAGGTGCGGCAGCTGCACGCGCATGATCGCCGCCTGCAGCTCGTCCAGGCGCGAGTTGTAGCCGAGCTGCTCGTAGTCGACCTTGTCGCGCGAGCCGTGGAAGCGCAAGATCCGCGCCTGCTCGGCGACCTGCTCGTCGGAGGTCACGATCATGCCGCCGTCGCCGAAGCAGCCGAGGTTCTTCGAGGGGTAGAACGAGAACGTCGCCGCGCGGCCGAGTGCGCCGGGGCGTCCGCTCTCGGACTCGGACCCCAGCGCCTGCGCGGCGTCCTCGAGCACGGGCACCCCGAGCGCTTCGATCTCCGCGACCGGCGCGACGTTGCCGAACAGGTGCACAACGACCACGGCCTTCGTGCGTGGCGTGAGCGCGGCGCGCACGGTCTCAGCCGTGACGCAGTACGTGTGCGGGTCGATGTCGCAGAACACCGGGCTCGCACCGGTCTGCGGGATCGCCTCGGCCGAGGCGTAGAAGGTGAACGATGGGACGACCACCTCGTCGCCCGGCCCGATGCCCATCGCCCGCAGGGCGATCGTGATCGCATCGGTGCCGTTGGCCACACCCACGCCGTGCGCGGCCCCGCAATACGCAGCCAGCTCCTGCTCGAAGCTCGCCACCTGCGGCCCGAGGATGAAGCGTTCGGAGTCGAGCACGCCGTCGATCGCCGCGCGCAGCTGCTCGCGCAGCGGCGCGAGCGTCGCTGCCGTGTCGAACAGCGTTACCGCCATCGCTCAGCCGCCATCGCGCTCAGCGCGGCTTGAGCAGCTCGAGGTCCGCACGCGTCATCAGGCGGATCAGCTCCTCGAACGACGTGGCCGGCTTCCAGCCGAGGTCGCGTTCGGCCTTCGCCGGCGAGCCGATCAGGTGGTCCACCTCGGCCGGGCGCACGAACGAGGAATCGATCGTGACGTACTGCTCGAAGTCGCCCAGTCCGGCCTCGTCGAATGCGACCTCGCAGCATTCCCGCACCGAGTGAGACTTGCCCGTGGCGATCACGTAGTCCTCGGGTTTGTCCTGCTGCAGCATCAGCCACATCGCTTCGACGTAGTCCTTCGCATAGCCCCAGTCGCGTTCGGCGTCGAGGTTGCCCAGGCGTATCTCCTTCATCAATCCATGCTTGATCGCGGCTGCATGCCACGTGATCTTCCGCGTGACGAACTCCAGCCCCCTGCGCTCAGACTCGTGGTTGAAAAGTACCCCCGACGTCGCATGCAGGTTGTATGACTCGCGGTAGTTGACCGTGATGAAGTGCCCGTAGACCTTTGCCACGCCGTAGGGAGAGCGTGGGTAGAACGGCGTGGTCTCGGTCTGCGGTACCTCGAGCACCTTGCCGAACATCTCGCTCGAGGAGGCCTGGTAGAAGCGCGCCTCGGGGCACACTTCGCGCATCGCCTCGAGCATGCGCGTGACGCCGACGCCGGTGAACTCGGCGGTCAGCGTCGGCTGGATCCAAGACACGGCGACGAACGACATCGCGGCGAGGTTGTAGATCTCCGATGGTTTGGAGGCGCGTAGGGCGTCGACGAGCGAGCGCTGGTCGAGCAGGTCGCCTTGGTGCAGCGTGATGCGATCGCGGATCTGCTCGATGCGGTCGAACTTCTCGGTCGAGGCACGGCGAACCATGCCGTGCACGTCGTAGCCCTTGTCGAGCAGCAGTTCCGCCAGGTAGGAGCCGTCTTGGCCGGTGATCCCGGTGACGAGCGCCGAAGGTTTGTCGGTCATCGCGTCAGCCTATAGAGCGCCGCCGATATCGCCGCCGCTCGCCCCCGGCCGACTCAGTTCCCGGCGCTCGCCGCCGCGACGCGGCGCGCGGCGCGCTCTCCTGCCCCGGCCGCGAGCGCGGCAATGCCCTCTGCGGCGTCGATGCGCGCCTCCCAGCCGAGCAGCTCACGAGCCTTCGCAACGGAGGGGCAGCTGCGCTGGAGGTCGATCTCGCGCGCCGGCAGGGGCTTCAGCGTTGGCCCCCCGGTGCTGCGCGTACCGGTTGCTCGCTTGGCGACTGGCCCGGCTCCGGTCCCGGCCTTCCACGCGATCTGAGCGATCTCGGCCAGCGACAGCTCGCGCGCGGCGGCCAAGTTGAAATCGTCGTTGACGGCCGCCGGCGAGGACAGCGCCGCCACGATCCCCTCGGCGAGGTCATCCACGTGCGTCGGCGTGAGCGTCTGCTCGCCCGAGCCGACGATCGACAACGGCTTCTTGCCCGCCCCGGCGCGCTCGATCAGCTCGCTCAGACCGGCCGCCGGACCGGCGAGCGCCGGCTCGCCCTCCGCCTGCTCCTCTCCACTCGAAGCAGCCGAAACGAGCGTAGGTCCGTACGAACCGAAGGGCCGGCAGATCACGTACTGCAAGCCATGCTCTTGGTGTGCAGCAGCGCACAGGCGCTCGCCGCTCAGCCTCGCAAAGCCGGCGGCCGAGCGTGGCGCGAGGCACTCCTCGAGGTGCTCCTCGGGGGTCGGGAACAGCTCGGCGCGTTCGAACACGAGCGGCGAGGAGACGTAGAGGAACCGTTCGGTGCCGCGCTCGATCGCGGCGCGAGTGACCGCGCCGTGCAGCGCGCCTTCGTACTCGAGCAGCGTGTTGGGCGAACCGCCGGCCCGGGCGATCGCGCTGCCGGTGGCACCATTGCTCTCGGGTGTCCGCGCCGAGGAGCCGTTGGCGGAGGACTCCCCATCGCGCTCGCCGCCTGCGCCGTTCGGCACGAGGTGGGGGATGCGCTGCTCAAAGCAGGCGAGGTGGACGACGTGCGAGCAGCGCTTGGTCGCGGCGCTCGCCTGCGCCGGCACGCGAAGGTCGCCGCGATGCATCTCGCACCCTTCCCGCATCCACTGCGGCGCGGGACGCTCGTCGGAGACGCGCACGTCGAAGGCCGGATCGGCCAACAGGCGCCTGGCGACGGCCGCGCCGAGCGGCCCGGCGCCACCGGTGATCAGCACGCGGCTCACGTGCGCAGCTCGCGTCGGTGGCGCAGGTACTGAGCGGCGAAGCCTGCGACGAAGCGCGGGTTGTAGCGGGCGTAGCGCCGCCACAGCCGGCGTGGCTCGCGCGAGAGACGGTAGGACCACTCGAGGCCGTTGCGCTGCATCCACGGCGGGGCCTGGGAGATCAGCCCTGCGTGGAAGTCGAACGCCGCGCCGACGCCGACGAGCAGCGGCGGGCGCAGCAATGGACGCATCTCGTGCATCCAGCGCTCCTGGCGCGGCTGGCCGGTGCCGACCCAAACGACGGCTGCGCCGGAGTCGTTGATCCGCTCGATCTCGTGCTCGTTCTCGGCCGCCGTCAGCGCCCGGAACGGCGGCGAGGAGGCGCCGGCGATCGGCAGGCCCGGGAAGCGCTCGCGCAGGCGCCGGACAAGCAGCTCGCGCGCGTGGTCGTCATGGCGTCCGCCGTACAAGTAGATCGGGATCCTCTTGTGCGCTGCGCGCGCGCAGAAGTGCGCCATCAGGTCGGGGCCGTACACGCGCGTGGCCTGTCGTTGCCCGAGCGCATGCAGCGCCCAGACGAGCGGCATCCCATCTGGCACGACCAGCGTGGCGCCGAGCACGGCGGCGAGCGTCTCGGGCTGCTCCTGGGCGGACATCACGAGGTTCACGGCCGCCGCCGTCAGGTA
The DNA here is from genome assembly GCA_035473995.1 of Solirubrobacteraceae bacterium. Classification (GTDB taxonomy): domain Bacteria; phylum Actinomycetota; class Thermoleophilia; order Solirubrobacterales; family Solirubrobacteraceae; genus Palsa-744. Next base: position 8,479 of record DATINR010000090.1, read on the forward strand.
GCCGCGCGCGTCGGCGGCGATCATCGCCTCCATCCAGTCGAGCACGTGCTCGTAGTCGGAGATCGCCAGCGGGATACCGAGGATCTCCGCCGTGGGCAACGGCGCGGGGGGCGAGGCTGTGGCGGGCGCGGGGATGGCCTGAAGATAGCCGCCGACCGCGCCTCAGCGGCGCGGTCGGGTGCAGTGGGAGACGCCCTAGCGAGGCGCGCGTCCTCGCGCGGGCGGCTCTCCGGCGGGTCTTGGAGACCCGCCCGCGCGCCATCGGAGCGCGGGCGGGTCGCTACAGCACCGAGTTGATCTCGACCTTTTCTTCGTTCGTCTGCTGCGTCGTCAGCGTTTGGCCGGCCTGTTCCGGGCCGCCGCTTTCGATTTTCGACAACAGCGGTTCAGCCGGTTGTTCGACGAAGTTTTCCGGGCGCTGTTTGCCTTTGACGGCTTTCGCTTTGATCGTCACCGTGAGTTTCATCGAGTTCGAGGTGACCGGCGTGATCATTGCCCCCGAGATCGTCTCCTGCAGCCCGCCGCAGCTGAATTCAGTCATCGGCCCGGAACGACCGACCGGGAACAGTTCCTCGCCGATCTTGTTCAGTCGCGGTTCGGCGCCGAGTTCTTCGACCCCGAGCACGCCTTCGAGCGTGGTCGTGACGACGGTCCCCGACGCGGCGCCCGCGCTTTTGCACACCACGCCGAATGCGCTGCAGCCGGTGAATGTGACGATCAGGCTTCCCACGGTTCGATTGCCGGTGTATTTGCCGGCCGCGCTCTCTCCGGAGCAGGAGGTCACGTTGCCGCCGACCGTTTCGAGTTCGGCCACGGTCCCTTCTTTGATCGTGTTGGTGAAGCCCGTTTTCACCAGTGGAAGAGAGCCGCCGAAGGCAGGACTCCATTCGTAGTTTTTGCCGCTGCCGGTCGTCGTGCAGCCGGCGTCTTCGTATTTGCCGCCGGTCGTTTTTATGCATCGCCCGAATTCGGGCGGCCCACCCGATTCGAGCAGGCTCGAGGAGGCGACGGCGGTGTCCCAGCGTTCGTCGATCGGCGCTGCGCCGGCGCCCGTGAGCGTCGCTGCCGAGGCGATCGGCGCCGCACAGGCGAGAAGCCCGAGCGCGACGAGCAGCGCAAGCCAGTGGCGAGTCTTCCCCATGGATCGGTCCCCTCCAGTTCGGTCTTGCAGTGGCGTTGGCAAAGCGTAAACGATCTGTCCGACGGATTCGGCCTCGTTGTATTTCCGGCCATCCGTAGTCTTCGAGCTATGAGTCCGCTCCTCCTGCGTCGATACCGTGCCGATCGCCTTCTGCGCGACGAGTTCGAGGCGCTGCGCGAGCGGGTGATCGGCAGCGTAGAGGCGCGCATGCGCGCCTCTGGTGCGTCGCTTGACCGCAGCGACTTGGAGGCGGCCTACGCCCAGGCCTGGCAAGGCCTTCACGCGGCCGTGCTCGAGGGCCGGCAGATCGTCACGCCTGCCGCGTGGCTCGCCGTCGTGACCCACCGCCGCGCGCTCGACGAGCACCGCGCGCGCAGGGGCATGCAAACCCTGGCCGGCGCGGCCGACCGCGTGGGCGAGGAGCGCGACCTCGCCGCCGAGCTCGACGATCGCACGAAGCTGCACAGCTTGCTCGAGGCGCTGCGCGCGCGCCTGAGCGAGCGCGAGCAGCAGGCCGCGGCACTGTGCTACCTGCAGGGCCTGTCCCGCGCCGAGGCGGCCGCGCGGATGGGCATCAGCGAGTCGCGCATGCGCAAGCTGATGGAGGGCGGCGGCAGTGGCTTACGCGGCGTGGCCGGCAAGGTCGGCGCGCTCGTGCAGGCGATCGCCGGAGGTGAATGGTGCGAGGAGCAGGGCTCGCTGATGCGAGGGCTCGCCTTCGGCATCCTCGATCCACAGGGCGATCGCTACCGGCTCGCGCTCAGTCACAGAGACGCATGCCCCGCCTGCCGCGCGTACGTGCTTTCGCTGCGCGGCCTTGCCGCCGCGCTGCCGCCCGTGCCGGCGTTGCTGCAACTGCTCGCCGGAGGCGCGGCAGGCGCGGGAGGCGCGGCGAGCGGGGCGCTGACCGGCTCAGGCGCCGGCGTGGGCCTGGGCGGGAGCGCAGGCGCGACGCCCGCGTCGCTCGGCGCGGGCGCGCTCTCGGCCTCCGGCGCTGCCGGCGCGGGTGCAGCCGGCGGCGGCTGGTGGCTCGCCGGCGGGGTGGGCGCGAAGCTGGCCGCCGGCTGCCTGGTCGCACTCGGCGTGGGAGCGGGGTGCGTGGCGCTCGAAGCACACGATCACGATGCCGGCAAGTCTGCGCAGGGGCATTTCCGCAAGACGCAGGCCGCCGCGCACGGGCGAGCGGTGAGCAGTGCGGCCACGGCCGGGCTCACGGCCGGAGCGGACCCGGTGACATCGCACATGGGTGGCGCGGAAGAAGCGCCGTTTGCGGGACGAGCAGCAACGGCTTCGGCCCGGGCCAGTCGCGAGTTCGGGCTCGAGCGGCCCTCCGCGAGTGCAACCGCCGCGAGCAGTCAGAAATCCCGGCAGGCAAGCGGAGGAGCGGTTGCGAGTGTGGCTTCGGCGCACGAATCGAGCGCAACGGCCGCGCCGCCCCGGAGCGGTGAAGCGGGCACCGCGCAGTCGGGGTCCTCATCTCCATCCGCCGCGGCGCGCGAGTTCGCGCCCGGGTAGCACGCCATCGTCAGGGGCGCGGGAAGACCTTGGCCAGCTTGCGCAGCGCGAGCGGGTTGCCTCGCGGGCGCAGCCGCCCGCGGGCGAGCAGCCTGACGGGATCGGTGCGCTCGCCGACGAGGTCGATCCAGTCCTGGTAGGCGAGCTGCAGGCGCACGTCGGGCTTGGACGCCTCGCCCTCGGCGACCGTGCTCGAGCCGTTGTTGACGGTCAGGTGCCATGTGGGGATATCGGGGTCGGTGAACTCCCACTGGAAGGTCGTCGGGCGCGACAGGCCGTGCTCGGGGTTGACCTGGCGGCGGATCGTGTCGAACAGCAGCTCGAGCGTCTCGGGGTCGCGCGTGGACGGACCTTGGCGTACGCCGATCACGCCGGCCTTGGCGAGCGCGCGACCGCGCTGGGAGATCTCCACCGGCGAGAGTCCCTCGGGCAGCAGTTTCGGCCCGGGCAGGCTCTCCAGCGGCATGCCGGCCGAGCGCAGCTTGGTCGTCATCGAAGTCAGGCCCTCGACGCCGACCTCGTCGAGCGTCGAGTTGAAGACGGTCACGTAGCGCTCGTCCCAGTTCGGCGGCATCAGCACCTGGGAGGTGTAGCGCGTGACCTCGTGCAGGATCCGAGCGACGGCCTTGGGCACGCGCACGGGGTCTTCGCGCTTGAGGTCCGACAGCAGCTTCACGCCGAAGCCGATGTGGCGCTGCTCGTCGGTCGCGATGTTCTCCATCCCCTCGCGGAAGGCAGGCAACTGGTCGCGTTCCTCGAGGTAGCTGCAGATGAAGTGCTGTCCGGGCTGGGCCAGCGAGGCCTCGATCACGACGTGGTAGAGCGTCACGGCCGCCGCGAGCTTCGCCGGCGAGCGGTCCTTGCGCAGTTCGTCGGCCATCGTGTCGAGGCGGTCGAAGATCTTGCGGAAGCCCGGCGTCAGCTGCGGCTTGATCGCGGCCAGCCCGCTCGCCATCGAGCCGTCGCCGACGCCGACGACCTCCTGCATGAAGCGCTTGAAGAACACCGCGTGGCGCGCCTCGTCGACCTGCTGGGTCGTGAGGAAGTACTTCTGCTCCTCCAGCGGGGCCGCGTCGATGTAGGGAGAGAGGTTGTCGGCGACCGCGTCCTCGCCCCAGAAGAACAGGCAGTAGTTCCACATCGCCGCCGTACGCTCGAACTCGGTGAAGTCCTCACGCCACTGCCTGGCGTCCTCGGTGAAGTCGAGCTCGGTGGCCTTCCAGTTGCCGCGCTCCCAGCGTGCATACAGGTCGGCATAGGAGATGGAGTCGGTCGGCAGGCTGAGGATGTTGCCGTCCGCGCTGGCCGCTGCCGTCGATGTGGGGGTGGCGCTTGCCATTGAAGAGGCTCCTGTCACGGTTCGTCATCTACTTAATAATTGATAATGGACGCTATCGAAATAGCGATCGCTCTGTCAAGTAGTATGAAGCGATGAGCACGGCGCCTGCCGGCACCGACACTGCAAGCGGACGGTTGACGCGCGAGCAGAGCAAGGCCAACACGCGCGAGCGGCTGCTCGCCGCAGCACGCAGCGCGTTCGCCGAGAGCGGCTTCCACGGCGCCTCCGTCGAGGAGATCGCCACCCGCGCCGGCTTCTCAACGGGCGCGCTGTATTCGAACTTCGACGGCAAGGAGGACCTGTTCCTCGTGCTGATGGAGCGCGAGATCGAGGAGCATTCGCGAGAGATCGCGGAGGCTGTGGCAAAGCGTCCATCCGTCTCCGAGCGGGCCACCGGCGGCGCGCGGCGGTGGATGACGATGATCGAGCGCGAGCCCGAGCTGCTCTTGCTGTTCATGGAGTTCTGGGCCTACGGCGTGCGCGAGCCCGCCGTGCGACCGAAGGTGGCCGAGCGCTTCGCCCAGGTGCGGCGGCTGCTGACGAGGCTGATCGAAGACGGCGCGCGTGAGTTCGAGCTCGAGTTGGCGCTGCCCGCCGAGCAGCTCGCGATCGCAGTCGACGCGCTCGCCGACGGGATCGCGCGCCAGAAGCTGGCCGACCCGAGCGCCGTCCCGGACGATCTGATGGGACGGGTGCTGGCGCTACTCTTCGCCGGTGCCACCCTCGCGACGGGCTCCTCGCCTCAGACCGCCGCAGACGCCGCGCCGCAGACGCCTTGAGCTGAGGCGCATCGTCGCCTTCGGATGCGCCCGGCGAGCGTCCGTCGGCGCGCTGCTGCTGCTGTGCGCCGTCACGCCGCTCGCCCACGCGGCGAGGCTGCGCGCTCCGCATCTCAAGCAGAGCAGCTGCAAGCTCGAATTCGGCTCCTTCACAGCCGGGCACTGGCCGACCGCATGCTGGCGTCCATACGCGGCCAGCTCCCCCTTCAACACGCCGATTCCAGCCAATCCGCGGCTCGCGCCCGACTCGAACGCAATCGCCGGCTATCTCGTCTCCCAACATTGGACCTTCGCCCGCGAGCACCACGGCGACTTCGCGATCGAAGCGACCGGCAGCCGCCCCGTGTACTGGGCGCTGAAGAGCGACCCGCTCGTCAACGTGATCTGCAGCGGCGACGGCACCTGCCGGCCCGGGCTGCGCCTGCACATCCCCGCTGGGGCAAAGCCGCAGGACGAGTCCGATGGGCACATGACCGTGGTCGACCAGGCCGCCCACCGCGAGTTCGACTTCTGGCGGGCCGGCACGCCGGAACACGGCCAGATCACGGTCGCCGCCGCGAGCAGCATCCCGATCGGGCCGGCCTCCGGCACGGGACGCGACGGCAACGCCGAGGCCGCCCACCTGGGCCTGATGGGCGGCCTGCTCCGTGCCGCCGAGCTGAGGTCCGGCGTGATCGACCACGCGCTCGCGATGGCCGTGCCCTGTGAGCAGTCGAGCGACGTCTGGCCCGCGCCCGCGTACGGCCGCAGCGATCAGGGCTGCTCGGGCAACGGCGCCGGCCCGCACTTCGGCAGCCTCCTGCAGCTCAACATGAGCGATCGCGAAATTGCCGCGTCCGGCGCCCCTGCATGGCAGCGAGCGATCATGCGCGCGATGGCTCGCTACGGCATCTACGTCGTCGACTCGAACAGTCCCGGCAACCTCGAGATGAGCCTGATCAAGGAAAACGATGAGTCCTTCACGAGCTTCGGCTACCCGCCGGCGATGGCCAACCTGATCAAGGCGATCGGCGGGGGCGGCTCGCTGATCGGCGTGCCGATCGACGTGACCAAGCTGCGCGTGATCGCGCCGTGCGTGCCGCGGCGAGCCTGCTGAGGCGCGGACCCGTGCCGGCCGGGCCCACCGGGCGCCGGCGCTAGCTGCTGTCCGGCAGGCAGAGGCACGCGTAGTGCACCGTGAAGAGCCGTCTGGCGAGCGTGGGGGCAAGCATGTGCGCACCCGCCCGCAAAGCCCACTTCGCGCTCGCCCTGAAGCGCGCCGGGCGAGTGCTCGCGAAGAAGCGGTGGACGCTCAGCGGCAGCGGATCCTCCAGCTCGTGCGCGACGTGCAGCCCGGCCCGCCCGACGAGCGCACGCATCGCCCGCCGGTCCAGGCGCTGCAGGTGCCCTACCTCATCGGCGTGCTCGCGCTTGCTCGCGCGGCGCGCCGAGAGGTTCGCCTCGAGCGGCACCTCGACGACGATCGCGTCGCACACGCGCGCGACCTCGCGCAGCAGCGCCGCCGGGTCGGGCACGTGCTCGAGCACGTGCGAGAGGATGCCCAGCTCGTAGCTGCCGTCGGGCTGCTCCAGCCGGCTGCCGTCGTACAGCGCCACCGAGTCGATCTGGCTGCGCGCTGCTGCGATCTGCACGGCGGCCTCCGTGATCTCGACCCCGGCCAGCCTGTCGCCGAAGCCGCGGGAGCGAAGCTCGCACAGCAGCGCTCCGTCGCCGCAGCCGACCTCGAGCGTCGCGGCCGGGACGATGCCGGCGCGCGCACACAGCGCGGTCACGTGATCGGCCTTGCCGATCGCGCCGAGCGCGCGCCAGCGCGAGTAGTGCTGCGCCTCGGCCGGGTCCTGCGTGTAGGACTCGTCGTAGAAGCTCACGAGCGCCTGCGCATCGGCGTCGGGTCGGACCGGGGTCTGTCTGAGCCGCGTCATCGACGATCGAGCTACCCGTCCGCAGCAGCCGGGCTCGGCAGCGCGCGGCGCAGCACGGGTACCTGCCTCAGCAGCGCCATCGCCTCGCGCGGGTTCGTCTCGCCGGTCAGCCACAGCAGGCCGGCGAATGCCGCCACGCCGGCGAGCGCGCCGAGCGGGATTCGCCAGGCGTCGTCGACCGAGCCGCCGATCGCCAGCAGCAGGCCGGTCATCGCGGCGCCCGCCAGCAGCGCGCGCAGCAGCGTCCTCGCCGTCGGACGCAGGTCGAGGTGCAGGATCCGCTGGCAGATGAGCAGGTGCGCCGGCGCGTATATCCCGTATGCGACGTCAGTGCCGATTGCGCCGCCGATCACGCCGATACGCGGGACGAGCACGATGTCGAGCGCGAAGTTGATCGCGACCGTGACGATCGCGATCGGCACGCGCCGCCGTGCCGCGCCGAGGTAGTTGGCGCTGACCGAGACGAGTGGCCCGAAGCCCATCAGGAAGACGCACGGGGCGAGCACGCGCAGGACAGTCGCCGACTCCTTGTAGCCGCCGCCGAGGCCGATTTCGACGAGCAGCGAGGACCACCCGAGCACGAACGCCGTGATCGCCGCCTCGAGGATCAGCAGCAGGCGCAGCGCGGCGACGAACGCGTCGACGTTCGGCTCTTCGTGCGCGTGGCGCGCCAGGCGCGGCGAGACCCCTGCCGCAATCGCCGAGCCGGGATAGGAGAGGAACGAGATCAGGCGAAGCGGGGCGCTGAACACGCCGACCGCGCTCGCGCCGAGGTAGCCGCCGATGATCAGCACGTCGATCTCGTTGAACAGCGTGAAGGCGCCGTCGATGATCAGCAGCACGCCCGCGTACGAGGCGATTCGCCTCGTGTCGGGGCCGAAGTGGATCGTGCGCGGCAGTGCCTTCGGCCCGAACAGGCGTACGAGTGCGAACAGCGTCATCGCGGCCCCCGCCGCATAACCGATCGAGCGGCCGAACGCGGCCCCGCTGACGCCGGCGCCCGCGAGCACCAGGCCGACCGTCGCGGTCGTTTCGACGGCACTCTCGGCGGTCGCCGTCCACAGCTGGAAGCGCACGCGCCCGGCGGCGACGAAGGCCGAGGTCATCATCATCAGGCTCTGGCCGAACAGCGCGAGCGCGACGCCGCGAATCGGCCACACGAGCGGATCGATCCCGTACGCGTCCGCGATCGGCTCGGACACGATGATCAAGAGCACCGCGATCGCCGTGCTGACGAGCAGCTTCAGGCGCAAGGCGTCGGCGAGCACCGACAGCACGCGCCCCTGTTCGCCGCGATGCTCGGCGACGAAGCGCGCCGCCGAGGTCGAGATGCCGAAGTCCGACGGCATCAGCACGAGGCCGCCGATTCCCAGCGCAAGTGAGAACACGCCGAAGCCGTGCGAGCCGAGCTGTCGCGCGAGGAACAGCGTCAGGCCCGCCGTGAATGCCGCCCCGACGAGCTGCGCCGCGAACGCGAGCGCCGCGTTGCGCCCGATCGTCTCTTCGCCTGGCCCGTCCGCCGGTGGAGCCGGGGGCGCCTGCGCCGGCGCGGCGTCGGCCTCTATCGGTGGCTCGATCATTGCGGCAGCCTAGACAGTACGGCCGCGCCGCGGGCGCCGTCCAGACGAGCGTTCGGCTGCGCCGAATGGCGCGGCGGGCGAGGCATGCTTCGCTGTCGCGCTCGGGCTAGCTGTAGTTCCTGAGCACGTTGTTCATCCGGGCCTCCTTGGAGGCTGGGTGGTGTCGAAGCCCCCAGAACCAAGGAGGACACCGGATGAAGCTGCACGCTAACGCTGGGCTCAGTCTGAAGGGTCGTCGGTTGCTC
>DATINR010000091.1:0-11191 GCA_035473995.1 Solirubrobacteraceae bacterium
GCCTGCGGGTCGGCCAGCAGCGCGTTGCCCAGCCAGTAGGCGATGCCCTTGTCCAGCTCGCCGCGGTCGCGCACGTGGTCTACGAGCACGTTCGGCAGCGGCGCGTCGAGTTCGTTGACGCCGTCCACGCCGAGCAGGCGCGTGATCGTGCGCTCCACCGAGACCGTCGTCTTGCCGGCGATCTCCTGTGAGACCTGCGCCGCGATCTGGCTCGCCGCCTCGCGGCAGGAGGCGATCACGCCGGGGTCGAGGTCGAGCTTGCCCCGTGCCGCCGCGCCGTTGGCCGCGTTGCCGTTCGCGTGCGCCCCGTTTGAGCTCATTTCAGCTCCCTGACGATCGGGAAGGGGATCACCTCGCGCAACGTCTCGCGTTCGGTGAGGATCATGATCAGGCGGTCGACGCCCATGCCGCCGCCGGCCGTCGGCGAGTAGCCGTACTCGATCGCGCGCGCGTACTCCTCGTCGTTGGGGTGGGGCACGTCCTCGTCGTCGATCATCCGCCGCTTGCGCTGGTCGACGAAGCGCTGCCACTGGTCGACCGGGTCGTTCAGCTCCGTGTCGCCCGAGACCATCTCGATGCCGCCGATCACCGCGTCGAAGTGCTCGGCCAGCTCCGGGTGCACCGCGTGGCGCTTGGTGATCGGGAACGGCTCCAGCGGGAAGTCGAACACGTGCGTCGGCTGGTTCAGCGTCGACTCGATTTTCTCCGAGTAGATGTCGGCCACGACCTCCGCCCAGGTGGCCTCTGGATCCATCGGCTCGTCGAGCACCTCCGCGAGCTGCTCGCGCGTTGACTCCATGAAGTCCAGGCCGAAGCGCTCCATGATCAGCTCGCGCATCGTGATCCGCCTCCACGGCTTGGCCAGGTCGATCTCTTCGCCGTTTCGTTTGATCACCGTGCGACCGAGCGCCTTCTGCGCGACGTCGCGGAACATCTCTTCGGTCACCGTCGCCACGTCGTTGTAGTCCGAGTAGGCGCACATGAACTCGATGATCGTGAACTCCGGCGAGTGCTTGTGCGAGATGCCCTCGTTGCGGAACACCTTGCCCATGTCGTAGACGTTCTCCATCCCGCCGACGATGCAGCGGTTGAGGAACAGCTCCACGGAGATGCGCAGGTACAGGTCGCGGTCCAGGGCGTTGTGGTGGGTCGTGAACGGCCTCGACCCGGCGCCGCCCGCGAGCGACTGCAGGGCCGGCGTTTCGATCTCCACGAAGTGGCGCTCGGCCAGCCATTCGCGGATCGCCAGCACGATCTTGTTGCGCGTGATGAACAGGTCGCGGGTCTCCTGGTTGGCGATCAGGTCGAGCTCGCGGTAGCGGTAGCGCGTGCCCGTGTCGCCGAGCCCGTGGTGCTTGTCCGGCGGCGGGCGCAGCGTCTTCGTCAGCAGCGTGCACTCGATCGCCTCGAGTGCGAGCTGGCCGCGCTGGGTCACGTACACGCAGCCCTCGACCGAGACGATGTCGCCGATGTCGAAGTTCAGGATCCGGTCGTAGAGCTCCTGGCCGAGCGAGTCGACGCGCACGACGACCTGGATCGACCCCGACAGGTCGCGCAGGTCGAGGAAGGCCGTCTTGCCGTGCCCGCGGCGTGAGATCAGTCGTCCTGCGACGAGGTAGCGCATGTCCGTGTGCGCGCCCTGCTCGAGCGAGCTCGGGTCGTGCGCGCCGAGGATCTCCGCGATCCGCGTGCGCCTGCCCCACAGCGTGACCGCCGGGTAGGGGTCGACCCCTTCTGCGCGCAGCCGCTCCATCTTCTTGCGGCGCTCGTCGATTTCCTGGCGCTCGTCGAGCGCGACGGCGCCGTTAGCGACAGCGCCGTTCTCGCCCTGCTCGGCCTCGTCCAAAGCTATTTCCCTCTCCCCCTCATGGTGTCCGGGTGCGGACATGTCAAACGATCCTCTCAAAGCGGTTTCGCTTGTCAAGCGGTTGACGCAGAATGTCCACAGGGGTCAACTGGCCCCGTGAGCGGTCTTTCTGCCCGCCGACTAAGCCATCGGCAGCGACATGCCCGCCGGTTTTCGCTCCTCGGCGGGGGCCGGCGCGTCTTCCGGCGCGGCCGGCGCGGCCGGCGTCGCGCCGTTGGCGGGTGCGCCACCAACCTGCACGAGAGGAAGCACCGGCAAGCTCACCGGCGCCGTCGGCGTCATCGCGATCACGCCGCGCGCGACCTGGCGGATCGCCTGCGCCGCCGGGTCGTCCGGCTGCTCGACGACCAGCGGCACGCCGCTGTCGGCGTGCTCGCGCAGCGGCATCGTCAGCGGCACGCGGCCAAGCAGCGGCACGTCCAGCTCGGTCGCCAGCTCATCGCCGCCGCCCTCGCCGAAGATCGGGAAGCGCTCGCCCGAGGGGGTCGTGAAGCCCGACATGTTCTCGACCACACCCGCGATCTCGAGGTTGACCTTGTCGGCCATGTGAGCCGAGCGGCGCGCGACCTTCTGCGCCGTCGCCTGCGGCGTCGTGACGATCAAGAAGCGCGCCTGCGGCAGCAGCTGGGCGAGCGTCATCGAGACGTCGCCCGTGCCCGGCGGCAGGTCGACCAGCAGGTAGTCCAGCGCGCCCCAGTCCACGTCCTGCAGGAACTGGGTCAGCGCCTTGTGCAGCATCGGTCCGCGCCACACGACCGCCGCGTCCTCCTCGACGAAGAAGCCGATCGACATGACCTTCACGCCGTGCGCTTCCAGCGGCACGATTTTGCGCTCCGCCGAGACCGGTGGGCGCGTCGCGCCGAGACCGTACATGCGCGGGATCGAGTAGCCCCACACATCCGCGTCGAGGATCCCCACGCGCTTGCCTTCGCCTGCCAGCGCCGCCGCCAGGTTGGCTGTCAGCGTCGACTTGCCCACGCCGCCCTTGCCCGAGCCGATGCAGATCACGTTCGCCACCTGCGCCAGCGAGCCTTCCGGCAGGCCGCCGCGCCCGAGCTTCTGCTGCAGCGCCTGCTTCTGCGTGTCCGTGAGCACGTCGAAGTACACGTTCGTGTGCGTCACGCCCTCCAGCGCCGTGACCGCCTCCGCCACCGCTGTCTGGAAGTGGCCCTTGATCGGGCAGCCCGGCGTCGTCAGCGACACCGTCACGTCGACCACGCCGTTAGGGCTCGCGTCGATCGAGCGGACCATGTCCAGCTCCACGATCGAGCGGTGGAGCTCGGGGTCGATTACGACCCCCAGGGCCTTGAGGATTTCGTCTCTGCTTGGCATCGGCTGAGCCATTGTGCCAAACGCGGGGTTGTGGCTCGGCAGCAGGCCGGGCCAGAGTTCCATCGGGGGGTGCTCCGTAGCTTTCGGGCGTGGTCCGCGATGATCCGTGCACGAACGACCCTGAGGGTCGAGCAGTCGTATTCGACTCGGGCACGCGCCTGCATCTGGCGCTCGGGCGTCCGGACCTCGCGGACGAGGTCGATCTGATCCTCGGGACGGTCGCCCACCCCGATCACCGAACGCCCGATGCGCGACCGGGCCGTGAGCACTTCTACCGTCGCCATCTCGACGCACGCCGCTGGCTACGTGTGGTCGTAGACTTCAACGAAGAGCCGGCGTGGGTAGTCACGGCGCTGGTGCAGCAGAATCCACCGCGGGGCTGGAAGCCATGACCATCACCATCGCCGGCATCCCGTTTGACCATCATCACTACGACGAGCGTGGGGATGTGCTGTATCTGAACGCGGGAGAGCCCCAGCCCTCAGCGCGATCCCTCGAGACGCCCGACGGACACGCGATCCATTACGACGTAGACGGCGCTGTCATCGGCATCACGCTGTTGAACGTTCGTCGTGCGTTGGAGCGCGACGGAGGGCTCACGTTGACGCTGCCCCCTGAGCATCTCGAAGCCGCGGCGCTTGAGCGATTGCTCGCAGCAGCCTGAGCCATGGGTAAACGGCATCCGGCCTCCAAGTCGAGCCGAGCTCCGCTTCTCGATTCAACGTGTGACCGCTCCGCTCGCCACGACCGTTACCGAGCCGGCCATCCGGGCCGGCTGTGCATGCGCCGAAGGCGAGTCCTGAAAACCGGGCGCTTCGCCCGCGCCTCTAGCCACGAGCCAGCCTTGGCCCGGTCATTAAATGACTCGCGGGGCGATGGGGACCGCCCCGCGAGTCGAGGGAGGAGAGGGTGCTACTACTGCCGGCGGGATATGAGGCCGACAGACTTTCCCGACCATCGCCTGCTTCGGCGATGTCCCCGGTCTCTCCAGGCCGGGTCGGGGGAAGCTGGTTGGTCGTCTAGACCAGGCTGAGCACGCGCTCCTGGACGCGGTTTGCCAAGTCGCTGCCGCTCTTGGCGACCGAGTCGCGACGGCCTTCGAGCTCGGAGACCGTTTTCTCGATCTCACGACGACGCTGGCGCAGTTCGCGCTCGACGCGGACGCGCGCTTTGCGCACCTCGCGCTCGAGGCGGTTGCGCGCCGTGGCGCCGCGGCGCTCGAAGCGGCGCAGCTGAGCCTGAGCCTTGCTGGTCGAGGAGTAGCTCGAGATCGTGTCGTTGACACCCGAGACGACTTTGTCGCGTGCCGTGAGGGCGACGCCGACGGGGATCAGCAGCGCACGCTCGGCGTAGTCGCCGAACACGCCGGCCGTCTCACGGGTGGCCGTCTGGGCCTGCTTGGCGGCCGACTCGGACTGGTGGATGGCGCGGGTGCGCGCGGCCTTGGCGGTCGTCGCTTTCGACTGCGTCGTCGTGCGGCGCGCGGCTTTGCGGGCCGGTTTTTTGGCTTTCGCCGTTTTCGCGCCCGCTTTGTTGCTGCGGGGGGAAGTTGTGGTGGTGGTGGCCATCTGGAGCGGGTCTCCTCTTCTTCCTCGCCCTTGCGAGGAGATGCGGGTTTGTTCGGTCTCGATACCCGATCTGTTGGGATCGAACACCTGTTTGTAACCCGTCCTTGGAACTTTGTTACAACGAAATCGTACCACGGGCCAAAGACCCCGTGTTGACTGGGTGTTACCGAGGATGAGCTTGTAACAGGAGGAACATGCGTTCGGCCCGGAAAGGCTAGGGAAACGACGCTTTCGATGCGCCAAGGCGCCGCCTTCGCCGAGGCGATGTTCGAGTCGCGTTCGGTGTACGCGGGACCGTTTCGGGAGCCGCTGGGGCGGCTAGGCGGTCGAGCCGCCGTGCGCGGCGGCAGTCCGCGCCAGCCAGCTCGCGGGGTGCTCGAGCTCGTCGCCGCCGGGCAGCTGCTCGGGCCCGCTCCATACACGCGCGAGCGCCTCGCGCCCGCCCTTCTGGACGACGGCGTCGCAGAAGCGCCGGCCGACCTCGTACTGGCGCATCTTCATCTCCAGCCCCAGCAGGCGCTCGAGCACACGCCAGGGCAGCCCGCGCGACTCGCGGCGGCGCGTCATCGCGGCGCGCAGGCGCGGCAGCGAGGGCAGCACCTCGGCGCCGATCGCATCCATCGTGTGCTCGGCATGCCCCTCGATCAGCGACATCGCGGCCTGCATCCGCTCGACCAGCGTCCAGCGGTCCTCGCCGAGCGTGAGTCGCAGGAGTTCGCCGCTGCGCGCGCGCTCGGCGAACTCACGCAGCTCGGCGGGGTCGGGCAGCTTGATCCGCTCCCGCCAGCCCGCGCCGTCGCCGTTGGTCTCGGGCTTCCCGGCGAGCGAGACCTGCAGCCCGTCGATCAGCTCCTGCAGCATGCCGCCGATGTGCCCGCGCAGCCACGGCGCGCCGGTGAACTGCACGGCGTGGGTGATCTCGTGGATTGCGACCCACAGCACCAGCTCGTCGCGGTCGACCGACAGGTTGCGCGCGGCGATCGCGAGGTTCGGTGCGAGCAGCAACAGGCGCGGCGTGGTCGTCTCGTCGAGCAGCGCCAGGTCGTACTGGCCGAGCACGCGTTGGGAGAGCACGCCGGTCAGCGCACCCACCTGTGCCCCCATCAGAAAGCCCGAGGCCGAGCGCAGCGGGCCGGCCAGCGGGCCCGCCCCGTCGCCGAGCCGCTCGCTGAGTCCGCCGAGCAGCGGTCGCATCGTGTTGAGGTTGGCGGCGATCCACGCCGAGCGGTCGACGGCCTCGATCGGCGGCAGCTCGCTCGGCGTCTGCAGGCCGCTGTACTCGCTCACGCGTCGCGCGAAGTCGTATGCGCGCGGCTGCACCGAGGAGGCGCGCACGCCGCCGTGCGGCGGCGAGCCGGCGAGGCGCTCACCGATCCGCTGCGCTGCGCGCCAATCGATCGGGTCCACCAACAGAGGGTAGCCCCGCCATCTCAGCCGCCCTTAAGTTTGCCCGGCCTGTCTCGCTCGTCTCGGGCGCCGTGCGCGCATTGCGGTCTCGCGCTCCTGCACCCCCGGCGGGCCGACCCTGGCCCGCAACCCCGGGCACTCGTATCCTTGGATGGTGTCCGTCTCACGAACCGCACCGGAGCCCGCGGCCGATCCCGGCGCAGCGAGCTTCCTGCGCCGCGCAGAGGTGCGCGATGTGCTCGCCTGGGTGCGCCTGCTCGTAGATCCGCAGGACGCCGCCGCCGTCGTGCGCGCGCTCGCGCGTCCGCCGATCGAGCTGCGCCAGACGCACCTGGCACGCGTGATCCAGGTCGCCAGGCGGCGCAAACTCGACCTCGTCTCGGGCCTGACGGCGGCCAGTGAGTCGCCGCAGGTGCCGCCCGAGGCACGGGAACGGATCGAGCGCTTCGTCGCGCTGCACCGCAGCGCGGCGGGCGCCCTCGACACGCTCGCCCCGGACGCCTTCATCGCGGAGCTGATCGAGCTGCTCGGGACGCGCGGGCGGGCGCTGCTGACGCCGAGCGAGGCGGCCGCCCGCGACGCGAGCCTGAGCGGACTGCGCGAGCTCACGGTCGAGTTCGTGCGTGGCGACCCTGACGCGACCCCGCGCGAGCTGGCTCGTCATCTCGCGACGGTCGTGCCGAGGTCGCGCAGCGGCTCGGCCCAGCCCGAGCCACGCGATGACGCGGCGCCGGCCCTCGATGCAGACGCCGCAGCCGAGGACACGGCCGCCGCCGAGCCGGCGGCGAGCCCGGACGACGAGCACCTGCAGGAGAGCTATCAGCGGCTACGCGAGGAGGTGCTCGAGAGCGTCGGGCGGATCGGCGGGCACCTCGGCGAGCTGCGCCTGGACACCGAACTCGACATCTCACACGGCGTCGTGCGCTACCTGGAGCTGGTCAAGCTGGCGGCGCTGCTGCAGCGCCCAGCCGGACAGGAGCTGGCGGAGGCGCTGGCCGACGTCAACGCCCGGCTGCTCGCGGCGACGACGCCGGTGCAGCGCGAGATCTTCCAGACCTCGCCGCTGGATCAGGCGCTCACGGCGCGCTCGAACGTGGGCGGGCGCGAAGAGCATTCGCTCGAGCCGTTCCTGCCGCGCAAGGGCGTGGGCCTGGCGCTGTCGGCGTCGGACATCGAGACCTACCGCAGCTGTCCGTTGCGCTACAAGTTCGCGCGCGTCCTGCGAATCCCGACCGAGCAGACGCCGCACCAGCGCTTCGGCATCGTCGTGCACCAGGTGCTCGAGCGCTTTCACTGCGACGGGGCGCAGACGCTCGAGCAGATGCACGCGCTGCTCGACGCGGGCTGGCGCCGGGCGGGCTTCGGCGAGAGCGACTACGAGGGCGAGCTGCTGGCCAAGGCGCGCGCCGCGCTCGATCGCTACCACGCGCGCCTGCGCGGCCAGGACGCCGAACCGGTCTGGTTCGAGCGCAGCTTCTCCTTCCGGCTCGGCCCGCACCACCTGCGTGGGCGCGTCGACCGCGTCGATCGGATCCGCGACGGCGATGCGAACGACGCGGGCGAGACGGGCGGCAGCGAGGGCGACGCGCAGGAGCAGTACGAGCTGATCGACTACAAGACCTCGCGCCCGAAGAGCGCGGAGCAACTGAAGGACGACGTGCAGCTGTCGCTGTATGCGCTGGCCGCGCGCGAGGACTGGGGCCTTGGCTCCTCCCGCCAGGCCTACTACTACGTGCTCGATGACCTCAAGGTGCCGGTGCCGCGCGGCGCGCAGGACGAGGCCTCGGTGAAGCAACTCGTGATGGAGGTCGGCGAGGGGATCCTCGCGCAGGAGTTCGAGCCGACGCCCTCGCATGCAGCGTGCTCGATCTGCGACTACCGGATCGTCTGTCCGGTGGCGGAGAAGTAGACGGCCTGGGTCTGCTGGACGCTCGCCGCGCCGCGCTTGGGCTTCGCCGACCTACGCCTCGCGCCCGCGCTGGCGCAGGAAGCGCTGGAATTCGCGCGCGATCGCGTCGCCGGAAGGGACGTCCTCGGGCGCTACGTCCTCCTCGCCCTCGGCGGCCTGCTCGAGACGTTCCACGAAAGCCTGGATGTCGGGGTCGCTCTGCACGGCGAGCCCGACCTGTCGCTCGTAGTCGGCGGCGGCGGACTCGAGCTCGGAGACGTCGACGGAGACGCCGATCAGGCCTTCGACGCGCCGCAGCAGCGCGAGCGCGGCCTTCGGATTTGCGGCGGCGGCGACGTAGTGGGGCACGCCTGCCCACAGGCTCGCCGAGGGCAGGCCGGCCTGGGCGCACGCTGCGTGCAGCACGCCGACGATGCCAGTGGGTCCCTCATAGGTCGAGCCCTGCATGCCAAGGCGCTCCATCAGCGCCGGGTCGGTGGCGTGGCCGGACATCGACACGGGGCGCGTGTGGGGCACGTCGCCGAGCAGGGCACCGAGCGAGACGACGACCTGCACGCCGAGCGCCTCGGCCAGCTCGACGATGTGCTGCGTGAAGGAGCGCCAGCGCAGCGAGGGCTCGACGCCCTGCACGAGCACGAGGTCGCGCGGGGCGCGGGGCGCGGTCGCCTCGAGCACTTCGACGGCCGGCCAGACGATCTCGCGCTCGTTCTCGTCGTTGAACTGCACGCTCGGGCGGTTGGTCTGGAAGTCGTAGAACTCCTCGGAGTCGATCCGCGCAAAGCGCCGTGCCTGCAGCGAGGAAGCGAGGAAGGAGACGGCGCTCGAGGCGGCGTCTCCGGCGTCGTTCCAGCCCTGAAACGCGCAAACCATCGCGGGGGCGCGAAGGCCGTCGGGACGGCGATCCCAGATCAGCGGCTGCATCCGAACCACCGTACATCATGGAACGATGGCCTCCGCCACGAGCACACCGCCGTTTGAGAACGCCGCGGACGCCCCGACTGGGCGTGCCGCGGGCGATCCGCACACGGGCGCTCCGGGTGCCGACGCGCGCCAGACGATCGCGACGCTGCGCGACCAGGACGAGCTCGACGGCGTGTTCGCGTGCACGCGCAAGGAACGGCAGATCTCGCGTGCGGGCACCGCGTATCTGAACGTGGAGCTCGGCGACTCGACGGGCACGATCCTGGGGCGCGTGTTCAACGATGCCGATCTGCTCGCAGGGCGCTTCGAGCGGGGCGAGCTGGTCCACGTGCGCGGGCGCGTCGAGCGCTACCGCGAGAAGCTGCAGCTCAACCTCGTCTCGATCGCTCGCGCCGAGGACGACGAGGCCGACCCGGCGGGCTTCCTGCCGACTGCCTACCGCGACCTCGACGAGCTCGAAGGCTTCCTCGAACACCTCGCGCGCGAGGTCTACGAAGCGCCGCTGAAGCTGCTGCTGGCGAACGTGCTCGACGACGCCGAGCTGCGCGCGCAGCTGCGCCGCGCGCCGTGCTCGATCCCGGGGCAGCGCGCGGGCGCCCATCACGCCTACCTCGGCGGCCTGCTGGAGCACACGGTCGGGGTGGCGACGCTGGCACACGAGCTGTGCGCGCTTCATCCGCGCCTGGATCGAGACCTGCTGCTCAGCGCAGCGATCGTGCACGACCTCGGCAAGACGCAGGAGTTCACCTACGGCGCGGAGATCGCGCGCAGCGCGGAGGGGCGCATGCTCGGCCACGTCGAGCTGGGCCTGCGCACGCTGGCGCGCCACATGCCGGACGCGCTCCCCGCCGAGCGGCGGCTGGCGCTCGAGCACTGCGTGCTGATGCACCACGGCCCGGACAGTGCCGGGGGCGCGCGCTTTGCCTCTGCGGAGGCGCTCGCGCTGCACCGGCTGAATGCCGTCGACGCGCAGGTCAAGGGAGCCTTCGAGCAGGGCCTCTGAGCCCGTGTCCACAGGGGTTTTCGCGCAAGCCGGACCCGGGTCAAGGCCGGCAGCGTTGCTGCCGATGTAGTAGCTATGAGCGACGTCGGCACGCCGACGGCCGAGCCGACTGCTGCACGCCCGGCCGAGGCGACGGAGACCAACCCAACCAGCGATGCGCCGGTTGCGCAGCCGGGCGGTCCGGAGACGACACCTGAGCCGGAGCCCAAGGGGCCGGGCACCGGGCTGTACCCGCCGCGGCGCATGGGGCGCTCGACGCGGATGATCGGCGAAGTGGTCGTCGACCTCGGCTTCGCCGACCGCGAGCAGGTCGACGAGGCGGTCGAGACGGCGCGCAGCCAGGGACGTCCGACGGGCCTCGTGCTGGTCGAGCAGGGCGTGCTGCGTCACGACCAGCTGGCGCGCGTGGTGGCGGAGCGCTTCGGCCTGGACTACGTCGACCTAGCGGTCTACGACCTCGACATGGGCGCGGCCAACCTGCTCAATTCGGAAGCGAGCAAGCGCTATCAGTCGGTGCCGATCGGCTTCGGCGAGGACGGCGCGCTGCTGCTGGCGATGGCCGACCCGACGAACGTGCTGACGATCGACGACGTGGCGATGATGACGGGCCGCCGCGTGAAGCCGGTGGCGGCGTCGGTCGAGGACCTCAACCTGCTGCTCGCGCGCCTGGCGCGGATGGACGACTCGATCGAGGACATCGTCGAGGAGGACGTCGACGCCGACGAAGAGCAGGACCTGCAGGTCGACGAGGCCGACCGCGACGCGCCGATCATCAAGCTCGTGCACTCGATCGTCGCGCAGGCGGTGCAGCAGGGCGCCTCGGACATCCACGTCAACCCGGAAGAGGGCGACACGCGCGTGCTGTTCCGCGTCGACGGCGTGCTCGCGCCGGCGGCGACGGTCAAGCGCAAGATGGCGATGGGCGTGGTCTCGCGCATCAAGATCATGGCCGACCTCGACATCTCGGAGAAGCGCCTGCCACAGGACGGCCGCTTCGCGCTGACGGTCGACGGCCGTCGCGTGGACATCCGCGTGGTCACGCTGCCGCTGGTCTACGGCGAGGGCGTCGTGCTGCGCATCCTCGACAAGAGCGGTGTGATCCAGGGCCTGGATTCGCTGGGCATGCCCCAGCACGCGCTCGAGCAGTTCAAATCGGCGATCAAGAAGCCAAACGGCGCGGTGCT